>JBCCHQ010000173.1:0-12019 GCA_039028735.1 Planctomycetota bacterium | reverse complement strand
GGTGCTAGGTGCTAGGTGCTAGGTGCTTGGTGCTCGGTGCTGGGGAAAGGGAAAGGCACAGGGAAAGCCAAAGGCAAAGGCAACGGGAAAAACCGCCCGGGGGCAAGCTTCCCGAAGGCCGGTGGCCAAGGCCACACGCCCCGTAGCTCCCCAACCCGTCGCCCATCATCCGGTCTCAACGCCGTCAGGCGTTGAACCCAAAAACAACCTCTCCGCCCTCCAAAGAAACAGGGCCGACAACCCCGTCGATCGACGAAGCCCTCGGCCGTCAACTTCTCGGATGGCGGATCGGTCTCAACGCCGTCAGGCGTTGAACCCAAATTCATCCTCTCCGCCCTCCAAAGAAACAGGGCCGACGACCCCGTCGATCGACGAAGCCCTCGGCCCGGTTTTTTGGATGGCGGAGAGGGCGGGATTCGAACCCGCGGTACCGTGAAGTACACCGGTTTTCGAAACCGGCCCGTTCGACCACTCCGGCACCTCTCCGCGTATGGTCTTGATTTGTCTTACTTGCGACGACGCTCCCGGAAGAAACGAGTCAGTATTTCGCCGCATTCGTCGGCGAGGACGCCTCCTTCATAGGTCACGTCGTGGTTGAAGAGCCCTGGCTCCAGTAAGCGCACCACGGATTCGACGGCCCCTGCCTTCGGGTCGGCGGCGCCATAGACGAGGCGCGTGACTCGGGCCTGAACGATCGCTCCCGCGCACATTGGGCATGGCTCCAACGTCGTGTACAGCGTCGCCGCTTCGAGTCGCCAGGCATCGAGTGCCTGCGCCGCTTGCCCGATCGCGAGGACCTCGGCGTGTGCGGTAGCGTCTCGTAGCGTTTCCTTCTGATTGAACGCCTTGGCAATCACACCCAACTCGGGGTGAACAATCACTGCGCCAACCGGCACTTCCCCTTCTTGCCACGCGCGCCGAGCCTCGTTGAGAGCCAACCGCATGTGAGTTCGGTCAGGATCGTCCTGTAACCAGGGGATTCCAGAGTTGAACTCGTCTACCGGAGGACGCTTCACCAGCAACCCACGCCGACAGGGGGAAAAGAAAACGCGCCCGGCAGGACTCGAACCTGCAACCTTCGGTTTCGTAGACCGACACTCTATCCGGTTGAGCTACGGGCGCAGCGAAGCGAGACGGTAGCGAGCTGACGGGGGGATGTCAAGAACCCCAAATGGAACTCCTACTCGCTCCCAAGAGGCGCTGGCTACTCGTCTTCGCGCTCTCCAGCGGTGCCCTCGTCGCTGCCCTCCGGCGCGACTCCAACAGGAGCTGGCTCGCCCTCGGAAACACTCACCTCGAGGTCGTCGCCAGAGCCAGCCTCTTCGCTCGTTGGCGTTTCGAGATCGCTGTCTGAGTCGCTCGGTTCTGCCGCAGCGTCGCTTTCCTCTGGGCTCACGTCCGCGGTCCCTTCGCTTTCCTCATCGCCGTCTCCCGCGACGGGCGCCGCAGCGTCTTCCGTCTCGCCATCGCGCAGCCCAATCAGCAGTCGGCTCTGAGCACCGAACTCGAGGAACTGCGACGGCTCTGGCAAGTCACCCAACCCCGGCAGGCCGAACTCCTCGAGGAACAACTTCGTCGTCCCGTACAGGTGAGGTCGACCAATACGATCTTCGTCGCGGGCGACGATGCTGATCAGCCCCCACTCCAACAGCCGCTTGACGATGGCACCGCTGTAGACACCGCGAATCGTATCGAGGTCAGCGCGCCCCACGGGTTGCCGATAGGCGATCACAGCAAGCGTTTCGAACGCAGCCTGCGAGATGCGGATGCGCCGTTTCTCGCCACGCAATCGCGCGACGTACGGCGCAAACTCGGCCCGCGACAGAAAGCGCAGGCCTGACGCATCCTCAACCAGCTGGTAGCCGCGACCGCTGCTGACCAGGTCCGCTTCCAGGCGGATCAGTGCGTCTTCGATATCCTTCTTCGGGGCTTCCGCGCGCAGCATCCGGTACAAACGGCGGCGCGTCAGGGGCTCGGGTGACGCAAACAGCAAGGCTTCGATGCAGTGGACGAGATCGTCTCCCTGCAGCTGTATCGTCGTTTCTTCCTCCCCCGCGGTCGCCTCGTTGATCGCTTCGTCTGCGCCCGCAGACTTCGCGTCTGCGACGGTTCCTGCCTCCTCCTCCGCCGGGGCTTCGTCATCGGAAGCGGCAGCTTCGGGAGCCTCTTCTGATTCGGCGGGGGAATCGATTCTCTTCTTACGACCACGCTTCTTCGTCGCGGCTCGCTTTTTCTTCCCCTTCGGGGCAGCTTCGCCGGCGTCGTCTGGAGTTTCCTCGGGATTCGGCTGTCGCGCGATCAACGTTGTTCCTTTCGTGGGGTCGACGCTTCTTCGAAGACGGGCTCCGTCAATACCGTCACCGCTTGCCCCCGCAGCGTCTTACTGATCGATTGTATCTCACGAGCGCTCGGAGGGCTTTGCAGAATCTCTTGTTCGAGACGATCTCGGACGGCTTCGAACGGCTGCGCCTCCCGTCGCTCCTCGACCAGGAAAATGTGATAGCCGTAGCGATCCTGACGCACTGGGTCCGATGCGACCCCCACCGGCAGCCGGAAGATGGTCTCTGCCATAGCACTATCCGGGAGCGCGTCGCGGGTCATCCAACCCAGTAACCCGCCATCCGGACCCGTTGCTGGGTCTCCAGAATAGCGCTGCGCCAACTGAGCGAAGTCCGCACCACTGGCCAACTGCGACTGGACCTGTTGCGCTGTCTTCTCGAGCTCTGCAAGTGCCTCGGCGGCCGCTGCCGCTGTCGCGGGCTGTTCTTTCACGGGAAAGGCGATGTGCCGCACCCGCACGCTCGTTTGCGCGTAGGTCTCGGCGTAGCGGGCGCGCAAGGCCTTGTCGGTGACTCCCCAGCGCCGCCTCTGGGCGTGGACCACTCGCTCGATCAACAGCAGGTTGCGATACTCGTGATACAGGTCTCGGCGGCGCTCGGCCAACGTTGTCCCCTGCTCCTCGAATGCCTTGGCCAGATCTTCCCGCTTGCCCCCGACTTGTCGCAACAACGCGTTGATCTCTTCATCCACTCGCGCGGAGACCTCATCTTCGGTGACGGTCAGACCCAGTCGTTCGGCCTCGTCTCGAAACAGGCGCTCCTTGATCAACCCCTCCAGCGCACGTCGCCCATAGAAGCGACCAAGGATCCGCTTGCGCAGCTCCCCCGCCGTGATCGGCGTGTCGCCGACGATCGCCAACACAGTTGTGTCGGGCTGACCGTAGTCTGATCCGACCGTACCGTTTGTTCGGCCGTTGGGCACTTGCGGCAGTCCCGAACAGCCGCCGACGAGCGGTACCAAGCCGCACGCGACAACAGCTGCGAGCAAGACCGGAAGAGAGTTCGACCGAAAGCGTCGTGGCCGCGCGGGGACGTGCATTAGCGCTCCTCGTAGTACTTCAGAATGTCGATCAGTTGCGACGTCGACAAAATCCCCATCTCGAGCATGTGCATCCCAATCAGCTTGTGTGGGTTGCCTTGATCCCGCTCTTGCCCCTGACGCTCCAGAGCGCGATCAACGTCACTCTCGTTGACAAAACCGAGGCGCACAGCGATGTCTCCAAACAGCTCGGAGCCCGTACCTGGCCGCGGCTTCTGCTCAGGTCGCTTGTAGCCGTTGGGGTGACGACTGTGCCACTGCCAGGCAGTTTCGAGAATCGTCGTCAGGTCCGAATGGCGCGGCTCCCAGCCGAGCCGCTCGCGCGCCTTTTCATCAGATGCCACCAGCACTGCAGGATCGCCAGGGCGGCGGCGCGCCTCGACCACCGCGAGCGGTCGGTCGATCAGCATCTGTGCCTCTTCGACGATCTCCCGAACGCTGTAGCCCTCGTTGGATCCGAGGTTGAAGATCTGATTGGGCTCCCGATCGATGTTCTCTAGCGCCAAGACATGCCCTTGAGCGATGTCATTGACGTGCACAAAGTCGCGAATGCAGGTTCCGTCAGGTGTGTCGTAGTCGGTCCCGAAGATGCGCAGCGACGGCTGTTGCTCGAGCGCCGTACGAAAGATCTGCGGAATCAAACGAGTCCCGGCTTGCGGGTCTTCGCCGATCTCTCCAGACGGGTCCGCTCCCGCCGCGTTGAAGTAGCGAATGGACGCATAGCGCAACTCTTGTCGTGCTGCCGTATCGGCAAGGATCTCTTCGACTATCGCAGCAGAACGGCCATACGGGTGCAGCGGCGCCAGCGAATGATCCTCCTGGATCGGGATCTCGTGCGGATCTCCGTAGACCGCTGCCGTCGATGAGTAGACCAGTCGCTCCACGCCGCAGTCGAGCATTGTGTGCAGCAGGTTCAGGGTGCCGGCGATGTTGTTGCGATAGTACTGCGCTGGTAGGCGTACCGACTCGGTGGCGAAGCTCAGGCCACCGAAGTGGAAGACAGCGTCGAAACGACGACTCTTCAGCGCCGACCGGACCGACTTGGGATCGAGTAGATCACCACTGATCCGCTCGACCTCGGCCACCGCATCCGGACTACCAGTCAGGTAGTTGTCGAACACGACTGGCTCCACGCCGCAACGAAGACACTCACGCACAGCGTGACTGCCGACGTAACCGGCGCCACCGACGACTAGAACGCGCACGATCCTCCTCGCTGCCGTACTTGCTTGGAGCTGCCGACTACAGCAGTTTCGCTGCGGGCCACTCCGGTGCCTGTCCAAATCCTCAACCCCTCGGGCGACGACGGCGAGTCAATACCGTCGGCCCCGCGGTCGCAATCGCGAGGTAGCCGGAGACGTCCTATCCGTGACGCCGCTCCCGACGGCTGCCTGTCGCGAGGCCGGGATTCTAGCCCCGTCGATGGCCGAACGCTAGCCCGTGAGCTGCGTAGACGGACGTCTGTCTTGAAGCCGACGGTTGTGGTAGAAGGCTGCCCAGCAACCGCCGTCACCCCGAAGGAGAATCATGGCCGCAGCGACGCCCTACACACGCACCGGGCGCGAGCACGATGCGATCCGCCCTGTCACCGTCCGCCCCGATCCCATCGAAGAGATACGAACCGCGGTCATCTATTGTTCGGGCAAGACTCAGGTCTTGTGCGTCGCAACGATGGAGTCGGGGACACCGCCGTGGCTCAACGACAACCAAGGCTGGCTCACCGCGGAATACTCACTGATGCCCTTTGCTGTGCGTCCGCGGGCGACGCGCGCCCGCGACGGCAAGATCGACGGTCGCAGTCAAGAGATTCAACGCCTCATCGGGCGGTCCCTGCGTGCCAGCGTCGATCGCAACCGCTTCCCTGGATACACGATTCGGCTCGATTGTGATGTCTTGCATGCGGACGGAGGGACCCGCACCGCGGCGATCACCGGCGCGGGCATCGCGCTCGGCTACCTGGTCCGCGACGGACTCACTGCAGGGACTCTCGCCGAGGATCCACGCGTCGCGTCCGTAGCGGCTATCAGCGTGGGCCTGATCCATGGTGCGCCACACCTGGACCTCGATTATCGCGAGGACAGTCGTGCCGAAATCGACCTCAATCTGGTCGGCACCCCGGATGGCAAGATTATCGAAGTGCAAGGCGCGTCGGAGTCGGACCCGATCGAACGAGCGACCTGGGAGGAGCTGCTACAGCTTGGCTGTCAGGGTCTCGAGGCCGTCG
This sequence comes from Planctomycetota bacterium, assembly GCA_039028735.1. GTDB lineage: Bacteria > Planctomycetota > UBA8108 > UBA1146 > JAJFFE01 > JBCCHQ01. The sequence goes on along the minus strand of JBCCHQ010000173.1, from coordinate 6,417 downwards.
GCGCAGTCGCCTCCACTCACGGCTTCCCAATTCAGGGCTAGAGCCCGGACCGCTACCGCAACCACCCGGACCCCAAGTCCGTCGGAAACGCGCTCCGATTCTCGCGCCAGTAGCGCCGCCAAGCACTGACGTCGCGCGACGGCGCCCCGAGAATGCGAGTCAATGTGCGGTCGGCGAGGCGCGCCCAGCGTTCTTCGTCGAGCAGCGCTAGGACTCCCGGAATCACACTCTTGGTCGGACAGTTTTCCGCGAGCACCAAGAGGTTCTGGACCTGCGCGGGTTGCAACTGCTGATGGGTTGCCAATGCCGCACCCACTCGGTCACCGACGAGGGCTTGCTTTTGACCGCGTAGGGCGGCCACGAGAGCCAGCACGACTTCGTCGCGGCGCTCCGACAAGATCGCTCCGTAGATGACATCCCCGGACTGTTCGTAGCTGAAGTTGCCAAGGATCCGTGCGGCGACGACACGTTCGAGAGGTTCGTCGCTGCTCGTCAGTTCGCCGAGCAGCGGCAACAGCCGTGGATTGTCCTCCTTGCTCAACGTCAGCAGCGCGTTCTCACGCAAGTAGCGATTGTCAGCGTGGACATCGGCAAGGAGTGCCCGGAACTCTTGCTCGGCTTCCTTGCGGCGAGTGTCCTCGACGTCGCGGGGCTGCATCCACAAACCGCGAAACCGAACCAGACCTTGCTCTTCGAGTTCACTGCGCGGCACCCAGCGATTGCGAAACAACACAAAGCCCAGTCGATCGCGAGCTCCCGCGTGATGTGGGTCGACCTGGAGAACTCGCCGAAAGGCTCGGAGCGCCGACTGCCGCAACCGCATCCGCTCTGCCCAGGTGGCTAACTCGATCCAACCTTGCCGATCGCTGTCGCGCAAGGCACGGAAGCGGCGTTGGAACTCGTCGTAGGGAGCCTCACCCGGAATGCGCTCCAAGACCTCTCTTCGGGCGACGCGGAACACATGCCCTGGCTCTACGAAGACTTCGTAGGATCCATCGGGGTTTTCGCTGACGCGACCCCGGAACTCGTTGCCGTTCTTGAGCCGAAGGACGTCGCAGACCCCGAACGTCGGCATGCTGAGCGTGCTCCAAAACGCCCCGAGAACGAGAAGTTTCGACAGGTGGGAACACCCTTTGCGTTGGGCTCCCTTGCCTTGCTCAGCGGTCGTACCTAGAATCCTGCGGCGCAGAGCGAGGCGCCTTGTTGCGGTACTGTTCATGTTGGTAACCACATCGTTCCTCGAGCCACCGTTGCGAAGCTCGGGCGGAGTAGCCTTGTGGGCCTTTTCCTTGGAGGGACTTTGAGTTCTATCCTACTGGCCAGTCAGAACCGCGACAAGCGGCGAGAGATCATTCGCGCCCTCGGTGCCACTCCTGACAGTCTCCTCACTCCGGATGACGTCGGCCCCGATTCGCCCGACCCCGTCGAGGACGCAGACAACTACCTCGACAATGCGATCATCAAAGCGCGCGAATTCTCGCATTGGTCTGGCCTGCCAGCGTTGGCGGACGACTCCGGCCTCGAGTGCAACGGGCTAGCCGGCGCTCCGGGCGTATTCTCCGCTCGCTTTGCGGGTCCCAAGGCAACGTACGAAGATAACTGCCAACTGCTCCTCGAGCGTTTGGTGGATGTGGCTGATCGCAGCGCTCAGTTTCGCTGCGTCTTGGTCTGCTGCGTCGGCGACGAAGTGGTGTACCACACCGAAGGTGTGTGCACGGGGACGATCTGCGCCTCTCCTCGTGGCGCCGAAGGCTTCGGTTACGATCCGGTGTTTGTACCAACGAATCAGACGCGTAGCTTTGCCGAAATGACCGCCGCCGAAAAGGACGCGATCAGTCACCGTGGCCGGGCTCTGCAGCAACTCGCTGCCGCTGTTACCAATGGTGACTTCCCGATTCCAATGACCCGAGACCGAGGTGCGGTTTGAGCAAGAAGTCACAGAAGCAGTCCACCGCCGACACCACCAAAGGGCGCAAGGATGGCGCCAAGAAGAGCGCAAAGAAGGACGAGAAGGCACAAGTCGGTCCCTGGCGCAAAGCGCGCGAGAACGCGGAAGCTGTGCTGGTGGCCATCATATTGGCCCTGATCATCCGGCACTTCTCGTTGGAAGCTTTCGAAATTCCGACGGGATCGATGGCGCCAGCTTTGAACGGTGTCCACATCCAAAGCACTTGCCCCAACTGCGACACGACTGTCGACATTGGAATCGAAACCCTGCCGAGCGGTCACGTCGACAACCGGCTGAACGCACGCAAGGCCTTCCTCCAAGATGAGTTCCTCTACGAAGGCAACTGCCCCGACTGCGGCTGCCGCATCGAGGACCGGACGCCCGGGCAGCCCACACAAGCCCACTGTCCAAACTGCAACATGAAGAAACCGACGACCCCCAGTGGCTTTCGCGGTCCGATGCGACTTGGAGTCATCACCGCGCACTGCCCCAACTGCACGATGTCGTACAAGGAAGTGTACGAAGTGAAGCCGGGACGTTTTCAGTTCGGATCGGACGCACAGGGTGGACACAAGATCTTGGTCAACAAGTTCCTGTACAAGGTGCGGGAGCCGCGACGCTGGGAGGTGATCGTCTTCCACTTCAACCGCCAGCGAAACTACATCAAACGCCTGATCGGACTCCCCGGCGAGACACTCGAAGTGCGCGACGGAGACATCTGGATCAACGGCGAGATCGAACGCAAGCCGCAATGGGCCCAGGACGAGCTTTGGTACCAAGTCCACGACAGTGACATTGCGGAACAGGGCTACGTCCGGACCAAGGCCTGGCGCTTCGACAAGGGGTGGAAGGAGTCGGAAGAGGCTGGCTTCGACTTCAACGGCCTCGACAAGAGCACTGCGATGACCTATCAGCGCGAGATCCGAGATCGCGTGCCGTACAGCAGCATGTCCGCCGACCCCCACTCCACGCTCCCTCGGGTCTACGACCTGCGACTCCTCGCAAATATCACCGTCAACGGCGGGGATGGCCAGCTACGCCTAGAAGTCATCAATGGCGATGCGACTTTCGCTTGTGCGATCCCAGCCCGGGCCGCCGGCACAAAGGCAGAACCAGGTTCCCTCGAAGCGCGGAGCTCGGACGGTACACGCCGCACCGAACTTGGGCAGCTCGGTGACCTGGTCCTCGAGCACAAGCAAGCGTACGAGATCGAATTCTTCGTCGCCGAGCGCCAACTCGTCCTCAGGGTTGGCGGTGAGACGATCGCCGAACAGCCGCTACCACCGGAGTGGTCCGACACCAAGAAGGGGCAGAACTTCGTACGCCTGGTCGCTGACGGCGTCGGTGGAGTCCTGCAACGAGTGCGCGTGGCCCGTGACAACTACTACACGGACCCCAATCCAGGGTTTGGCCGCCCGTCGCATGGCGTGGGCGGTATACCGGCCGTGCTGGGCGAAGACGACTACTTTGCAATGGGCGACAACAGCCGGCATAGCCTGGACTCTCGCTATTGGGGAGCGCTGCATCGAGACAACCTGCTCGGCCGCGCATTCATCATCTTCTGGCCAGCGCTGCCGTGGCACTGGGAGTTAGGATTCATCCGCTAATGCTCGTCGTGAAGAACCTATGTAAAGCGTTTGGTAACCGACGAGTCGTCGACCATGTCTCGTTCTCGGTCGACGAAGGGCAGATCATCGGGCTACTCGGGAAGAACGGCGCCGGCAAGACGACGACGTTCCGGATGACGATGGGGATGATTCGCGCCGATCAGGGGCAGGTCTTCTTCAAGAGCGAAGAGATCTCGTCACTACCGATGTACCAGCGAGCTCGCCGCGGCATGGGTTACCTACCCCAGGAATCGTCGGTCTTTCGGGGACTGACCGTCGCCGAGAATCTGATGGCGATCTTGGAAGCCCAAAAGATGTCGCCGGTCGAAAGGACTTCACGGCTCGACGAGCTGATCACGGAGTTCGGTCTCGAGCGCGTGGTCGACAGTAAGGCCGGCGTGTTGTCCGGAGGAGAGAAGCGGCGCCTCGAAGTCGCGCGGGCCCTGATCACTCGCCCAGCGCTGATGCTGCTGGACGAGCCGTTCTCCGGCGTCGACCCCATTGCCGTATCTGATCTGCAAGAGATTATCTTGCACCTCAAGCGCAAAGGGATCGGGATCTTGCTGACAGACCACAACGTGCGTGAGACCCTGAACACGACGGACCAGTCTTTTATCATTTACGACGGCCGGATCATTGCTCAAGGGAGCAAGGAAGAGATCCTCGCCGACCCCAATGCCCGCAGGTACTACCTCGGCGAGAAGTTCGAGATGTAAGGGAAGGCACTCCGTGTCGAAGATAACACCGAGCAAGCTCTCGTTCCTGGTCGCCGGTTGGCTCGTCCCAGGCCTAGGGCACTATCTGGCTGGGTGGCGCCGCAAGGGTGTCATTCTGTTCCTGATCATCGCGACGTCGTTTCTGGTGGGACTCGAGCTCAGCGACTGGGAAGCCGTATCGCGTGATTTGCACGAGTACGCCTTCTACGCCGAGATCTGGGTCGGCGGAGCAACGCTACCCCTGCTGCACTACGACCCTGTCCGCAAGGCCAAGAAGGTTCTTCACCGGGACGCGACGATCAACCAGTACGAGCATGTCCCCCGCTACAACGATACTGGGGTGCTGTTTTGCGCTGTCGCCGGTTTGTTGAATCTGCTGGTGCTGTTCGATCTGGCGGAACGGATGTTCGAGCCACGCCGTGCTCCCGAGGAGAGTGAAACAGGGGCCAAGAAATGATCTCGCAGATCATCTGCTTTATCATCATCACGCTGTGCGCTGGCGCCGTGAACCTGCTGATCTCCGAGCCGTTCCAACGGACACTGCGCGAGGAAATCATCTCGTTCCTCGGAGTCGTTGTCGGCGGCATCGCTACATTCACAGCCCTCGTCGTAGTTATCTCGGTCCTCTTCCAGTAGCATCCGCAGCTGCACCAGTGGGTGAGGCAGTCGCGTACGAGGATCCGTCCTCGTCCGAGGAAAGTCCGAGCTCCGCAGGACAGGGTGGTGGGTAACCCCCACCGGGAGTGATCCCAGGGAAAGTGCCACAGAAAAGATACCGCCTGCAGCATGGCTGTCGGTTCCGCCGACGGCCGCAGGTAAGGGTGAAATGGCGAGGTAAGAGCTCACCGCGGAGATGGTGACATCTCTGGCAGGGCAAACCCCACCCGGAGGAAGATCAAATAAGGGCGAAGGAGTCGTCCGCTCCGCCCCGTCGCTTCGGCGTGGGATAGGTCCGGGTAGATCGTTTGAGGGCATCGGCAACGACGCCCCTAGAGGAATGACTGCCCCCGAGGCTTCGGCCTCGTGGACAAGACTCGGCTTAAGAACCCACTGGTGCTTCTCTGATCCCCCGACCGACGCGCCCAATCACGCCCGAAACCACCGAAAGCCCCCTGACAGGGGTGTCAAAATCCCTTAGGATCTCGCCTCGATGATCCGGTGGAGGGAGAACGCGGAGTGCACCCAGAGATCGAAAAACTCCTACGACTGCAGGCAATCGACGCCCGCCTAGAGATCCTACTCAAGGAAGTGGCGGCACGCCCGCAGGTCGTCAATGCTCAGGATGAGCAGGTCACGGCCTATCAACAGCAACAGCAGCAGCTCGAGGAGCAACAAAGCACAAAGATGCGGGAACACGACCGCCTGCAGCTCGAGGTGAAGTCGTGCGACGAGAAGATCCAAAGCTCCAAGGACAAGCTGACGAGCGTCAGCTCAAACGATGAGTACAACGCGCTCAACGTCCAGGTCTCGAACTACGAGACGGAGCGCGCGGGCTTTGCCACGCAAGCCGAAGGCGTGCAGACCGAGCTGAACACGATCGCTGCATCGCTGAAGGAGCTGGCCGAGAAGCTGGAGGGCGCCGAGGTCGATCTCAGCGAAGAGGCTCAAGAGGCCGCCGAAGAGCTAGCCGAGATCCGTGAAGAAGCGCAAGAGCTCGTCACCGCCCGCGAAGAGGCGGTCAAGCCGCTCGACGCGGAGAGCTACGACATGTACGCGCGACTCTTCGATCGTTACCGAGAACGCAGCGTCGTTTCCGGCGACGGCGGCGTCTGCTCGGGGTGCCACATGACGCTGAGCCCACAAACGGTGAACCAACTCAAGGCCGAGGATGAGTTGATCGTCTGCAAGAGCTGCTCGCGGTTGCTGTTCCTTTAGCGCGACCAACTCAAACGACAACCGAACGAAGCCGTGCCTCACTGACGTGAGCACGGCTTTTTTCGTGCGGTGTGCGCTGCTCCGGTTGAGATTAAGGGGAAGGGGAAGGGGAAAGGGGAAAAGGGGAAAAGGGGGTACATTCGCGATACATAGGTAACACATATTCTCATTACATGGGTGACACGAAGATGTCGGGCTCCAGAGAGGGGGTTCGGCGGTGCCGTGGAAGGAAACCCAGGTGGTGGAAGAGCGTGTGCGGTTCGTTCAGGAG
>JBCCHQ010000172.1:0-12294 GCA_039028735.1 Planctomycetota bacterium | reverse complement strand
GATGACGTCGCTGCGGTAGTGCGCACAGGCGTTGCACTCGCCGCGGGGAGCCACGAGTTGCTCGTCAAATGCGACGGTACTCGTTTCAGCTTGATGCTTCGCGATCGCGATGGCCACCCCGTTGCGCTGACCGATCGCCCCGCCGACACCGTCTTGCTAGACGCTGTCAATGGCGACCGCGACGACTCCCGGCGGACGCAGATCGTACGCAAAGACATCACGCCAAACGATCTCGTGACCGTGGATTGGTGGCGACAGTGGCAAGCCTCGAAACTCGACGCTGACCGGACGCTCGCGCTGGCGTTGGTGCTGCTGGCTGAGGGGCGCACGATCGATTGCCGCCGAGTCCTCGCGCGCTTCGAAAAGAGCCCGGGGGTCACCCTCCCGTACGCGATAGCCGTGACGCGAGCCTACGATAGCCTGACGTACCTCCCTGGAGATTGGCGCGAAAACTGGTGTGCTCGCGTGTGGGAGCAGGCGCTCGCCGCCGACCCCAAGATCGTCCCCATTCGCATCGCCCAGGCCGAAGAGCTCTACGCCGAAGATCGCACCGATGAAGCGATGTCACTGCTACGCGAAGTTCTCGCGGACCAACCTCAGTCACTCCCCGCGCTGCTACTCACCGAGGAGCTTTGCCACCATCGCGAGTGGCGCACCGAGCGCTTTGCAACGCTCGCGCGGCTCGAGGAGCTTGCACCCGATCATCCCAGCGTCTTGCGGCGCTCGATCCGCCGCTGGGAAGAAGTCGAACGCTCGCACCGTGCCCTGCCCTACCGCGAGCGCCGTTTCGAACTGCGCCCGACGGCCAGCGAAGCTCGATCGCTGGCTGACAGCTATCGCCGCCTCGGCAAACGGGAGCAGGCCCTTGCGATCACTCGCAAGGTTGCCAAGCTCGATGGCAATAGCACCGACAGCCTCGTCAGTCAGTATCAGCTGCTCGAAGAGCTAGGCGCCGACGAAGAAGCGCTGGCTGTCATCGAACAGTTGATTCCGCGTATTCCCGATGATGACCGGCAGCACAATGCACGCGCCAAACTGATGTGGCAGCAAGGCAAACTGACCGAGGCCTTGGCGTCGTATCAGCGAGCGCTGGCGTTGACCCCTGGTCAGATCACGATCTTGCAACGTATCGAGCAACTGGAACGCGAGCACTTGGAGCGTGAACGGCCCGGTGCCTCGCAGACACCGGTACCGTTCTGGGAGAAGTACAACCGATCCCTGAAAGAAGTGCTCGAAGCGGCACCAGAGGCAGGCTCTTATCCCGACGCGGGTGCCGTGCTGCTGTTTGACCTGATGGTTTCTCGCGTCGGGGAACGCGGCGGCATCGAAGAGTACGTGCACCAAGTGATCCGCATTGACTCTGGGCAAGCGATCGAGGAGTACTCGGAGTTCAGCGTTGGCGGCGAAGCCCTCTCCCTGCGTGTGATCACTCCAGACGGCGAAGAACTGCATCCCACGTCCGGAGATGGCAGCGGCGGTTACACGTTGCCAGGCCTAACGCCTGGCGCGATCATCGACTATGAAACGATCCTACGCCGTAACGTAGGGCGTCCCGATGACCTCGAACTCGGCCCGTTCTACTTCCAAGATCCCAGCCTGAGCGCTGCCTTCCACTACACCGAGTGGGTCGTGCTGCTGCCGGAAGGATGGAACCCAACAATACGCTCGAAGAATCTCCCTTTCAAGCGGCGCGAGCAACAACTAGACAATGGTTACCGCGAGATTGTCTGGCAGGCAGACGCCATGGATCGCCCGGTCGCCGAGCCGTTGGCGCCGCCCGCCGACGAGATCGTGCCCAACGTCTGGTTGCACGCTGCACTCGACTGGGAGAAGACTCTCGAAGAGATGGTCAGCAGTATTGATGGCGCCGACTTCCCGACCCCGGAGCTCGAGCAGGCCGTGGCCACGATCCTCGCGGATGTCAGCAAGGAGCGACGCGCGCAGGTCACGGCGCTGCACCAGGCGACCTGCGAGCGGGTCACAGGAGACCTGGGAGGTGGCAACGCAACAGACATATGGATGTCTCGCGCCGGCGACCGCGACATTGCGCTGGCCGGCCTCCTGCGTACGGCTGGTATTCCGTATCGCCAGATCCGCATCGCACAGCGCGACGAGGTAGAACCGTTTCGCGATTGGTCGTTGCCGTCTGAGGAGTACTTCAACTATCCCCTCCTGGAAGTGCCCCTGGCAGACGGTCCGCCGATGATCCTCTCTACTCGCTTTCGCATGGCCGGCGCGCGCGACTATCCGGCTGCGTTCCATGGCGGCCGCGCGGTACGCCTGCAGCCTTGGGGGGCCGAGTGGGTGACGCTTCCCAACCCTCCGACCAAGGATGCCGACACGACCATGACGACAAAGGTCGTGCTGGCAGACGATGGTACCGCACAGATCTCCGGCGATGTCACGCAGCACGCCGTCAGTGCAACGGTCCTCAAGGAGCGGGTGAAAGACATTCCGAAGTCACAACAACGGATCGCGGCGGAACGGTTCGTGAGTCAGATGCTGCCGGGCGCGAAACTCGAGGCCGGCAGCTTCCCCGAGCTCGAGACACCTGGGGAACCGTTTCAGATCCAGTTTGCAGCGAGCAGTGACCAGTTGCTGCAGCGTTCGAAGAATCGGTACGCGTTGAAGGCTGTGCACTTCCCTGCCGGGTTGCGGCAGCAGTTCGGAGGGAAGCCAGAACGCAACCACCCGATGGTTAGTTCCGCCTCCGTGACGATGGTTGAGTCTTCAACGATCGAACTGGGCCCCTATCAGCTGCAATCCGTGCCCGAAGGCGTCACGTTGAGCGGATCTTGGGGCAGCTATCAGCTCCGCTATCGCACAACTCCCGGAAAAGTGCACCTGTACCGACGCCTCGAACTACTGCCGTGCGTGTTGGAACCCGATGCATGCCCACGCTTCCTCGACGCTTGCAGCAAGATCGACCAACACGAAGCCGAGCGCTTGCGACTGACTCGTTAGAGACGGCCCCTCCCGAATGCGGCGCCGCTGCGCTTGCGGCGCCGCTTCATCTGCCTTTCCGAGGATCCTGCTTCCGGTGCGCTGCTGCCAGTGCGCTGCTCCAGCAGCCACCCGCTCCCCGAGAACGCTGACTGTGGCGACGCATTTGCATCCAGGCAGTGTCGCATGCGTGTGCGACCAGAGGTCCACGATTCGCGCAGTACGACGTCCATCCGATGTCAGTCGTGGGAACCGCATCCCCATCTGCAGGAAAGGTCCGTCATGATCCACAAGGTCGCTGGAGACGTGTTGCTAACGAAGGCCCAAGTCATTGCGCACGGTGTAGCTCCCAACGACAACTTCGGCCAAGGGCTGGCGCTCGCGCTGCGCGAAGCGCTGGCCCGCCATGTACAAGGACTTTCGTCACTACTGTCGCCAGGCGCATCCCGACAGCGGTGAGCTGTGGACGTGGGGTGGGCCGGGTGGCGTGCGCATCGTGAACCTAATCACACAAGAAGCAGCCTACGATCACGGCTCGCGCCCGGGAAAGGCGACAACGAAGAGCGTCAACAAATGCCTGGCCGCTCTCCGCGAGGAGATCGAAACCGAAGGTTTCTCCAGCGTTGCCCTACCGCGGCTGGCAACGGGCGTCGGCGGACTCGACTGGAGCGAGGTCGAGCCCCTGGTGCAGCGTCACCTCGCAGATCAACCGTTCGAAGTCTTCGTCTACGAAACGTATGTTCCCAGTCAACAGGCGGCCGAAGTTGTCTAGTGGTTGCCTGCTGCCCGTTCAGTCGATCGAGAGGACACTCATGTTCCGCTGGCCTCGAATGCTGCTGCTCGCAGCCTGTTGTGGTTGCCTACCGACTGCGGCCCCGCACCCGCAGCCGGTGGCAGCGAGACATGTCATGAGTCAACTGGTCCGGGCGCAAAGCACCCAGTTGATCGACAGCCTCTCGGTTGCGCCCAGCAGCGACGCAGAGTGGGATCGGAGCGCCGCGCACGCGACGTTGCTCGCTGAGGCTGGCAACATCCTATTGCGCCCAGGCGCCGTCGTCGATGAATCGTGGCAGCTCGCCGCCACGACGCTGCGAAACGGCAGCCAGCAAACGCGCACGGCGATCGCCGAGCGGGACCTCAGCGGCGCCCGCGCCGGGGTCGAGACACTGCGCCAGTCGTGCGCCACCTGTCACCGCGATTGTGGCGCAGCCGCGCGTCTCCCGTGGGATTGAAACCGAGCTAGTTGGCGACTGGCTCTTCGACGGGGCTACTGAACACACCCGCTGCGATCTTCAAGGCGACGGTGTAGATCATTAGCCCGAACGCCCAGATGCCGGCCGTCACCTTCCACTCGAGTAGACTCGGTGAATACTCTACGATCTCGTGCAGCGTGCTCGGGATGAAGCCGGGCACGATCAACCCCATCCCTTTTTCGATCCAGATTCCCACGAACGCAAAGACGCAGCCGATGACCAACGGCGCGTGACGTCTATCGATGCCCGGCAGCAGGAAGATGATTGCGGCAAGGACGTTGAGTGCAATCGCGGTCCAGGTCCAACCGACGAGCCCCGTCTTCCCGTGCAGGCCGAAGAAGAGATACTGCGCAGGCGATGCATGTGCACCACCCGTGTAGAACTCCGTGAACAGCTCTGAGGCCAGCATCAACAGGTTGATCAATACCGTGATCCGGACGATGCGGACCAACAGCGCGATCGCCCCTGAACCAATCTTGAGCCGCGTGACCTTGCGCAGGAGCAGCAGCGTCAAAACGATGAAGGCGGGTCCAGAAACGAACGCGGAGGCGAGGAAACGAGGTGCCAGCAGGCCAGAGTTCCAGAACGGACGGCCGCCGAGCCCGGAATACAGGAACGCAGTCACCGTGTGAATCGACACGGCCCAAACGATCGACAGCATTACGAAAGGAACATACCAACGCGCCTTGGGTCGCTTGCCGAGAAAGCGTTGGTAGAGGAGATATCCACAGATGTGCAGGTTCAGCAGCAGGTAACCGTTCAAGACAATCACGTCCCACGTCAACATCGAAACCGGGAAGTTGAAGCGCCCCAGGGCCGGTATCAAGTGCCAGAAGCGGTCCGGACGCCCCAAGTCAGCGACGACGAACAGCAAGCAGATCACGATCGCGGCGACAGCGAGAAGCTCGCCAACAATCACGACGTCGTGCATCGAGCGATTGCGGTACAGGTAGGCTGGAATCACCATCATCACGCCCCCTGCGGCAAGGCCGACACCGAACGTGAAGTTGGCAATATGGAGACCCCAGCTCACATGATCGGTCATGTGTGTCGTGATCATGCCGTTGGCCACTTGGTTCGCCCATGCGTTGAAACCGACGAGGGCAATTGCCGTCAGCACAGTCATCCACGCGTAGAAGCCCAGGCTGCCGTCCGTCGCGTGCCAGAGTGCCCGCAACAGGAAACGAGGATAGCTGACGGCGTGGCTGGTCGTGATGTTTGGCGTAACGACGGCTGTCTTGATCGAGTTCATGCGTCCCCTCGCTACGCGTCGAAGAAGTAGTAAAGGCTGGGTTTCGTGCCAAGCTCTTCCTTGAGCACGTACACGCGCTTGTTCTCCAAGACCCAGCGGATCTCAGATTCGGGATCCAGTAGATTGCCAAACACCCGCGCTCCAGTTGGACACGCCTCCATACACGCTGGCACCTTCCCCTCTCGCGTCCGGTGCAGGCAGAAGTGGCACTTCTCGACGACTCCCTGTGGGCGCACACGATTGGACAGGTAGGACTGTTGCGGGTTGATCTCGGACGCGGGTATCTGCGCTTGCTTCCAGTTGAAGCGGCGTGCGTGGTACGGACAGGCGGCTTGGCAGTACCGACACCCGATGCACCACTGGTAGTCGATCACGACGATACCGTCGCGTTCTTTCCAGGTCGCTTCCACAGGACAAACATCGACGCATGGTGGATTGTCACACTGCAGGCACTGCACTGGCATGTAATAGGAGTCTTTCGCCGGCACAGCGTGGGAGTACGTCGTATTCCCTTGTTCCATGTCCATCGTGCCCTTGGGCATCTCTAGGACTCGAATGTAGGACTGATTCGTCGCGCGATCGTGGTTATTCTCGCGGTGGCACGCTTCGACGCATTTCCCGTTGCCGTTGCAAAGGCTCAAATTGATCGCATAGCCGAACTTCACCCCCTTCAGCGGGCGATGATCCTTGATCTCGACTGGCGCGCCGTACTGCTCTTGAGCCTCGCGCTCCAAGCGTTGCAGCACACGCTCGAAGTCAGCGTCTGAGAGTTCCTTGTAGTGTTTCTGCAACAGCTCATCGATCGAGATGCGCTCCGCTGCCTTGCGCAAGGGCAACCCGGCGGCGCCAAAGGCAGCAAGTCCCAGCGTCAGCCCTAGCCCCTTGGTCACTGTACGCCGCGAAACACCAGCGCCCTTGCTACCCACCGCGCTCTCTACCCGCAACGGCTTCCCATCGCTCATTCAGTGACTCCCACCATCGTATGACTCTGGTTCGAGAAACCTGTCCTTGGGTTTGAAGGTCGGCTGCATGCGTGGGAACGCCGGGGCATGCGGATCGTGGCAATGCGTGCACTGGTTGCGCACACGCGGCCCTGCCTCGAGGTCCCAATGTCCGTTCCACCCGCCATGAGCACCATGGAGGTAGTCGCGCATCTGCGGGCCATGGCACTGGGCACACAGCTCCATGGGTTCGGAGTATGGAACCAGTCTGCCGTCGGCAAGGCGCAAGGCATCGTAGTTGTCGGCGTCGTGACACGACACGCACGCGAGTTCGCCGTGGGCATACACGAGCCCCTCGTGGAACTCGTTCAGAACAGCGCTGCTGCGTACGCTCCGGTCTGCGGCCCGCGTCGCGTGGCAAGTACCACACGCGATGCTGCTGCCGTTTCCGTTCACGTGAATCCCACCCGGCGCCGGAGCCGGAGCTAGCACGACTGGGTGGACCGACCCACGCCGGGGAGCCGCATTCGCAGATCCGGGAACGATGTCGGCCGTTTTCGCACCAGTGACATCCATCTCCAGGTTCGACTCCACGTCAAGAGGACGCACATCGGGGCGACAACCACTCGCTAGCAGTAGGCTCAGCCACGCCACCAGTAGCGAACCAGCGCGCATACACACCGTAAACCGTCGTCTTGACATTGAGAGTGCCCTCACACAGGGGTCAACGAGCGCACCGAACTTGCGGCACGCACTCCACTCAGTTCCGGGTCGTGATCGCGTCGCTCATGCAATTGGGATGCCTTTGGCTCGAGATCTGTCCCGCGGAGCAAACGGACAGCGTTTTGCAGAGGCAACACAACTCGATGAGGAGATGCCATGAGTATCAGCGGGATTGTGATTCGTCTTCACCGGGACTCTGAGCTGGCGCGCGCAGGTCGGGCTGCGCTGCAGACCGAGCCAAGGATCGAACTCGGTACGGCCACGAGCGACCGAATCCCTGCAGTGCTCGACACTGTGGACCGGGACGAGTCCAAGCGACTCGTTTCTTGGATCGAGGAACTCGAAGGAGTTGCGAACGTGGACGTCGTTTTCGTGTCCACCGAGTCCGACTCAGCCGAACTTCTGCAAAAGAGAGAGAGTATCCATGCCGACTAGTGCGCATTGCGATACGAATCAGAACGCGGTCACCGCAACAGACCGGCGTTCCTTCCTGAAACTCGCCGCGATGGCAGCAGCGACAGCCGTTGCCACCGGAGCCACTAGCGCAACTCTCGACGCTGCGAGCAGTACGTCGACCGAAGGCGGTGTTTCGTGGAACAAAGCCCCGTGCCGCTTCTGTGGTACCGGCTGCCATGTACAAGTCGGCACTCAGAACGGCAAGGTCGTTGCGATTGCTGGCGATCAGCTGGCTGACGTGAACAAGGGGCTCTTGTGCGTCAAGGGATACCACGTCGGCTCGATCCTCTATGGCAAGGACCGACTCACACAACCGCTGTTGCGCAAGAACGGGAAGCTGAAGCCCATTTCGTGGGACGAGGCGGTCGCGACGATCGCCAAGCGCATCCACGCGGCGCCGGATCGCTTTGCGATCTACGGTTCTGGCCAATGGACGATCCCCGAGGGGTACGTCGCTCAGAAGTTCATGAAGGGTGGCCTGGGGAACAACCACATCGACCCCAATGCGCGCCTCTGCATGGCATCCGCGGTCACTGGCTTCATCGCTACCTACGGCGTCGACGAACCCGCTGGTTGCTACGCTGATCTCGACGCGTGTGATGTCTTGATCATGTGGGGTAACAACCCCGCAGAGATGCACCCCGTACTGTTCTCCCGTGTCATCGATCGGCGCTCGCGAGGGGAAGAGATCACGCTGATCGACATCGGCACTCGGCGTACGCGCACGACCGAACACTCACAGAAGTTCTTGAACTTCAAGCCCCACAGCGACCTGGCGATCGCCAACGGCATCGCCCACCTTCTGATCGCAAATGAAACCTACGACAAGTCCTTCGTCGAGAAGCACTGCAACTTCCGGGCGCCGTCGAATCCTCCTTCACTGAAGGGGCAGCCGATCTCCTTCGACGAGTACAAGGAGATGGTGCGGCCGTACACGCCCGAGTACGTCGAGCAGATCTCTGGCGTCCCGGCCGCCGAGATACGCTACCTGGCTTCACTCTTTGGTGACCGCAAGCGGCGGATCACGAGCCTGTGGTGCATGGGTATGAACCAGCACACTCAGGGCACGGCGATCAACTGCCTCGTCCATGGACTGCATCTGCTGAGTGGGCACTTCGGTCGTCCAGGCGACGCCCCGACAAGCCTCACCGGGCAACCATCCGCTTGCGGAACAGTCCGCGAAGTAGGCACGCTGGCACACGCGCTGCCCGGCGGGAGGCTCGTGGCGAAGGCTCCCCATCGCAAACAAGCCGAAGACTACTGGAAGCTCCCGCTCGGACGCATCAATGCCAAGCCCGGGTATCACACGGTCAAGATGTGGAACCAGTTCTGCACGGCTACCGCTGCCGGTGGCGACATCGACACCCTGTGGGTGCAAGTGACGAACCCTGGACAGACCCTTCCCAACTTGCACAAGCTGTTCAATGCAAAGGCCCAACACCCCGACAAGTTCCTGATCGTGTCCGAGGTCTATCCCACGGCCACGACCGAGCTCGCAGACTTGGTCCTACCTGCGGCGATGTGGGTCGAGAAGAACGGCGTCTACGGCAACTCTGAACGTCGCACGCAACAGTGGTTCAAGATGGTCGACCCTCCCGGTGCGGCACGCGACGACTGCTGGCAGACCATCGCCGTCGCCCACAAGCTGATGCAGCTGGGACACGAGGGCATGAAAGACCGCGACGGAAACTTCATCTTTCGCTGCCTCGACAAGGACGGCAAGGAAGTTCCCATCTGGGAGTGGGAGCACTACTACGATGTCAACGTCGATGAGATCTTGTTCGAGGAGTACCGCCAGTTCACGCGGCTGAAGCACAAGGACCTCGCGCCGTATTCGGAATACGTCAAGACACGAGGACTGCGCTGGCCCGTCGTCCAGCAAGGGGATGGCTCTTGGCGCGAGACCAAGTTCCGTTTCTCGGAGTTCGACGACAGCTATGTCACGCGCGGTCAAGAGTTTCAGTTCTACCACTCGTCGACGAACGACGATCGCGCCCAAATCTGGTTCTCCCCGTATGTCGACCCACCGGAGATGCCCGGTGGCGACTTCCCGCTATGGCTGGCCACGGGGCGCGTCCTCGAGCATTGGCACACCGGCACCATGACGCGACGCGTTCCGCAGCTGGACCGAGCCATGCCACGGGCGTACGCGGAAATGAACCCCGAAGACGCCGCAGAGCTCGGCATCAGCGACGGCGATCCGGTCATCGTCGAGTCGCGACGGGGATCGATCAAGCTACCCGCGTGGATCAACGGCCGCGGCAATCCGCCCCGTGGCACAGTCTTCGTGCCGTTCTTCGACGAAACCCTGCTGATCAACGAAGTCACGTTCGATGCCCACGACCCGTTCTCCAAGCAACCGGACTACAAGAAGTGTGCGGTGCGCGTGCGAAAGGCGGTCGAGAACTAGATGAGCGACACTCCAGGCGTCGTCGGTCGTGTCGTGACGCTCTCACTGAGCGCCGTCGTCGGCGTCGCCTTCGTCGGCTACTTCGTCGGCCTTCGACAACCAGTCCCCGAGAATCATGGAACGGTCGTGATCA
The DNA here is from genome assembly GCA_039028735.1 of Planctomycetota bacterium. Lineage (GTDB taxonomy): Bacteria > Planctomycetota > UBA8108 > UBA1146 > JAJFFE01 > JBCCHQ01. The sequence continues at coordinate 2,183 of JBCCHQ010000172.1, read as the reverse complement.
CCACGCCGACGAGCGGTGCGATGCCCGCGCCCAGCTACGCCGAGATCCGCGAGCGCCCGCTAGGCCCGAACGGCGCGTTCCGCTCCGACCTCAGCACACTCGCCAGTCGCGGGCCCAGCGTCGCTGTCGGCAGCCCCATCGTGATCACTGCGCAGCAGAAGAGCAGCGCTCTCGCCGAGCGATCCCGACTGCGCGCCTACGATGGAGCCCCACCCACAATCCCACATGCAGTAGACGCCCGCTCCGCCGCGGACTGCCTGATCTGCCACGAGCACGGTCTTGTTGCCGGCGATCGCGTGGCACGGCCGATGCCCCACGAGCCGTATGCATCGTGCACGCAATGCCACGTCCCAGAACTGCGCAGATTCGGTGAACCGGAACTCTCCACCGACAACACGTTCGTCGGGTTCGATGCGCCGGTGGCTGGCGCCCGGGCGTGGACCGGAGCGCCGCCGGTCATACCTCACACAACGAACATGCGCAGCAACTGCCTCGCTTGCCACGGTCCGCTTGGCCGCCACGGCATCCGCACCACACACCCGTGGCGTCACAGCTGCCAACAGTGTCACGCACCTTCTGCGGCGTTGAATCAGCAACCCCAGGCAACTGGGCGCGCCTTCTTGGGAATGAGCGCACGCGCGCAGGACCACCAACGTGAGCAGTAACCGCAACGTCTCTCGACGCAGCTTCCTGACGGACCTCTTCCGTACCGGGCCGACGACTGCGCAGCGAGATCATCAGACCGCGTCGGCACGACGGCCACGGGCCTTCCCGTTGCATCGCCCGCCCGGGGCGATTGCCGAGAGTGAATTCCTAGAAGCCTGCACGCGCTGCGGCGACTGCACGACGGCGTGCCCACACGACGCGATCACAGCGGCCGCGCCACGTCTTCGCGAAGCTGCGGGGACGCCAGTGATCGTCGCTGACGTTGCCCCGTGCCGGATGTGTGCGGATACTCCGTGCTTTGCCTCTTGTGCCGCCGGCGCCTTGCGCGAAGACGCTACTACCCGTATGGCGACAGCTACGATCGAACCGTGGGCATGCTTGGCCCAGCAAGGGTCGTTCTGTACCGTTTGCCACGAACAGTGCCCCGTTCCTGGTGCCACGCGGCTCGAAGAAGGTCGGCCACGCATCGTCGCCGACGTCTGCACTGGCTGTGGTGTCTGCCGCTTCGCCTGCCCGGCGCCGGAGAATGCAATCCTACTGCAACCGCTCCTGGAGCGTCCTACCACAGTTGGAGACAGCCGATGAAACCGGACCTCCCTGAGATTCGCCAGGCAACGATCTCGCAAGACGACGTCGACGATCTTTTTCGAGATGTGGAGCTGCTTTGCACGCTACGAAGCGTGCGCGTGCGCGGTGCAACGGACGACAGAGACGCCGAGTCTTCGTTGCAGGCGGCGCGCGATTCTCTGCGGAATGCCGCCGATGCAGCCGTCCAGCTTCGCTATCACTTCGACAGTCGCGAGTGGATCGACACGCTGACCAGCGATGGACCGACGATCCAACTAACCCGTATCGCCGACGCATTCTGAAGTCTACAGCAGCTGGGCGTTCGCCAAATCGCCTCACTGGCGACCCCGCCTCACCGGCGACCGCCTCGCCATGCGCGTCTCCGTAGTATCCCCCAATCGAATCGGGACTTTCCCCAATGGAGCCCCACACCCGTCGCGCCTATTCTCGACGTCGATGGTTTTGCGTCGCAGTGTTGCGGACGCAGCGACCAGGCGCAGTGTCTGGCGGATAGGCCAGGACCGCCCTCAGGGCCGTCGCCACCGCAGCGCCCAGTCGACGACCCGCAACCGCCGGATGCGATGCGAGGAGCTACTCTAAGACGTGGCTCACTCTCGTCAGCCGTTTGCGGACGCGGTACGCAGCGTCAAGACTCGCGCGCGTTGCGGTTGCTGGCCTTAGGGCAGGATGCCTGGTTGAAGGCGGGCGCCGCGTTGACCGCGCCGCAAACGGCGGTTTTCACACCAGCCAACGTTCCCGAAAGTCGCACGTCGTCCAGGGCGCCGCAGCACGTCGTCCTTGGTGCCAGCCGCACCTAGGCACCGCAGACGCGACGCAGGGTAAAAGGTGATGCGAAAGTGGAGCCTGAAACGGACCCAAAAACTGACGGGCCCCAGAGGAAGCAGCTCCACAGAAGGGTGAATGCTGTGAGGAGGATAATAGCCTCCCGG
>JBCCHQ010000171.1:0-12415 GCA_039028735.1 Planctomycetota bacterium | reverse complement strand
GTCGCTCTCATCCGCGTCGTTCTTCGAGCCCAGTCGGAACAGGAAGAAGCCGATGACCAACTCTATGTAAGCTGAGAACCTCCAGATAATCTCCGGCAGCGCGATACCGAGCCAGTCCGTCCAGACGTCGAATACAGCGAAGCTTCCAATCAGGTCCAGCCCGCCGAAGACGATAAGCAGTCCACCGATTACTTTCAGCGCCAACGCATCGCTCCTTCGATTTGTGTCTCGGACTATACAGTCTGAGCGCAACTAACTACGGAGTCTACCAGCCAGCGGCCCATTCTAGGTAGGCTCGCTGGTCCCGCAAGTCAATAAGCCTCTGCTCAGGCGATGCGAGATCGAGCGGTTTACGACGGAAAGCGCGGAATCTGTGCGACCCGCCTTCTCAATAAACCTCGAGGTAGACTCCGCCGTTGTCGAGGGCGAGCTTCTTCAAGAAGGCTCGAGCGACTTTCTTGTTCTGGTTCTTGGCCGAACCGGGGAAGAAGCCGATGCAGTTGATCACGATCTTACGGGAGCGATTCCAATCGGCGACGGTTTCGTGGATCTCTTTCGGATCGGTCTCGTCGCCGACCGTCGGCTGACCATCTGACAGTAAGAAGATCGTGTCGACTTTCCTATCGGCGAACGCGGCTTGCAGAGCACCGAAAGCGTTGGTCTCGCCGCCAGAGCGCAGCTTTTCGACGTACTTGACGGCACGTCGGAGTTTGCCGCGGGTCGCTTTCTGCAGGCCACGGCCAAAGACCTTGACCTTGTCGCTGAAGGTGATGATGTTGAAGTTCGAATCCCGAGACAGCTGGTTCTCGAGCACTCGCTGCAGCTCGCTCTTGGCGATCTCTAGCCGCGTGCCCTCGCCATGAATGCCGACACCCATGCTGCCCGAGACGTCGAACAGGAACGCGACGTGCTCTGACTCAATATCTCCGTAGAGGCCATCGCGCACGGCTGTGCCGAGGTCTTTGGCCTGGTCCTTGGGGTTGTCTGGCTTCTCCTCGATCTTCTTGGCGGCGGGGATCTCGAAGGTTTCCGCGACCGGTTCCCACCACTCCCACCAGGGGTCGTGGGCGTCGCCATGATCTTGACCGGTCAGTTGCTTGAGCGCCCACTGGATGTCCCCACGCACTTCCTCGGTCTCGCCAGCCATTGCGCTGATCAAGAAGGCGATCGTCTCGCGCTTGCGGTCGTTGACCAACCCGCGTAGCGCGGCAGACCGGACTTCGGGTTTCGCGTCTTTGGCCACTTCTCGAAGCTTCGGGTAGGCGCTGTCACCGTACTTGGCGCATGCTTGTATTGCCGAAACCCGTGCTTCCCACTTTGAGTGCGCAGAGCATGCTTCGAGGACGACCTGGCGAGCCGCACTCTCCTTGAGCCCGCCGAGTGACTCCAGCACTGCCCCCTGCACCAAGGCGTCTTCCTGCAGCAACCCGTGGTCCACCAACAAGCGAGCGTGCGCTTCCGTATCGAACTCTCGCATGGCTTCGACGGCTTCGACCATTTCGACCACGTCGCCAGTCTTGACACCGTCCAGAAAGCGCTTCTTCGAAGCTTCGAAGTCCGCCCACAACGATTCGAAGCTGGGCGTGACCAACGCGATGGCCAACAACAAAGCACGCCCGGCAAGGTGCACGGGCCGCAGCAGCAGTTGCATTCGAAGTTCCTCTCAGGCTGATCAGGGCAAGGGACGGCGTCCAGGCGGAGGTCGTCGCAGCGCCAGGCCGTAACCAGGCAAGTTGCGGCTGGTAGGCCAAAGGGCGCGATTGTCCCCGCAGACACGTGTGGGCACAAGTCCGCAGAAGCAGAGTTGCCAAGGTTTGGGGCCGAGGATTGGAGCCTGGGAACAGAGCCTGGGAACAGAGGCTGGGAATGGCACGAGGAGCCATTTCGCAGCGAGGTCACAAGCACCGCGCTTGAGGGAGCCGCGGTTAGGTGACAGAATAGGCGCCTAGACGGGCTCTGGCATTGGAGTGACCCGGCGACGGGCTCTCCCTATTTTCCCAGGAGGTGATTTCTATGACTCGCGTGAGTACTTGCTGGATCTTGGTGACCTTTCTGGTTATCTCCGCGACCTCGGATCTCAGCGCCCAGCCCAGCCTGCGTATGACGGATGCGTCGGCCCCTCCTGGAGGAACGGTGGACGTTGCCGTATTGGTCGATAACCCGGGCGCGGGTATCGACGGGTGGAGCTTTGGCGTGTGCCACTCGGCGGCCGAATTGACCCTACTCTCGGCAGCCAGCGGAGCCACGACGAGCACGGTCAATTGCGGCATGCCTCCGTTCTTCGAGATGATTGATCTGCACGCGGACGGCTTCACGATGACGGTCGTTGTCGATTGAATGTCTGTGTGCGCGCTCGGTCCGGGCGCAAACCAGGAAGTGGCCGTCGCGACCTACGCTCTCGATGCAGCGACGATTGGCACGAGTTCATTGGATTTCTGTGACACCCTCGGCGTGCCGCCCGTGCCAACGGGTGTCATTGTTGGTGGGGCGCCGGTCGTACCCATTCAGCTGAGCGGCAATGTGTTGTTTCTCGCCGACTCTTTCATCCGCGGCGATGTCAACGGCAACGGTGCGTTCAACTTGGAGGACATCACGTTCAGCCTAGGCTACCTATTTCAAAGTGGGTCAGTCCCGCCCTGCGCCGATGCCGCCGACGTCAATGACGATGGCGCCATCAACCTCACAGACGCGATCTACCTCGCCAACTTCTTTTTTGCGATGGGGCCAACGCCAGCGGCGCCGTATCCGGCCTGCCTAGTGGACCCGACGGCTGACGCCTTGGATTGCCTGGTGTCTCCGATCGGCTGCCCGTGACTTGCTAGCGGGCTCCGGACGCCAGTAGCGCGGACAGGCGAGGGATGGCGAAGCCGTTCGGAATCCCTCGGGTGTCGACGTGTCTCAGCGCATCGCAAGACGCGCTCTCGCGCCATTGCCCCCGAAGGGGTTGTCGCTTGCGAAAGAAGCGCACGCTGAAACCCTGGTTGTCGACTTCGATCGATCGCGTGTTCATGAGCGAAGTGACGCGGCGCAGGGCAGCCTCGGCGGCGACCACGACAGCTGGGAACAGCAGATAGAAGCGAGCTTCGAGCGGTAACGCCGCAACGAGCAGCGTCATGCTCCAGATGGCTAGCGCTATCAACGCTGTCGTGATGATCTTGGCAATCTCCCTGTGTGTCACTTGGTTCCTGAGCACCAGCGGGTTGTCAGCGCGCAGGCTATCCAAGAGGTCCCTTGCCACTTGCTCGCGAAGCAAGGCTTGTAGATCGGCTAGGATCTCTGAGACAGGCCAGTGCTGTGAGCGAAAACGCAGCGTGGTCCCCGCTTCGATCTGGACTGTGATCACGACTCCCGCAGTCAGAGATGAGAGAGTCTCGGTGACGCTGGCGACTCTATCGACGCTGACATCCAGCGTCCGAGCCCCTTCGAGTTGCAACCGTCCAGCTCCGATGACGAGTCGAGTTCCGGCGGTGCGGTATTGCAGCAACGAGAACCACAAGACCCCCAAAGGTAGGAGTCCTAGGGAGTACACAAGAGCGAGCGGAAAGGAAGCGTCTTTGCTACTCCGCGTGGCGACAGAGATGGTCACCCCGCAGCCGATGATGGCGATGAAGGATGCAACGGAGAAGACCGACGCCCCGAGCCATTTGCGTCGTGTTGGGAATGGTGTGTACGTAGTGCTGTTTCCGGTCATGCTGCGCGTCGAGACGACAGTGGCTGGCCTACGGTTGCTTGGTTCCGCGATCGTAGCGTCATTCGCTTCCCAATTCTCAGGCCGGCGCCCACCGAACTCAGCTCCTTCGTTACTCGAGCAGGCTTCTTGCTTGCTCGCGGACCTCGGCCAAGGGGTGTCTCTCTGACAGTTTTGTCACTTCGTCGACCAGATCGCTACGCAGCTGGGCTTGATCGGAGTCTTCCAAGCTGGTCAACGCGGCTCGGATCAAGGCCACGTTGCGGCTCTTGAACAGGTCGCGCGCCAGCTTCTTACGGTGGGTGGCCTTTGATAGGTGAGCGAGCGCGGTGACTGCGGTTTCTTGGACGGCGCCGGAAGGATCGGCGAGTGCCTTCTTGGCCAGGGCTGGACTTTGCGTCAGCGAAGTAAAGCTGAGTATTGCGGTGCGACGCACGTTTGCATCGGAATCTTTCGCTCCGTTCTTGTACGCGCTGACGACCGCCGACGGAGGCGACTTCGCCTTCTTCGAGCCAGCTGGTGCCCACTGAATGCCATGCATTGCCACGGTCCGTACGGTGGGCGACGGGTCCTTCTGTGCCTGCAAGATCGTTTTGAACTGACCGGCGTAGGGCCGACAACCCTTGAGGCTTTCGAACGCGATGCTCCTAACCTCGGCGCTCGCGTCTTTGGTTGCCGAACGTAGCAGCACAATGTGGCTGGGGCTCGTCGCGCCCGTGTGTACTGTGTTTCTGCAGATTGCCGCGATGGCGCGCGCTCTCAGGGTTGGGCTCGGTAGAACGATGCCGCTCTTGTAGACTTTGAAGAGGGCCCCGCGGAGCGTCTCCGGTCGCGATTGTTCGAGCATGTAGAGGTCGCAGATTTCACCGACACGCCCACCGTTGTTGGAACCTGTGGCCAACGCGACGAGAGCCGTCGTGCTATTTGGGTCGATCGTACTCACAACTAGTGCAACCCATACGTCGTGCGGATCTGCTTGGAGAGCTTCCGTGAGGGCGGTTGCCATCGTAGGGGGCACGTTGTTCCTACCGTGGTGCAGTGCGTCCAGGACCGCGCACTGGAGCGGCTGCCTCTGGCTTCGAGTCGTCTCCAAGAATACCTTTGCGAGCGCTGGACCGTGGTCTCTTGCTGCGCGCCCCAAAAGCACGCCGCGCGCCGCCCAGAATCGCACGGGAAGGTCAGCGTGTGCGAGGCAGTGCTTGCCAAAGTCCGTGAGCTCTCCTTTGTGGGCCGCCGCCATGCCGGCGGCGGCGGCTTGCTCGGAGTCTCCCCCTTGCAGCAGATCGACGAGGTTGGGAAACCAGGTGTCGGTAGCCTTCGCCGTGTAGCGACTGGCCGAGTCGCATAGGATGTGCTTCGTCAAAGTTGCAATCGCCTGCTCGTGGTTGGCATGCGCCGGATCGCAAAGGAGAATCGTGGCAGCTACCGCAACTGCCGTATCAGGATCGGCGTTGTCGAGGCTGTTCTTCAGTTTCGCTGCTTGGTCGGCATTCGGCGCGCTAGCTACTGCGATGTCGTAGATCGACTGAGCGAGCCAGCGGCTCTCATGAGGTTTCTTCTTCGGAAGCGCCTTCGTTGCCGCGTTGAAGAATTGCACGGGGTGCTTCTGACACAGTTGTACCGCTGTCATGCGAATGTTGACTCTAGGGTGAGCGGCAGCATCGAGAAGATGTGGTACTGCATCGACACCGAACCCTTCGATGATTGCTCGATACGGCTCTTGGTCGATTAGTTCGGTCAGTGCCGCGGCGATGGCGGCAGCTTCGCCTGCTGGCGCAGCCTTGATCTCTTTGATTGCCTCGGAGCGCGCTGTTTCGCTGCCGCCCCAGATGGCTCGCTCCCAGGCGCGCACCCCCGCGGCCGGTGCGAGGCTGGTCAGGCACAACAGAGACGTGACGGTAACCAGATAGCCGGTAACTCGCATTGGACAACTCCATCCGGTTTTGTAAGGGCGATTGATAGTGAATTCGTAGCGGATCTTGATGGCTTCGCGACCCTTCCCAACTTACCCGTTGGCAGTGCTGTAGAGCAATAGTGTCAGTACCTGGCCCGGTCATTCGACTGGGATCATCTTTCTGGTGTGATTCCCGGCCAGCGAGATACGAGAGCGTTACACGGAAATTGCGCCGCGCCTCGCTGTCGTGCGGTACAACGTAGGCACCTGAAATCGCTCGAAGCGGAGTGACGCCGTGCGAGCTCTCGCCAAAAGAATTGGGCAATGAGCTAGCGATAGGCCTGGGAAGCGCTACTTTAGGTACGTGGTCGGGTAGTGAAAGAAGGAGGCCCTCATGGCCGAACTGCGCTGCGCTGATACTCGACCGTTCCGGCACAATTTCACTGCGATCGTCCTCGCAGTGGGGGCGGTGCTGTGCGCCTGCCCCCCCTGCTCTGGGCAGGTTGTTATCCAGAAGATCCTTGGGGAAGGGGACCCGGCTCCCGGTGTTCCGGGTGTGACGATCGCTGACGTGTCGAGGCCAGGCGTCAATGCGAACGGTCAAATCGCGTTTCGCGCGACCACGTCGGCTGTTTTCGACAACCACGTGTACTACGTTGGCACGACGCCGCTCGTTGCAGTCGGAGACCCATCGATGAACTCGGGCGGTGGGCTGTTTAGCAACATGCTGCCCATCCACACAGCCCATCAAATCAACGACTCAGGGGATGTGATCTTTGCGTCCTTTCTGAGCGGTGTTCCGTTCTCGATGATTCGAGCTCTCCACATCAACGACGCTGTGGCCGTCCAGAAGGGGCAGTTGGCGCCTGGGTTACCCGACGTGCGCACCTTTGACAATTTCTTGTCACCCGGCCTCCTCAACGACGGCCGCTACGGATTCTGTGCGTTGCTGGACTACTCGGTGACGACAAACAACCAAGTCATCTACTTCGACGGTTCACCGCTGCCAATGAACGCGCACACGATCTTCCGTGAAGATGAGTTCATCGTAGGGGGACCGCTAGACGGTGAGCAATGGGGCCAGTATCCGTTTTCCGCATTGGATTGGAACAACAACGGCGACGTGCTGATCAACTGCAAGTTGGCGGGTTCGCAGTTCACCGAGCGGGCCATTGTCTTCAAACCGGTCGCTAGCGACTATCAACTGCATCTGCGAAAGGGGCAGCTGCTCCCTGTCCCTAGCGGCGGGGCGTTGCCGTTTGAGCTAGCGACGGAGATCAAGCTGAACGACTCGGGCGAGTGGGTGCTGCTGGGTCAGGTGAACGCGAACTCACCGCAGCAGAATGTCGCGATCGCGAAGTTGGGGTTGGCTGCTCCGAGGGTCATTATGCAACTTGGTGACGATGCATCTGTTGCAACCGGAGACCCAGGTACAGTCTTCGGTGGCATCGTTGGCGTTTCGATCAACAACAGTGGCGACGTTCTTGTCGTTGCCTATGTCGCAGGTGGCGCGATTAGCTACAACCAAGCGGTGTTTCGCTACAGCGGTGGCGCGTTCAGTATGCTGTTCAACGACCGCATGTTGACGCCTTCAGGCCCGGCGTGGGTGGTCGGCAAGCAAGCCACCTTGGCGGCGGATGGATCCGTCGCGTTTCAGGCGTGTGTTAACGGCGACGAAGGAATCTATCGCGCGGTGCCGCCGCCGGTAGAGGCTCTTCAGAACTTGTCGTGTGATCAGATCACCGGAACGACAGACGTAGCGTTGACTTGGGATCACCCAGCAGGGCAGTCCTACTCGGCCATTCGGGTGTTCGTGGGCGGAGTGGCTCAACCGGACCTGCCGGGGACGGCCAGCAGCTTCGTAACAACACTTGGCAGCACGCGTGAGGCCGTGCGATTCACAGTTGTCGGTGTTGAGAGTGGCGATCTGTCCAGCGGAGTCTCCTGCAACACCGCGGTCCCCGCGATCCCTGACCATGTGGTATGCAGCGCGCCGGCGACACCGATTCTCGATCTACAGCCGGTGGCTGACCCAATCCTGGTGACCCAGGTGGGATCGATCCGCGACATGTACGTCGACTTGCGGGTTGCGCATCCGTTCATCGGCGACCTGAATCCCGTTGCACTCACGTCGCCGTCAGGAACCACGGTGACGTTGATGTCGTCTGTTGGGGGTACCGAGAACGGCATTCGTTCGTTCTTCAGTGACGCAGGGGTGCCGGCGGGTTCCGTGCCCTACTCGGTCGGTGCGTTTGTGCAGCCAATTGGTCCCGGCATGCTCAGTGACTTCTTCTGCGAACCCAGTGGTGGTACCTGGGAGTTGTCGATACTCGATGACGGCTTCGAGAATGAAGGCTCACTCGACGAATGGTGTTTGGGATTTGACTACCAGAACAACCCGGCTACCGATTGTTGTGAGCGACCTCAGGACTTCCTTGGCGTGTCTTGGGGTCAATGTGGGGTGGGGGAAGTGCTGTTGTACTGGACGAACCCAACTACCTACTTTGGGCTCGAGCTGACTCGTACCGATGACCTTGGTGCCAGCGTTGTGATTCCTCTGGCGCCGACGGACACGGTTTACGCCGACGCAACGGTGATCGCTGGAACGACGTACGAGTATCGCCTGCACTTCACTTGCGCAAGTGGCGGTACTGTCAACGCCGGCCCCAGCTGTCGGGTGTTTGCCCGTACCAATGTCCCGCCTGTGGTGGACCTAGCTTGTGATCTCGACTTCTGCGCGCAAGTGGTGACCCTTTCTTGGGACGACCAGGGGGTTCTCTATGACAGGACGACGCTGCTGCGCGACGGGGTTACCTTGGTCACCTTGACAGGACAAACGACGTTCACAGACACCGCGCCCCTCAGTGGTTTGGCAACCTACACTCTGGTCAGCGAATGCGCGGGGATGGCGTCGGCACCGATCGAGTGCACCGTCGATACATCCTTCCAGCCGCCTGCTGAGTTTCTCTGCCAGAGCGATCCGGTGACCGGAGACGTGTCGATTTCGTGGGTCAACCAAGGGGTCTACACGACGATGTCCTTGTTTCGCAACGGCTTCCCAGTCGTGCCTCAGCCGGCACCTGGTGACGTCGCGTATCTAGATACAAATCCGGCCGTGGGATGCAACGAGTACGTGTTGGTCACGGGCTGTGCGGCTAGTAGCGGCAGGGTTGAGTGTAGCCTGGCGGACTTCTTGCCGGGCAACGACTACCTGATGATCCCGGAATCGACCGGCGGGACTGTGGGGCTGTACGATCCCACTTGTGGTGCGTACGTAGGGGAACTCATCGCATCGGGCGCGACGTCTCCGATGACTCTCGAGGCTCCGGTCTGCGCGATTCTTGGTGCTGACGACCGCATCTATCTTTCTGACCAGTTGGGGAATCGAGTCTACCGGTTCAACCGACACGGGACCCTCGTCGATGTGTTCGCCGATGCCTTCGATGGTCTCAGTAACATCCGTGGGCTCGACTTCGACGCTAGCGGCAATCTGCTTGTTGCCGACGACGAGTTCGTTGCAGCCTTTGATCCAGCCGGAATGGCCTTGCCGCACGTCGTGCTCGACCATAGCGAACCGACAGACGTTCATGTGCTGCCCAACGGTCGCCTGCTTGTCAGTAACGCCATGTTTCCTTGGGAAGTGCGTAACTACCAGGCAAACGGTCAGGGTTTCACGTCCGCCGTGTCGTCGCTGCGATTGCCACTACAGATCAACGACCTCGACAACGGCAGCTTTGTCGTGACATCTTTCGAGGACGACACGATTACGGAGTTCGATGCCACTGCAGGGATTGTGCAGACGATCGCCGTCGAGGCGGGGCCCCGTGGCGTCTATGAGTTGGAGAACGGCAAGTGGCTCTACACGACCAGCGTTGGGGTCTGGTGTGTCGATCCAGCGACCGGCAACAGCACTCAGATCCGTGGTGGGATCGACGCCCACTTTGTCGAACTCCTTCCGGGCGCTGCACCCAGTTCCAAGTTCGTGCGCGGCGACTGCAACGCCGATGACCGGGTGAACATTGCGGACGCTGTCCGCATGATGAGTGTCTTGTTCCCGACAGCCTGCACGCCAGGGGTGGACTGCCCTGAATTCGAGTGTGCGGATGCCTGCGACGCTAATGATGACGGTAGCACGAACATCGCTGACGTTGTCTTTTGTCTCAGCGTGTTGTTTCCGATGCCATGTACGTCTGGCGTCAACTGTCCAGACTTCGCCGATCCGAGCGGCGTCTGTGGCTATGATCCGACCATGGACATGTTGGGTTGCGACTCCTTCTCTCCGTGCCCATAAGGGATGCGTTTGTAGGGAGTTGCCCTTTCCACGAGCCGATACAGTCGATCTAATGTGACCGGATCGACTGGCGGCTCGTGGCCTGGGATATGAGTCTTGATCGGCGCGGCGATCTGTGGCTTGAATCTCTGACCTACGATGGAAAGGGCCCGCATGCGCTGCACGCTCATCTTGATTGTTCTGTTTCTTACTGGCGGTTTCGCGGTTGCGCCGTTCGGTTCGGTCGCGTCTTCGCAGGACTCGGATGTGGCCAAGGGTTCTGGTGACTCCAAGGCTGACAAGGCAAAGGTCTCGGCGGAAACGAAGAAGTGCAGCGCGAACCTGCGGGCGATCTCTGCGCTAGCCGTGACTTATGCCGATGAACGCGGCGGCAAGCTACCGTTCTACAAGAAGGCGAAGAAGAAGGACCGCAGAGCGTTCCAATCACTCAACATGCTGGTCTCTTGGGCCGGCGACAAGGCGAAGCCTGAGATGTTTGTCTGTCCAAACAGCAAGAAGAAGCCCGCTAAGGCCGACAAAGAGGGCAAGTTCACGCTGACTGCCGCAACCTGCAGCTATCGTTGGCCGTCGTACCCGATGCGTTTGACCGACGAGTCCGACCTGCCGCTGGCCTGCTGCACGGACCATGACGGTTTCGTCAATGTCATCACTCTCGGCGGTTCCGTGTCGCAGGAGAAGGATTCAAAGAAGGTGCTGCGAGGTCTCGTAGGCAACGACTAATCTCGTTCGTGACGCGGTCTGCGAGTTGACGGAGTCTCCCCGTTTCCGGGCAGTTCGTGGACGCCACCCGCCGGTTGTGGCCGGCGGCCCGGGTGCCGTGGTTGGTTTCGTGGACGGTCATTGCTCCCGGGATCGCTTGTGCAGCATCTCGGCTATCCAATTCTTGTCCAGGCACCCGCTGCGGGGAGATTCTGAGCTCCCTTTGGCCCCGCTCGCTGACTTGTTTGGCGATCACCCAGCCTCCAGCGGTCCGAATTCAGATATCTGGTCAATCGGGCAGTTTTCGCATAGGAGTTCGGCCACCCCTTCCCGTGATCCCCTGTGAAAGCCGATTGGGAGTCGCTCGCCGGATGTTCGGCAGCCTCGTCGGCTTCGGGCCCTGCGCCATGCCAATGAATCCGAGGTTGGCGACAGGGGCCCAGCAAGAGACACAGAAGGAGGCGGACATGCAGGTGGAATTCAACAAACCGTGGAGCGCATTGTCGTTTCTCGCAGGACTACTTTTTCTTGGCGCGGCTGCAGGCCAGCCGGCGAACTACGAGTGCTCTGGTGCAGTCACCGTGTACTGCGGCAGCGTAGTCCTGGGAAACACTTTGAACTCTCCGCCAGATACGTTCCCTTCCTTCTGCGCCGGACCTTCCGGCGTCGGTGGAACGCTCTACTATGAACTGGTCGGCAACGGTGACACGTTCACCGTTTCGACGTGCAACCCCGGGTCGTCGGCCAGCACGAAACTGTGTGTGTGGAAACGCATCTCGCCCGGTAGTTGCTCCCTGACGCTGGTCGATGATGACAACGGGTCGTGTGGAAATGGGTCAGAAGTTACTTTCGCAACCGTCGCGGGGCTCGAATACATCATTCGTGTCGATGCCACGACCGCTCCCGGTGGCTTCTTCGAGCTCAGCGTTGAGTCGCTACTTCCGTGCGAGGCTCCGGTGAATCCAAGTGAGTTCATTCGTGGAGACGCTAATCTCGACGATTCCTATGACATTGGGGACCCAGTCGCCGCGCTTGCAATTCTGTTTTCCAGCGGTGCCACCACATGTGAAGCCGCTGCCGATGCAAACGACGACGGATCCTTCAACATTGCCGACGCCGTCTACTCTCTCAGTTTCCTGTTCTCAGGCGGGCCCGCTCCTGCGATGCCGTTCCCGACTTGTGGGGTCGACCCGACGCCCGATGCTTTGACTTGCGATTCGAATCCGGTCTGTTCCGCAGCCGCGGCGATTCACGTGGATAGCGTCACCGGCAGCGACCTGAACATGGGAGGGGCGGACGATCCGGTTGCCACGATCAATCAAGGGATCGCGCTTGCGACCAGTATGAGCATCGACCAGGTGCTGGTCGCCAATGGTACCTACAATGAAAACCTGATCTTCGCCAATGGCGTTTCGGTGAGAGGTGGCTACTACGCAGGCACTTGGGTGCCACAACCCGGCGTCTTCTCGGTGGTGAACTCTAGTCCCGGTGGATCGGTGGCAGAGAACATCAACATTCCGACGACGATCTCGGGGCTCGAGCTTCGCGCAGCCGCAGGGGGTGTGTCTGAGACGAGCTCGATCGCTCTGCGGGTGATCGATGGGAATGGTGCGTTGCGCTTCGAAGACGTGTCGTTGGTGGCAAGTGATGGCTACGAAGGCGAGAACGGAACGCCTGGGGTGCCCGGGGCTCCGGGAGCGCCGGGCGGACAGGGCGTTTCCGGCAACTGCAACAACATTGTAAACCCGCAGCCAGCCCAGCGCTACCACGTGCTGGGCAACAACGCCACGTCAGCACTTCGCACGCGTGCGGTGCGAAGCCCACCCTAGTCCCGGGCACCTTC
>JBCCHQ010000170.1:0-12436 GCA_039028735.1 Planctomycetota bacterium | reverse complement strand
TCAAGCCGTAGACTCGTTCGAAGTCCGCGGCCACTGCTGGCGGCAGCATTTCGCCGGCCGTGATGACTTGCCGCAGGAGCGGCGGCCATGGTGCGGGTGTCGTCGGTTTGAGGAGGGCGCGGAGATACGATGGGACGGTCGGGAAGATCGTCGCGCCCCCCGCTGCCGCAGCAGCCAGCGGCAGCTGCTGTCGGGGCACGATCAACGCTGTGCCCATTGTCAGTGCCGGCAGCGCCAAGACCGAGAGTCCGTAGGAATGCGATAGCGGCAGCGTGCACAGGAAGCGGTCGTTCGCGTCGAAACCGAAACCGCTCGCCAGGGCTCTTGCGTCCGCAAGCAGCGCCTGGGCGCTGACGACGATGCCGCGAGGCGTGCCGCTGGATCCTGAGGTCATCTTGATGACGGCAGCGTCTGTGAGGCGCTCGCACGCAGCGCCGGTGATCGCCTCGATGTCCCAGGCTGCGGCGTCGAGCTGAAAGCCATCGGCAGCGACCGTGCAGTGCGCGCCAAGGGTCGTCGCGACGCGGTTGCGTTCCGGGGCTGTGATGGCGGCGTCAATGAGGATCGCCACCGCCCCACGTCTCCAGACTGCGAGCAGGGCGGCCAAGAACGCCGGGCCGTTGCCAACCGCGATCGCCGCGAGTGCTCCGGGCTGGAGTCCAGCGGCATGCAGCCGGTCCGCGACGTCGCCGGCGGCCGCATCGATCTGACGGCGGCTGAGCCAGCGATCGCCGTCGGTCACGACCCCAGCGTCGGGAGCTTCCTGCAGCAACGCCGCAAACGCGTCCAGGGCGGGGTGGTGCACCGCGTTGCCGCTCTCAAGATCGTGTTGTTCCGTTGGCAACTGAATTCGCCCTCCGCGACACAAGATACCCTCTGTGCACAGGCTTACGGGAAAGCACACAGTGCAGCAAGAGAGAGTCGCGATTGTCGCCGTTGGGACCGTAGTTTCGTCGCGATTTTGCCGTCAATCCGCCCGCAACGGGGGGAAATCCGTGCCGCGTTGGTCTAGAATCCCGGCATCCGCCTCTCTTACAAATGCGCTCCTCGGTGCCGCTGCACCGGAGTCTGAGGGGGTGGAGCAGCTCAGGTCGCTGCCAGCTGGGTGCGGCGTGACCTGGGCCGGACGAATATACGACCGATGGCTGTATGCAGTGAGATTGCTGTGAGGGGGTGTCGATGGCCGACCGAACAACACTCGAGTCGCGGATCAAGGAACTGATCGTCGAGCGGCTTCAGCTCGATGGGCTGACACCGAATGAGATCGAGACGGACACGCCGCTCTTTGAGGGTGGCCTCGGTCTGGACTCTGTGGATGCCCTGGAGCTCGTTCTCGGGCTCGAGCAGGAGTTCAACATCAAGGTCGAGAGCGATCAGATAGAGAAGAACACCCTAATGAACGTCGCTAGTATCGCCGCCTTCGTCGAAGGGCGTGGAGCACCGGGCGCACATGCCTGATTGCGGGGCCTGATTGCGGGGCCTGGGGGCGGGAGCGACCGGTCGCAGCCCAGCCACCGTTGCGCAACAGTCAGCGACAAGCAGCAAGATGCACGCACAGATGGTTCCCGAGGCTCGCGCAAAATCATGGATGTGAAACACAGAGTCGTCATCACCGGCTACGGCGCAGTCACTGCTTACGGGGTGGGTGCCGAGCGGTTGTGGGCAGGTGTCTGTAGCGGCCAACCCGCGATCGGGCCGTTCGATCTCTTCGACGCAAGTCGCCAACGGACGCGGTTGGCGGGCGTCGTACCGGGCGCGGCGCTCCGCGCCTCCGACTCGCCAACGGACTCCCGAAGTGACACCTTTGCAGTCGCCGCAGCGGCGGAAGCCCTCGCGCGCGCGGACTTGATCTTGGACTCAGAAACAGACTGTGGCGTGTTCTTCGGCAGTTCCACGGGCGGCATGTTCGAGGGGGAGGCCTTCTACGACGCGTTGCCAACTGCCGGCCCCGCTGCCCACCGCGTTTTGGCTCACCACCAGAACAACGCACCTGGCGATGCCGTGGCGCGGCGCTTTGGGGCCTGCGGGCCGCTGCAGACGACGTCGGCAGCTTGTGCAGCGGGCGCGATGGCTCTTGCCAACGCCTGGTTCGCGATTCAGGAGGGCGAGGTTGAAGTCGCATTGGCTGGGGCTGCAGATGGTTTGTGCCAGCTTACCTATGCCGGCTTCAATGCGCTGCGCGCTGTCGACGATCGGTCGTGTCGTCCGTTTCGAGCCGACCGAGCCGGGCTGTCGCTTGGCGAGGGAGCCGGTGTCCTGGTCCTCGAGACGCAAGAGCATGCGCGTCGCCGCGGTGTGACGCCGCGCGCAGTGTTGTCGGGCGTTGGCTCGTCCTGTGACGCGCATCACATGACCGCGCCACACCCCGAGGGGAGAGGCGCGGTAGCTGCGCTCGAAGAAGCGCTCGCGGGTGCCGGGCTCACGGCTGCCGACATTGACTTCGTGAATGCCCACGGCACCGGTACGCCACTCAACGACGTGGCCGAGTGGGCGGCATTGTCGCGTGTCTTGGGTGCCCGTGCCGGGCGCGTGCCGGTCACATCTACGAAAGGCAGCGTCGGCCACTTGTTGGGCGCCGCCGGCGCGGTCGAAGCCATCGCGACGATTCAATGCCTGGAGCGAGGTATGGTCCATCCGACTCCAGGTCCCGGTGCGCCGGATCCGGAGGCGCCGGTCGACCTGGTGCGCTTCGAACCGCGCCCGTGCCCCGACGCACGGCATGCGGTGTCGATCAACTTGGCGTTCGGTGGTGCCAATGGCGCGGTCCTTCTCTCGAATTGGGAGGAGTAGGATGCGGCGGGTCGTCTTGACTGGTTTGGGCACGATCGGCCCTCATGGAAGTGGTACGGAGCCGCTCGCGGCGGCACTGCGATCGGGAGACGCGCCGCTGCAGAGCGTCGAGCCCTGTTCTTTGCATGGCGCCAATTCTGCGGGGTTGGCGCTGTACCAACAGGGCGAGCTCACGCCCTGGCTGGCGCCGCGCGCTGCGCGCCGGTTGAGTCCGTCGTCTAAGTATGCGGTTGCTGCCGCCCGACAAGCCTTGCAACACGCAGGTGTCGATGACAGTGGCGGCGCCGAACAACCACGCACATCGGTGCGTCTCGGTGTGTCGTTTGGTCCGAGCAGTGTGACGGAGAGTTTGCTCGAGCAGATTCTGCGCGGTAATCCGCAAGAGGCTTCGCCGATGCTCTTCATGGAGAGTGTCGCCAACGCCCCCGCTGGGCAAGTTGCCATGGCTCTGGACCTGCGTGGACCCAATGCCGCGATCGCGCAGCGGGAAGCCGCGGGCCTGTTGGCGTTTGTCGGCGGAGTCAGCGATGTCACCACGGGTCGCTGCGACCGGGCGTTGGTCGGGGCCGTCGATGAAGTCACCTCACTCACTCACGGTATTCTGGATCGCTTTGACGCGCTCGCCCGCCCGACCGAAGATCTACCCGAGGGAGCTCGCCCTTTCTCTGGCAACCGCAACGGCATGCTCCTGAGCGAGGGGTGTACGGTGATCGTCCTCGAGGACGAAGAAAGTGCGAAGCGACGGGGCGCGCCGATCTTGGCACGAGTCGCAGCGGCGGTTCGCGCCAACGATCCGACCGCGCCGGCCAGCAGCTGGGGGCGCGGCGGCGCGCGGCTGGCCAAGAGCCTGCGCCGTCGCCTCGACGCGGCGGGCGTCGACATCGCTAGCATTGATTGCGTGGTCAGTGGGGCCGCAGGTTCGGTGCGTGGTGATCGCCTGGAAGCATCGACTCTGCGCGCACTTTGGGGGGAGCAACCGCTGCCGCGCGTTGTCGCTCCCAAGAGCGTGACGGGGGAGTACGGGGGTGGCTTTCTTGCCGCCGCCGTATTGGCCAGCGGCGGCGCCCCGGTGGCTCCGCCGAAGCACTTCGAAGTCGATCCTCGGTTGCGGATCGACTTGCGCGATCCGCGGCACGAAGAGGCGAGCAACCCGCGCCGCACTCTCGTCAGCGCCCTTGCTGCGGGGGGAGCGGCTGCCTGGATCGTCTTGGAACGCTGACCGGGTACGAGCGTCTATGGCGCTCGAAAAGTCTTCAGCGACGCCGTCGCCACGGGGTTGCCGTCCACAGCGACATGAATCTCATAGACCGCTAGCCCCGGGACCGATGCATTGCGTTGGACGGCAATCTCGAAGTCACAGTCGACGGGTACGTGGGCTTGGTGCAGTTCGAGGTCGCTCAGCGCCACGAGGTAACCGATCTTGCTGCGTGATGAGGCGTTGTCCTCGGCACCGTCAGCCGTTACCTCGTTGAGCCCCTCGTGAATCGCGATCGCTTGTGCGGCTGCTTCGACCGTGATGTAGGAGCGTACCCTTCCACGCCGCGCGAACGGGTTGTCGGTCGCGAACCGCGCGACGCACGAACAACTGTCGGCGGTGCAGGCGAGTACGCTCTGCACGTAGACCATCGCAGCGCCGTGGGGAAGAAACTGAGCGGGTGTATCGACGGTCATTGGGTGCTCCCGTCCGCGGCTAGAATGCGCCCAGTCGTAACCGGCTGTCCGTCTCGATGAATGCGAAACGCGTGCTGCCCCTCGCTGTCTCTATCCGCAATGATCACAGCGAGTTCGTCGTCCGGAGCGATCTGTCGACGCAGCCGCATCTGCGGGAAGGCCACAATGACAGTGCTGTCGACGCAGCGCTGCAAGACATCCTCGACGAGCAGCATCTGTGCGACCCCTGGCAGCACCGGATGGTCGGGGAAGTGGCCGTCGAAGTATGGACTCGCGGCGTCGATCCTGACGCGGCAAGTCCAGCCATCATCATTGCGAGTAGGGGTTTCGATATGGAAGGAAGTCACGGCAGGCTCCAGAGGCGGTGGCGGTCGAAACAAAGCGGCTGGGATCATAGCCCGGAGGGCGACGGAATACTCGCCAATCTCCCGCGGAGCTTGCGTTGCACGCCCGCAGAGAGACGGGTAGTCTGCGTCGCTGAGGTCCACTCGAGCTGTCGGCCTGACGAGGGAAGCCAAGAAACCCTATGAACAAACTCGCCACCACATTGTTGATCCTGGTCGCGGTATGTGGTTGCCGCAACTGGGCCCAGACACGCGACGAAGTCCTGACTCCGATACAGAGTCTACTGCACCGAAAGCTGCCGGCCGCGCTGGCGTCCGCGGATCCGTTTGCGATGCGCCCGCTGTACACGCGTGACGCCATCGCCGATGGGCATCTGCTCGCCAACCTGGCGTTTGTCGATGAGTTCGCGAGCATCGCGTACGCGGAAGCGATTATCGAGAACGCCGTCGATCATGGGGACGAGGTCATTGCCGATGTCCGTCTCGCGGTCGGCGGAATCGCCGCCGACGGTGGAGAGGAGCGACGTTCAGTCTTGGAATACCGTCGCTTCAAGTGCGAGCGAGAAGATGGGGAGTGGCGCATCGAGACCGAGGAAGTGCTTTCGTCAACGCTGCTGCCTTCCGCGCCGATACGCTACGCGGACGAGGCCAAGCAGCGTGGCATCGTGTTCGACCACAAGGAGGGCCAGCTACCGGATCCCCAAGGGGTCGCCCGCCGCTACGTGTTGGGTGCCGGAGCTGCCGTTACCGATCTCGATGGCAACGGTTGGGAGGACGTTATCTTGGCGTCGGCGACCGAAGTCTCGGTCTTCCTGAATGAAGGCGGCTACTTCTCGGCCGCACCAGAGCCGTGGCAGCCTGCTGGCCCGTTCCTCGAGGCATTGACGTTCACTTTGGTGTTCGACCACGACAACAACGGCCACCCAGATCTACTGCTGGGACTGCAGGCCGGCGAGCCGGTGCTGCTCGCAAACGATGGATCACGACTGGTGCGTGTGCCGAACACTGGGCTCGAAGGGGGCGGTCGCAGCATGGCTGCCTGCGCTGCCGATTTCGACGGCGATGGCCTCACCGACGTGTTCATTGGTTGCAACGAGGACCCGTACTGGCGGGCACCGGAACCGATGGGCGAAGCAGCGAACGCGAAACCCGACCGCCTCTTCCTCAACAACGGGGACGGAACGTTTCGGGATGTGACGGCAGCCGCCGGTGTCGGCAACACAGGTTGGACGCTGGTCTGCGCCGCCGCCGACTACGACGCCGATGGCGACGTCGACATCTTTGTTGGGAACGACTTTGGACTCGACGTGCTGTATCGCAATGACGGCCAGGCGCGCTTTGAGAACGTGGCGAACGCCGCGGGGGTCGATCTCCCGATCGCGAGCATGTGCGCGGATTGGGGTGACTTCGACGGCGATGGAGATCTCGATCTCTTTGTCGGTGGGATGGCGTCGAACGCGGCTTGGATGATCGACCATCGTGCGTTTCCGACTCCTGTTCCTTGGCTGTTGGACGTGCTCTTTCCGCAGCAGGTGCGCCGCGAGATTCGCAAGTTCTTCTACGGCAACCGCATGTATGTCAATCAAGGCGACGGTACGTTCGTGGATCGTTCCGCCGAAACCGGCACCCACAACACACTGTGGGCGTGGGGTTCGCTCTTCTACGACTGTGACAATGATGGGTTGTTGGACCTCTACGGCGCCAATGGCTTCATCTCGGGGCCGATCAAGGACGATTTGTGAGTCAGCCTCGTCATGGAGAACGTTGGTCAACGTTCCTACGAAACTTGGGGTGAGCCGGGAAGTCCGACGGACGTTGGTGACTTTTCCTTGAACGGCTACGAGCGCAACGTGTTGTTCTGGAATCAGGGTGGCAGCAAGTTCGTCGACATCGGCTACGGGGCCCACTGCGATCGACTCGAAGACGGACGTGGGCTCGTAACGGCAGACTTCGATCGCGACGGCCAGCTGGACGTCTTGGTACAGAACTTCGAGCGTCCGGCGGTTCTCTTGATGGGAAGCGGCGCAGTCGGTCATTGGCTCCAGGTGCGTCTCCAAGGGGCACAGAGTGCACGCGATGCGGCTGGAGCGTTCGTGACCGTAGAGGCAGATGGTCGCGCCCAGCACCGTCAGGTTGCCCTCGGTTCCGGCTACCTATCGTCGCCGTCGACGGTACTCCACTACGGGCTGGGAATCGCCACTGAGGTCACCCGACTGACGATCGACTGGCCTTCGGGTCGCCGTCAGGTGCTCGAGAATTTGCCAGTAAATCAGCGATTGTTGATTCGTGAGGGGAGCCAACAGCCCGAGCCGAGGATCGTTCCGGCAAGCGATCGGCGATGAGCTACGAGGCGGGGACGTCAGCTCAGGAGTGCTTCACGACTGCAGCCAGGAACTACCTCGCCAGTGAGATCCACAGTGCAGGTGGCAATGAGGTTTTCTTCTACGGCACCCGTGGCGAAGACGGACGCGTTGACGACGTCATTGCCGTGGCGCGCGGCAACAAGGGTGCGGTGCCGGTCTTCCTCGAGCGCGCAGGCGACCACGAAGTACTGATTCACAACCATCCAGGTGGCGATCTAACACCATCGCCGGCAGATCTGTCCATTGCCAGTGAGGCGGGGGTGCGCGGGCTCGGTTTCTTCATCATCGACAACGAGGCTGAGCGTGTGTACCGGGCGGTCGAACCGTTCGAGCGCCGCGACGAAGTTCCTGTCGATGAGGACGAGGTCGCAGCCATCTTTTCTGCGGGTGGTTTGCTGGCGCAAGCGCTGCCCGCTTTCGAAAGCCGCGACGGGCAGCGCCAGCTAGCGTTGCAGGTTGCCCGTTCCTTCAACCGCGGCGAAGTCGCGGCACTGGAGGCTGGCACCGGGGTCGGCAAGTCGTTCGCCTACTTGGTGCCCGCCATTCTCTGGGCAGTGCACAATCGCAGTCGAGTTGTGATCTCGACGCATACGATCGCGTTGCAAGAGCAGCTGGTACAACGAGACTTGCCGCTGCTCGAGCGCGTACTTGCGGACACGCCGTTTGAGTACACGCTGATCAAGGGGCGCTCGAACTACGCGTGCAAACGCAAAGCTGCCCAGGTGGGTGGGCAACAGGAACTGTTCGACAGTGACGACGAGCGGACGAACTGGAACGAGGAGATCCTCGAACGGCTCGCCGCTGGCGGCGAGGGGTCGTTGTCTGAGCTCCCGCGTACGCCTCCCGATCATGTCTGGAGTGACTTTGCGTCGACGACCGACCAGTCGTTGAAGGTGCGATGTCCGCACTATCGTAGTTGCTTCTACTACAACGCACGTCGTAATGCGGCGAAGGCGCAGATCGTCGTCGTCAACCACCACCTGTTCTTCGCCGACTTGTCGGTCCGCTCCGATACGAATTCTTTCGACTCCGACTTCGTACTACCTGGGTATCGACGGGTCGTTTTCGACGAAGCGCACCGTCTCGAGGATGTTGCGGCGCAGCACTTCGGCGTGCGTTTCTCGCGCATCGGCATGCTGCAAGCCATTGGGCGCTTCTTGACTCGTGACCATCGCAATCGGGAACGTGGACGCGTGATGTACATGCTCTCTGTCCTGCGACGACAGAGTTCGCCCGCCGCCGAGCATCTCGAGTTCGAACTGAAGCCGCGCCTCGAGGATCTCCGACGACGGGTCGAAGAGGCGTTCGCTGAGCTGCAAGGACGAATTCTCAATGAACAGCGCTCCCGCGACGACGATGTCGCACGGCAGACGATCCCCGGCCAGCCGATGTTTCGTATCGGGTATCACCCGGGTGACCTACCTCGTGCAGTCCTCGAAGGACCCT
Organism: Planctomycetota bacterium; assembly: GCA_039028735.1. Lineage (GTDB taxonomy): Bacteria > Planctomycetota > UBA8108 > UBA1146 > JAJFFE01 > JBCCHQ01. The sequence continues at coordinate 3,822 of JBCCHQ010000170.1, read as the reverse complement.
TGAACGAGTTGATCGACGATCTCGGCTTTCTGAAGCGAGAGATTCGACATGGGCGCGACCTATTGTCGGACTACCCCTTCGAACCGGAGGACGAGTACGAGGGGATGCATGGCGAGTATCGTTCGCTGCACACGCGCGTCGATGAGCAGATCTCGGCGATCGATCGCTTCCTTGGCGGTGGCGACAGCGTATTGCCTTGGGTCGAAGTGACGACCGGCGGTCGCTCGAACTTGACGTGTCAGGTGGCGCCGATTCGCGTTGCCGAGCTGCTGGAGGCGAAACTGTATCGCCCGCTTCACAGTGTGATCATGACGTCGGCGACGCTGACGGTCGACGACGGCTGGGAGTTTCTCAGCGATCGGCTCGGCTGGGAGCTGATCGAGCAAGGGCGGTTCGTCGGCAGCAAGTTTCCATCGCCGTTCGACTACCAAGAACAAGTCGCACTAGCCCTGCCCGACGATCTGCCGCCGCCGAACACGCGTAAGTTCGAAGAGCGCCTCGCTGCACTCGTTGTTGCGAGTGCGCGCATCGTGGGTGGACGCATGTTCGTCCTCTTCACCGCGCATCAGACCCTACGCCAAGTCGCCCGCCGTACCGAGGACGAGCTCCGTGGCCTCGGCTACCCAGTGCTGATCCAGGGACAGGCACCGCGCACTGAGTTACTGCGTCGCTTCCGCGAGGCGGGCAATGCGGTGTTGTTTGGGAACCAGAGTTTCTGGGAAGGCGTGGATGTGCCCGGTGGGGCGCTGGAGTGTGTCGTGATCGCTCGCTTGCCGTTTCGGGTGCCGACTCATCCCCTCGAGAAGGCGCGTGCTGAGGAAGTGGCTGCTCGGGGCTTGAACCCTTTCCGGCAGCTGGCTGTACCGCAAGCTGCGCTGGCATTGAAGCAAGGGTTCGGACGACTGATTCGTACGCGAACCGACCGTGGTGTCGTTGTCATCGCGGACCCTCGCATCCACAACAGAAGTTACGGGGGGCTGTTCCTGCGGAGCCTGCCTGAGTGCAACACGTTGATTGGCCCCTGGTCGGAGATCTTGCCAGAGCTACAATCGTCGTTCGATGGAGACCGCTCTGACCTACACTGGAGGACCGATGGCTGGACGTAACTATTGGCTAATGAAGACTGAACCGGATGTGTTTTCGATCGACGACCTCGAGAAGTGTCGCACCGAGCCGTGGGACGGCGTGCGCAACTACAAGGCGCGCAACTTCATGCGCGATGACATGAAGGTCGGCGATCTGATCTTGTTCTACCACTCCAACGCCAAGCCGCCTGGCGTTGCGGGGATCGCCAAGGTCTGCAAGGAAGGCTATCCGGATCCGACGCAGTTCGATCCCAAGTCGAAGTACCACGATCCCAAGTCACCAAAGGATGACCCGCGCTGGATCCATGTGGACGTGGAATTCGTCGAGAAGTTCCCGAACCTCGTCTCGTTGCAGACGCTGAAGGACACGATCGAGCTGTCGGAGATGTTGGTCGTGCAGCGCGGACAGCGGCTCTCTGTGCAACCGGTTGCCAAAGAACACTTCGACTTCGTGAAGAAGCTGGGGAAGCGCAAGCGCGCCGAGGCCTAAGGGATCACTCGACCATGAACGACCGCGGAATCAGTCGCACACCGTCGGCGAAACAGCCGGGAGCCGTCGAAACGTAGGTCGCAATCGCATCGACATCGTCGAGGCATTGTGGTTCGGCCAAGCACTCGAGCATGCGCTGCGCGGCGGCCTCGCTGGTTGGCAGGTCCGCCGCGTTCGAAGCTGTCGCCACCAGCACCAGCTGTTCCACTGGCGGGGTTGCCCCAGGCACTTCGATCTCCACTTCGATCCGTTCACCTCGAGCGAGCGTTTGGCTCAGTTGTGCCTTGCCGTCAGCGTCGACCCAATGGTGCTGGCGCCACCGTAAGCAAGCGCAGGTCTCGTCCCAAGCCCGGATGAAGGCAACCACCGAGCAATCTGCTGCGACTCGATCGAAGTCTTCGACCCAGACGCCGGCAAGAAGTGGGGCGCTGAAGGCAGAGAGTTCAGCTGTGCCTGTTACCTGCTGCGATGCTGCTTGGTTCTCGGCGACCTCCCAGGGCACGAATTGCGGCGCCGTTGTCGGCGAGTTTTCGTCTGCGGTGGTGGTCAAGAACAGCAAGACCCCAACCAGGAGCAGTGCAGCTGCGGCAGCCGCACCCCAACCGCGAACCGCAAACGACTGCGGCACCATGGGGAGGGGTTGCAGTGGGACGTCGTGATGCCGACGAAAGGCCGCGAGGCGACTGGCGCAGATTGCACAGGCTTCGACGTGAGCGTCTTCAGCCGCAGTGATTGCATCGCGCTCGTTGCCGAGTGTGCGAAGCCGAGGCATCGACAAACACGCGGGCGTGCGCGGGTCGGGTGCGAAAGGTTGGTCCGCTGGGTCACTGCAGTCGTTCGCCAAGTTCAGCAGCTCATTGAGCTGTCCGTCGCTGAGAGCGTTCTTGTCCTGCTTGCGATCGACCATCGTGGCGGCCTTCCGTTGTGTTCGGGGAGCCTTCCGTTGTGTTCGGCGGGCCTTCCGTTGTTCGGCGGGAATGCGCTCGGGGAGATTCTGTCGTGGCTACCTCGTGTTTGCGGCAGCCCCGCGTGGATTCTCACTCCGGAGCGAACCCCGTCGCCCTCGTTATTCGCGCGGAGCTCGAGACTGCTCATGAGCATTCTCGTCGGATTCGCGATTCTCTCGCATGAGCGTGCGTAACTTGTTCAATAGGCGCTTCTTCCGCACGTGGACGGTGCTCGCGGGCAGGTCCAGATTGGCCGCTACAGTGCGCTCTGTCTCGCCCTGAGCGACGGCCATGGCGAGGGCGCGCTCTTCGGGTGTGAGCTCCGCGCGCTGGAGCACTGTTTCGAGCTGCTCGAGTAGGGCAGCGAGGTCCATCGCATCGTCTAAGTCACTCGTGACGGCTGCGGGTGGTTGCTGTGCCAGCAGGTTCTCGTGGAGACGTCGCTGCCGCTCGAGATCACGGAGGTGTCTTAGCGCGATCTTGTGCCCGACGGCGTACAGAAACGTCGTAAAGGCCGCGCGCTCAGGGTCGTATCGGCGATCCTCCAACGCTTGCCAGGCGACCACCCAGACCTCTTGAGCGAGCCCTTCCAAGAGTCCCTCGTCACTCGTGTTGAGACGTCGTCCGATGAAGTTTTTCAGTCCACCCCCGAGGCGTCGGTGCAGCTCTTCGAACGCACCGGCCTCCCCGACAAGGGCCTGTGCGGCCAGTGCCTTCAAGGTTGCAGAGTCACCTGTCGAGTGAGTTCTAGTCATCGGCACGATCTCGAGATGTCTCTTAGTGCTGAACTTACGGAGCCAAACTCAATCTACCACGGTCTCGGAGACGGACAAACCGCCCCTTTGCAGGTGACCCCGCGGCGCAGCGATTCGAGAAACTTTCTAAGACCGGCGCGGTCTCGAACGACTCCAGAGAGCAGGAACGCTCTTGCTGACACCACTTTGCGAAAGGGACTCCGATGCGACTGCAGCTCAACATTCTTGGCCCCGCAGCCTGCCTCATTGCGGCCGCACTACTTTTTTGCGTTGCGCAGGAACCCGCGCGATCCGACCTCGAGGAGAGTGGGGGAGCGGTGGCAGAGGTGGATGCAGCCGTGCCCATACCCTGCTTCGTGGTCGTAGAGCCCGCTCCGCTGTCCGGCAACTCGCTACGTCGCTACTGGAAGCCGTGCAAGAACAGGCAGCGAGTCTGGCAAAGCGATCGCGTAGTCCTTGCACCTAACCTTTGACGGCTGATTTCGTAGCGCTGCTCGCTCAGTGAAACACCAGCTCAGTGAAAAACCAGCTTCGTGAGTCGCGCC
>JBCCHQ010000169.1:0-12780 GCA_039028735.1 Planctomycetota bacterium | reverse complement strand
AAGCTGGCCCCGCGAGCGCAGCGAGTGCTTTGGGTCCGGCGTGTCTAGAAAGTGGCTAGAGTAGATAATGCCGTTCCTGCTGCCGCGTATCTCAAAGTACCTCGGTGGTCTACAGCAACGGGTCACGACCAGAAAACCCGACCAGAACTAAGGGGAAGGAAACCATCATGAAGCATCTCCTCGCTGCCGCACTCCTCGTCGTCTTCGGCTTGGCCAGTGGCGTGCTACTCGAGCAAGCATCGGCCCAGAAGAACAAGAGGAAGAAGCCGGCGTTCAAAGAGAACTCGATCGGCAACATCCCGACCGAGTACGGCAGCCTGCGCAGCATCGCAGGCGCAACGAACAACATCGTCCTCGCTTTCGAAAGCGAGAAGGGTGAGGTCTATCTCTTCAGCTATCGCGGCAACAAACTCAACCCGATCGTCGACAAGATCGGCCGCGACTACTAAGCGGGCTTACGACATGCCACCGGTGAAGCCTCCGCCGCCGACTCGTAGCAGAGAGGCCTCACCGGTGTGCGCGTCCACGACGCCCGTCCACCGCACCTACGACGTGACTTGGTGGACGTGCACGTCCTGCTGCGGGAACGGGATCGAGATCTCAGCAGCGTCGAAGCGCTCCTTGACTGCGCGCGTGATATCCCAATAGACAGCCCAATAGTCGGACGTCTTCGACCATGGTCGGCAGATGAAGTTCACCGACGAGTCCGCGAGTTCGTGCAGCTGAATGACCGGAGCTGGATCCTTCAACACGAGATCATGCTGCATCACGATCTCTTCCAAGATGTTCTGCGCCTTGACCGTGTCGTCGCCATAGCCGATGCCGAACACGAGATCGACCCGCCGCGTATCGTTGCCGGTGATGTTGGTGATCACACCACCCCAAATCTGACCGTTCGGCACGACGACCGTTTGGTTGTCTGGCGTCTTCATCGTTGTCGAAACCAGGTTCATCGCATCGACTTTTCCAGTCACTCCAGCGGCAGAGATCACGTTGCCGAGCTCGTACGGACGGTACAACAAGATCATCATTCCTGCAGCGAAGTTCCCCAGGGTATCTTGCAGCGCGAAGCCAATGACGAAGCCGACGACACCGATCGTCGCGAGAAATGGTCCGGTATCGACACCTAGGAATCCCAGCGCCACGACGACTCCCAAGATGAAGACGACGCGGCGAGTTGTCCCGACGAAGAAGGTACGCAATAGATCGGAGACCTGAAGTCGGGAACCGGATGCGACTCGACCAACAATGCGACCAGCGATCCCACCGAGAATGCGAAATACGAACAACGTGATCAGCGCCAACGCGATGTTGATACCCCACCCCACAAGCTCGCCCTGATCGACCTTCCAAGTCGACGGCTTCATCAACGAGAAGCCGCCGCCATCGAGTCGATCTCGATACTGATCGAACTTCGTGGGATCTCCGCCCACCTTCTTGAGCTCTTCGAGCACGATGCCCAGCCGCGCGTTGGCCTTTTTCGCCCGGGGCTCGTTGTCTACGCCGTTCTTTTGGATCTCAATCACCAACTGACTCGCAGCAGCTTCGAGCGATTCGAGGGTCGCAACCTTCAGGTGCTTTGCGATCTGCGGGTCGGGTGTATCGAGCTGCGTCAGCTTGGTGACGAGCTCTGCGTCGACGGCATTCGCTGCGTCCTGCGCCAAGGCGCCACTCCCAAACAACAGCGCAACACTGAGACAAAGGGCACTCCTGAACGCGCGGCTCTGCAAACAAGACATTCGACGATCCTCTCTTCCTTGGCTCTCCAACGTTATCGTGACAGCGTTCGCCAGTGGCGTCGGCTGTGACCAGCTACGACCTGGTTGGCGGGATCCTACAACTTCGGACGGGAGAGTCACTGGCAGTTCGAAGGAAAGTGGAGACATCTTGTCAAAGATCGCAGCGCGTCGCCGCCCCTCGATCGGGGCCGCGTACGCGCTGCGAATCGATCGGCCTTCAAGGCACCCGCACCGTCACGACAACTCGCGCGCTGCCGGCGTCATCGTCGTTCTCGGGGGGTCGGCTATGGGCCCGAGGCACCGTCGGCGTTCCCCTTGGGGCTCGGTGCATCCTTGCCGGAACCACCTTGGCCCTCTTCCAGGATCCGCAGGTTGCCGTGCCCCTCGTGCTTCCCCGCAAAGAGTGAGAACTTGAGCTTCGTCTTGCGCCCCGTCAGCTTCAGTTCGAGACGCATCGACGAGACACCCTTCTCCAATTCGTACAGCCGAAAGAGTGCCTTCAAGCGCGGCCGGTCCGAGTCGTTCTTGTCACCGACAAACAGGTGAAACCACTCTCCGGTTCCCTTCTCGATCCACACTTGGTGGCGCCCCGCCGGCAAGACATTACCGCGGTAGGCGAGCGTCTTCTCGTTGTGGAGCTGCGCCCGGAAAGCGCGAAGCCACGTCTCGACGCTGCCGTCGGCCCATTGCGCTTGCGGTGTCGGAACAGCGCTGTATTCGGCACTGAAACCTTCAACGGCGACCCGCTGCGCCGCCTCCTTCTTGTCTCCTGCTGCTCCTGGGCTTGCGGCGGCTCCCGCCACACTGCTTGCCATAGCCGTCCACAAGACACCGACACACAAGATCCAGAACTTCTTCGTACTCACCATCTCTCACACCCTTCTCGACACTCCCAGACATACCGTGAATTTTGCGCCTGAAGCACAGCTGACGTAAAAGTTGGGGGACTCGAAGGCGCGAAACCTACCTGGCGAAGACGGCTCCCCATCACAGTTCAATGAGTCAACCTGACCAAACTTCGAGTCTCCCCACTCGTGAAGTCCACTACTGTTCCGTGAAGCCACCTCCATCCCGACGTAACCAACCCACGATGGTGCTCTAGGATCCGTAGCAACGCGCCACGGCGCACGACCGAACAGAGAGCAACGGTAGGTCCAATCGAGTTGGAGTTACCTCAAGCGATCGTCGGCAAGCAGCTTAGGTGTGTGGACTCGTTGAGACGGGGTCGTTCACATCTGGTGCAGCCGCAACGAATCGACCGGATGCGGACGACGCCTCCTTGCTGGATGGGGACCCGCTGTGGTAAGTCCGAGGCGCAAACGACGGCAAATCACTCGACGGCAGGAGACAACGTGGAGCCGAAGGATCGTTCCAGTGACGTCAGCGACAGCGAAGCACAGAGCCTCGAGCAGCAGGCCGGCGCGGCGTTGCAACAGCTGAAGGGGACCGTCGACCGGCTCCGCTCCCCCGGGGGCTGCCCCTGGGATCTCGAGCAAACCCCGACCAGCCTCACTCCCTACCTTCTGGAAGAAGCGCACGAAACTGTCGAAGCGATTGAACGTGGCGACAGCGACGGCGTGCGCGAGGAGCTCGGTGATCTATTGTTGAACGTGTTCTTGCAGGCCCGGATTGCGGAGGAAGAGAACACATTCACGCTGGCTGCTGTCGCCGATGGCATCCGCGAGAAGCTGATCCGCCGCCACCCACATGTCTTCGGTGAGGCAATCGCCGAGGATGCGGACGCGGTACGTCAACAGTGGGAAGAGATCAAGCAACGCGAGAAACCGGAGCGAGAGCCGGCCAGAACTTTGCGTGACCTGCCCGCGTCGTTGCCGGCGCTCGAGCAGGGGGAGCGACTGGGAGCCATGGCAGCCGAAGTCGGCTTCGACTGGCCCGATCAGCAGGGGCCCGTCGCCAAGATCGACGAAGAGGTCGCCGAGCTGAAGGACGCACTGGCGGCCGGGGACCCAGCACAGGTCGAGGCCGAAATCGGGGATCTGTTACTCGCGATCACCTCCGTATGCCGGCACACCGGCGTGCGCAGCGAGGCGGCTCTTCGCGGCGCGTTGCAGCGCTTCCGTACCCGCTTTGAGGTCATCGAAGAGCGGCTGACGACAGCTTCGGAGCCGGTCCCCCTCGCAGATCTCGAGGCATGGTGGCAAGAAGCAAAACGAGCCCAGTCGGAAGACTCCTAAGCGGCCCCTCCAAGGAGTTTGGCAGGTCGCGCGAGTTTACCCGCGATGTTGGCCGGGTGGCACGAGTACTGCTAGGATAGCGCGCGACGCCGACACGAAAGGACGTCCCACTTGGCCCATGTACAGACCGGGAGCGCGTTGAGCCCCGAAGACCGTGAGCTCATCGGCAAGCTGCCCGACAGGATCTCTCTGCTCCGTGATCGCCTCCGCAAGAAGGTGATCGGACAAGAAGAGACCGTGGAGCAGCTGTTGATCTCCTTCGTTGCCGGTGGACACGCGTTGATCGTCGGCGTACCGGGCCTCGCCAAGACGTTGATGATTCGCAGCCTCGCAGAGTTGTTCGATCTAGACTTCGCGCGCATTCAGTTCACTCCCGATCTGATGCCATCCGACATCACCGGCACAACTCTGCTCGCGCGTAACGAAGCCACCGGGCAGCGAGAGTTTCGCTTTCAGCGAGGCCCGATCTTCGCCCACCTGTTACTAGCGGATGAAATCAACCGCACACCGCCAAAGACCCAGGCCGCTCTGCTAGAAGCGATGGAAGAGCACCAGGTCACCGTTGGCGGCAAGCCACAACCGCTAGATCCGCCTTTCTTCGTGCTGGCCACCCAGAACCCGATCGAGCAAGAAGGAACCTACACGCTCCCCGTAACCCAGCTCGACCGCTTCCTGTTCCAGATCGACATCGGCTACCCCGACGACCAGACAGAGTTCGACATCGTGGCAACGACGACGGCCGTCGACGACGCTCCGCTGGAAGCAGTCTTGGGCGGGGACGAGGTACGGCAAATGCTGACGATCCCGGCACGGATCAACGTCCCCGACCGCCTCGTGGCCCGCGCCACGAAGCTGGTGCGAGCGACTCGGCCTGACGAGAACGCCAGCACATCCGCCAAGGAGTGGATCCTATGGGGCGCCGGGCCACGCGCCGTGCAGTCGATTCTGGGAGCTGCTCGCGCCCGCGCTGTCATCGCTGGACGCACCGAAGTCGACGACAGCGACTACGAAGAAGTGCTGCTGCCAGCGCTACGCCACAGAGTGCAGCTGAACTACCACGCCGAAGCCGAAGGCGTGCATCCAGATCAGGTCATTGCGCTGATCCGACACGAAATCGGTGACGGTGCTTCGGCACCCGGTACTGGCAAAGAGTCCGCTCCGGCCCGCGGCGCCAAGGCTCTGTGGGGCAAGTGGATCGAAAAGTGGGGCGACCCCGCACCGCGCTTCCGTTAGCACAATGCGCCGTTAGCACAACGCGCTAGATCATCGCTTCCCAATCGGGCAGCTCGCTAGCGGTACCGCAGGATGTAGGCAATGACGTCCTTGGCGCAGTGCTGGCAGTAGCCGAACTTCGACTCCATCTGCTGCAACGCGCGCTCGACCTGATCGCGCTCTTCTTTTGAGAGCGCTTCGAAGTCGTTGCTGCCGTAGCGCAGTATATTCTGCTCGACTGTCGCCAGCGTACGATTCCGCTCGCCGTAGAAGCTCTGCTTGATCGTGTTGTAGATCTGCGGAAACACTTCTTGGAACGCAATCGACTCGTCCGGGTGATCGATCGAGTACGCGGCGATCTTCATGATCAGGTTCGATCGAAACGTTTCGATGGGCTCGTGAATATCGAGTAGCCCTTCGATGCGCTCCATCAGGTCCACCGAAGGCTCTACGTACTCGCCACGACTCGGCAAGAACAGCTTCTCGCCGAGGTCGAACGCCTTCACGTGGTGGAAGTACTTCTCGAAGACGCGCTCGTACTCGGCCTCTTCGACCAGCCCAATAGAATCGTAGACCTCTTGCGTAACGATCGCTCGGTACTCTTGCTTGACGTCTTCGATGAAGCGCTCGGAATCGTTGAAGCCATTGTCCACCGGCACTCGCAGAAAGTCGTAGACCGAACTATCTCGCACTAGCTTCTCGAGTTCCTCGAAGACAGCCATCGGCGTCACGCACGTAAACTTGCGATTCTCTGCCGCGCTTCCCAGCAGGCTCATCATCTCGCGTGCAGAGGCGCCGCGACGCCCTTCGTACTCACAACCCGGGATCCCCTCGAACTCCCCTTCCGCGTCATTGTGCTCGTCGCGAATGTCGCGAATCGACGCCTCCAGCAACTTGCGCTCGTGATCCTTCAGATGCAGCGGGAGTTCGCCGTGATCGTAGAGCTTCGCCTTCTCCATGGGCGTCAAGCGCGCAACCAACGGCGCGAGTTCCGGCGCATAGTTCTTCGGGGAAGGACGACGGAGACGCGTCAGCACTGCCCACATTGCGACTGCCAAAGCCGTATGTGGCGTCACATGACGACCGCGAGAGAACAGATCGATGTGCTTCTGATAGAGCTCCTGCTCTTTGCTGTACATCAGCAGGTACGGCACCTGGATCAGTTCCATCCGGCCTTTGAAAGATGAGAAGTCCGGGCTGCGCTTGAACATCGACAGCTGCTTCTCGTTGGCCGTAGCTGTGATCACCAAGTCCAAGTATGCCGAGTACCCCGGGAGGTGAATCGTCCCCTTCTCCGACGTCGTTAGCAGGTACTTGTTGGTTTCGATCGGACGTTTCAAGAAATCTGAGTATTCGACGACTCCATGATTCGCGTCGACAAGATCGCCGACCGCTTCAGTCAGCGTCAACGACTGCAGCAGCCCCGGTAGCTGGACCGTGGGTTCGTAGTTCAGCGGACGGACCGTCGCATCAACGTTGCCCTGAGGCTCGATCGATGCCACACCCTGCCGGAAGCGGCGCGAAATGAAGTAGCGCTCGACCTGCACGTGACGCATCACCTTGGTCCAGTCGCCATCGACGCTGGCCAATAACGCGTCGTAGATGCGTTTCGACTTCGGGCTCAAGTCCGCGTCGAGGAAGTACTCGTAGTTGAAGTCTCCGTCGGGGGGCGGCACGTCACAGTCGGCAATGGCCTTCTCGATGAAAGCTTTGCGATCCTCCTGCGGAATCAAGAACAGCGGCGGATCTTTCAACTCGCATGGGATGCGCGCCGCAATCTCGGCGGGCGACAGGCCAGCATAGGAGTCGGGAATCGCACCTTCGTCACTCTCGAATCCGATGCGCTCACCGCGGCCGCGCTCTTCTTTCTCAGAGAAGATCCAGCTGTAGCGGTACAAGGCACCTTCCGGCTCGCGACTGTAGGCTTCGAGGCCGCGAAAGAGTAGATCCACCGTGGTCGTCTTCGACGAGCCATTGGGACCGTGCAGCAACAACATCTTGTCACAGTAGCCGCGGCGTGCGAAGTGCAGCAGCTGCCGGTAGATCGCATTCTGGACCCGTTCCTGCCCCACGAGCGCATCGAACGGCTTGTCATGCTCGCAATCGAAGACCCGCCAGCGGCGATCCTTGACCCCGATGCGTTCGACTTCGTAGGAACCGAAGAAGTCCATCATATCGAGGCAGTACTGCGCCGACGTCCGCAAGTACGGCCAAGGATTCCGGACGAAACCCTCGAGGTACTGCTCAAAAGTCTCGATGCTGCGCTGCTCTTCGAAACGCGCGCGACTGCGCTCGTCGATCTGATCGATGTACGATTTGAGACGCATCCATTCCCCTCGACGTGGGTGGGCTCCAACGAAGATACCGGGTCCGCTACTATCAAGATCGGCTCATCGAGCCGCCCGATCCACCCACTATACCGGATGATTTCGCCGGAAATCCTCGGAACATTCGGTCGAGAACGCCCCAGGGCTGCCGAAGGGCCGGACTCCCCCAACCCATCGGCCACCGGCGGCGACGAGAAACTCCGGCGAGGGGCGCCACCCTTGTCCTTGTCCTTGTCCTTGTCCCTTGGAAAAGGAAAGGGAAAGGGAAAGGGAAAGGGAAAGGGAAAGGGAAAGGGGTCTGCTTGGGGTGTTTCTTTCACGCTAGCACGTGCTCGCGAGTGTCAAGGATTCCCTTCGGCGCCTGCGGCGTCCTTGACACTCGCTGTGCGCGCGCTTGGAGGGGTGGAAACACTCCAACGAAGAAGGGGCTGCTTCATGGACCGTTACTCGCACTGGCGATTTCCGCACGAGGACTTGGACGTGTATCAGAATGCTCGTGAGTTGCTGCGCTGCGTCCATGCATTGTGTTGGCCGCGGAGGTTTGGGGATCTGAAGAGTCAGCTGACTCGTGCTGCCCTCAGCGTGTCGCTGAATATCTGTGAAGGGCGCGCGCAACGTCTTGCTGGCAATACAGGGACGAACTTCTACCGAATCGCGCTTGGCTCAGCGGCTGAATGCCACGGTGCACTCGAAGCTCTCGAGATCGTCACGAACCGCGCCTTCACTGCCGAGATTGCCCTCGTGCACAAAGTCGGCGCCCAACTCACCGGCCTCGTCCGCGCCGCGACCTGAGCACGCCCGCCCCTGGGCAAGTAGTCTCCCCGTCGCCCACCCAAGCGCCCAATCAGCGGTCGGCACCGGGGTTCCACGCAGGGCCAGCCCTGTGCCCCACGCCCCTCACGTCGGCACAAACAACCAGACGGACCCAAACGCCCAATCAACTCCCGCATCGTCGCCATCAGGCGACGAACCAAAGACATCAGTGATCACCAATCAGCGGTCGGCACTGGGTTGCACGAAGTACCAGCCCTGTGCCCCACGCATCGCACGTCGGCACACACAACCAGACGGACCCAAACGCCCAACCAGCTCCCGTATCGTCGCCGTCAGGCGACGAACCAAAGACATCAGTGATTGCCGATCAGCGGTTGGTACTGGGGTTGCACGAAGTGCCAGCCCCGTGACAACCGCAGGCAATCCCGTATCGTCGCCGTCAGGCGACGAACCAAAGACATAAGTGATTGCCGATCAGCGGTTGGCACTGGGGTTGCACGAAGTGCCAGCCCTGTGCCAACCGCAGGCAATCACTTCGGGATCTCATAAAGCTTGAGCTTCTGGTACAGCGTTTCGCGGGAGATGCCGAGGATCTCGGCCGCGCGCTTCTTGTTGCCGTCGCACGAGCGAAGCACTTTGCGAATGTGCTTCGCTTCGAGCTCGGGGATGCTAGCGAGCGGCACCTGCAGGCGTGGCCGCGAGCCCTTCTGGCTCATCTCGGAGGGCAGATCTTTCGCACGGATCTTGGTGTCGCTGGCGTTGAACGACGCTTGCTCCATCGCGTTCTGCAGCTCACGTACGTTGCCGGGCCAGTTGTAGGCCAGCATCGCCTTCTGAGCGCTCTTGTCGAACGAAAACGTCCCCTCGTCCGCGCCGTTGAGAAACGACAAGCCGATCTCCAGGATGTCCTCACCACGGTCACGCAGCGGCGGCAGAGCCAGCGTCAAGACCGCCAGCCGGTAGTACAGATCCTCTCGGAACTGCTTCTCGTTGCGCATCACTTGCAGGTCTCGGTGCGTTGCCGAGATCAATCGCAGGTCCACTGCGATCGAACGCTCACCGCCGACCGGTTCGATCGATTTCTCCTGGATTGCTCGCAGAATCTTGACCTGTGTCTCGAGCGGCATGTCGCCGATTTCATCGAGAAATAGCGTCCCGCCGCTGGCCAATTCGAACTTGCCCTTGTGGTCGCGTGAAGCGTCGGTGAACGCTCCCTTGACGTGACCAAAGAGCTCACTCTCGATCAGGGATGGATTCGACAACGAACAGTTGAAGGCGACAAAGGGGCCATCGCGGCGCGGCGATTGATCGTGGATCGCCCGCGCGACCAGCTCCTTGCCGGTGCCGGTTTCTCCTTGGATCAAGACCGAAGAGTCGCGTTCGGCGATCCTCTGCACCTTTCGCAACACCTCCAGCATCACAGGAGACCGCGCGATCAACTGATTCCGTCGCTCGAGGATCGCGCGCAGCGAACGATTCTCTTCGCGCAGCTGTTCGCGGAATCGCAGGTTGTCGACAGTTAGTGCCGTCAGTCGCGCGACGCCTTGCACGAAAGTCAGGTCAGCCTCTGAAAACGGGGACGCGCCCGTGAGCTGGTCGAAGTACAGAAGTCCCAGGTAGTCGTCGCCAACGAACATCGGCGCGCACAAGAAGGCTTGGATCCCCAGGCGGATAATCGACTTTGCGCCGCCATGAGCCAGCTCACCAGGTGCGTCCTGCACCAGCAGCGCTTTTCGTTCCAGCTGGATCTCGTCCAGGATCGTCTGGCTCATTTGGATCGTGCACTCGCCGGTCTCGCCGCGGCTCTTGACCTTCACGGCTTGGAAGGTCCCCTTCTCGGGGAGGCCCATACCAATGAAGCCTCGTGACACTGGAAGGCTGTCGAACAGGCGATCCAGCACCTGGTCGAAGAAACGGTCGAGGTCGGGCGCAGCAGCCATGCTCTCGGCGAGGTGGTAGATGACGTCGAGTCGCCCCTCCGTCGAAGCGTCCGGTTCCCGGGACGCCAAACCACCTACGACAGAATCAGCCGCCACCGTGACTCGGTGGGCGCCCGCCGACGGTCCCTCGTCGACGACCGACACGGCAAGATGCGTATCACCGGTCATGTCGATCATGCCACGGCGCAGCGTGAGTACTGTTTCGCCTACTTGAATACGATCGCCGGGCTGCAGTTCTGCTTCCTTGACGACCTCGTCGTTTATGGTGACCGGGTTCTTGGAGCCGACGTCGCGGAGATGGCAGGCGTCTCCTTCGACCTCGATCGCGAGCTGTTGCCGCGAAGCGTGCGGGTCCGGCACGACCAGATCACAATCGGGATGTCGCCCTACAAGCGTACGTCCGCTCTGCAGCGGGATCGGTGGGGAGATCTTCCCACCGATCTGCATCTCGACGAAGAAGTGCACGTTGCCCCCATGCTTGTCCTAGTAGAACGCGGAGATCCCCGTCACGGCCTGACCGAGAATCAGCGTATGAATGTCGTGCGTCCCCTCATAGGTCTTCACCGACTCGAGGTTCAGCATGTGCCGGCCGACAGGGTACTCGTTCGTGACGCCATTCGCACCCAGCATGTCGCGAGCAACTCGCGCCATCTCCAATGCATGGTGAACGTTGTTGCGTTTGGCCAGTGAGACCTGCTGCGGCGTGTGCTTGCCCTCATCCTTCAGGCGCCCCAACTGCAGTGCGAGCAGCTGCCCCTTCGTGATCTCTGTCAACATTTCGGCCAACTTCGCCTGCACCAGCTGGAACGAAGCGATCGGCTTACCAAACTGGATACGACTGAGTGTGTACTCACGAGCACAGTCGAAACAAGCCATCGCCGAACCCAGCGCGCCCCACGAGATCCCGTAGCGCGCTTGCGTCAGGCAACTCAGCGGTGACTTCAAACCACCCGTGTTCTCGAGCAGGTTCGCTTTCGGGATGCGGCAGTCTTCGAAGTGCAGCTCCGAAGTCACTGACGCACGCAGCGAGAACTTGCCACTTTGGAGCGTCGTCGAGAAACCAGGCGTCCCCTTCTCGACAATGAAGCCACGAATCTTGCCGTCCAGTTTGGCCCAAACCACAGCCACGTCGGCGACGCAGCCGCTTGTGATCCACATCTTGTTGCCGTTGAGAATGTAGTGATCGCCATCCTCGACTGCGTTCGTGATCATGCCGTCGGGGTTGGAACCATGATCCGGCTCGGTGAGACCGAAACAGCCGATCAACTTGCCGCTCGCCAACCCAGGCAGATACTTCTCGCGCTGTTCTTCGGAACCAAACGCATGAATCGGATACATCACCAATGCGCCCTGCACCGACACGAAGGATCGTACGCCACTGTCACCGCGATCGAGTTCCTGCATGATCAAGCCATAGGCCACGTTGTTGAGACCAGCACAGCCGTAGCCCTGCAGATTGGCGCCAAGGACACCAAGATCTGCGAGCCCCGGGATCAAATCTTTCGGAAACGTGCCCGCTTCGAAGTGCGGTTCGATCTGCGGAATCACCTGCTCCGAGACGAAATCGCGAACGCTCTGTCGAACCAGAATCTCTTCCTCAGACAGCAACCCATCGATGTCGTAAAAGTCTACGCCTTCAAATGCCATGTTTCCGTCGTCCTTGTTGCTAGCGCGCTTGTTAGGAAATGAAAAGAACTGCGTGGTGCTAGCATCGTACCGGAAGGAGCCCATGGGGGAAATTGCAGAGCCGTAGCTATTCTGCATGAAAATGGCGTCCATCACCGAATTCCGAGAGTGGAGGCGGATGGGCATGGCAGGCCGCGGTGATGTGGGGCGAAGCGGGTCGGGCTTTGGGAAAGGGGAAGGTGGAAGGTGGAAGGGGAGTTGGGACTCGGGACTCGGGACTTGGGATAAGGGATAAGGGATAAGGATAAGGGATAAGGGATAAGGCTAGGCGGGCCGACAGGCCGGAAGGCGGGAGCGCAGAGAGCCCTGCGTGAGGTCACCCGGCGATGCTCATTTGCTGCGAACGCAACGCCCCGAAGGACCTCTTACGAGCACACTCCAAGCTCCGACGCCGGCCAGCGAAGCACCAAGCGCCCCGCCGGATCATGCCCACTGGCACATCAAGCGCCCGGCTCCTTCCAAGCTCCGATGCCGTCAGGCGACGCCAGCCAGCGATGCACCAAGCCGAGCAACCGCCACGTCCACCCGGGTCGCGCCCACTGGAACATCAAGCGCCAAGCCCCCTCCCAGCTCCGACGCCGACCATCGATGCCAGCAAGCCCGCACAAACGCCACCCCCGGATCGGGCCACTGGAACATCAAGCGCCAGGCTCCCTCCAAGCTCCGATGCCGTCAGGCAACGCCGGCCAGCGAAGCACCAAGCCGAGCAAACGCCACGTCCCGCCGGATCATGCCCACTGGCACATCAAGCGCCAGGCTCCCTCCAAGCTCCGATGCCGTCAGGCGACGGGCCAAACAACATCGTCGTGTTTTTTTTGTACGCACGACCACGCCCCGGGGTGGAAAAAACACCCCAGCGGAGGAAAAAAAAAAAAACAAAAGCACCAACGGCCCCCCGCGGGTTGTT
>JBCCHQ010000168.1:0-12807 GCA_039028735.1 Planctomycetota bacterium | reverse complement strand
GCGGAGGCGCGGCCGTCGCTGGTGGCGCAACAGCTGGGGCTAAGAACCAGATTCGTGCATGACGACCTGCAGGAAGTCCGCGGTGGCCGCGCAAACGTTGGCGTAGTAGCCACTGCGCTTGTCGTGCTGCAGTACTGGGATCGCCCACTGCAGATGGCGTCGGCCGAACTCCTGCGCAGCTTCTTGATCCCGCTCCTGCAGCTCGCTCCAGAGAAACAGCTGAACGGCTAAGTGGTCGACCGGCGCCCCGCGCAGATGCTCATTGTCTAGCTCGAGATTGGCAGCCGCGGCAACTTCGCGGACTCCGCGCGCAGCGTCGCCCTCGTAGCTACCACTCTCGCAGATCGACTGCACCAGCGGCCTACCAAGCTGCGGGTTCACGAAGTACTCGAAGTACTGGGCTGCCAGTTCCTCGAGCGCGCCGTCTGTGGGTGGCTCGAGGCCCGCACTCTCGAGCGCTTTCAAAACGGCGGGATGCCGTAGTTGCTCGAGAGTGGCTCCATCGATTTCTCGCAGCAGTAAGAGACCCAAGAGGCGGGCGACGGCAGCGAGTTCGTCCTGGCGCATCACGTCACCTTTCGCACCCGGACGACCGTGCTGTTGAACGCCTGCTGACCAGAGATGTAGTCTGGAGAGATCGGCAGAACGTGGTTCTGTGCCCAACCGTTTCCGGTGTTCCGTTGCCACTTCTTGGGGTCGCCCCCCGAAGTGTCCTCCCACCACATGTTGCGCTCCCAGTCTGGGTCTCGGTAGCCCTCGGCATCCATGCCGACACTCTGGCCGCCCAGCTTTTGGTTCTTACGCGCTTGCGCGACACTCGAATATTCTGAGTGACCGAGCGAGTTGGAGATTGCGATGGCTCCGGGATGGACCCCCTTGGTCACCACGATCGGTATACGCAGGCGATCTTTGATCTCACCCGATCCCAGTTCGAGGCCGGGAAGGCTTCGGTCGACGCTCTTGGAGCGGTACCCAGTGACCTCGATCCAATCGCCATTGTCCAAGTTCAGCCGCTTCGCTGTCTCAGGATGGAGCCAAGCCGGATTCGAGTGCACGATCTCGGAGCACCACTTGAGGTTTGCCGTGCGCCCGTGGTTGTGGACGTTCCATTTGAAGGACGTCATCACGAGCTGGTCCGGGTCGAGGTCGACATGCTCCTCGATCTGCATGTAGCGCGGCCACTCGCTAAGCTCGTAGCTGTATGGCTTGTGATGTTCGGGGCGGTTCGAACCCTTCGAGTTGGCTAGATCAACCATCTCTTTGACGTCTTCATTGCGTGCGACTCGGGCAACGAATTCGGACCTGACCTCGAGCTTGCGACTCGGCGTCTTGAAGCCGCGCACGGGGCTCCCGCGGTGCATGATGCCGATACCCTTGCCGCCCTTCTTGATGATTCCGGTATCGGGATCTGTCGTGGCTCCGGCCATCTCCGCAGCAGAGAGCGGTTTGAGGTAGGGCTCGTAGTATTTTGGCTGCTCTGGGTCTTCGTAAGCCCCGACCTTGGCCAAGAAGTCCATCGGGTTCTTGTACTTGGTCGAGTCATACGGAACCTTCGCCGTGAACTCGGTCATGTACTCTTCGATGGATTGGTCGGCAGGATAGTACTTCTCCATGCCACCACCAATGCGTCGGGCGAGTTCGGGGAAGATCTCCCGCACGTCTTTTGCTTCTCCCAGGGCATCGACCATTGGACGTCGCATGCTGAGGTAGGGTTTCAGATTGTAGGCGCCACGCGCATCGACGTCCCACCGTTCCATGTACGTCGTCCATGGCAGCACCATGTCTGCCATGCTGGCCGTCTCATTGAAGAACGGGTTCACGCAGACGTGAAAGTTGATCTTCTCTTCATCGAGGAAGACGTTCTTCGTGACTTCCATCTCGGGCCACGTGAGAGGGGAGTCCAGGTTGTAGGTCATGTAGACCTGGATCTTCGCGCGTTCTTGCGCCAAGTACCAATAGACGATCTCGCCGACCTTCATCGTGTTCCAGCGGTTGGCCAGGATGAACTCGGGTGGGTCTGCCAGCAGCGAATTGCCGCGTGGTTTGGGTGCTCCTTTTGGCGCCTTGAAGCGCTTCTTGTCGTACCCGCCGGTGTACATCCAGCACCAGCCCCCGGGCTTGCCAACGCTGCCGACAAGAACATTCAGAAGACCGATCGCACGGTCGTTGAAGTAGCCATTGACGTGAGCGCTCGAACCACGATTGCACATCGTTGTCGCATAGGGCGCTGATGCGGCGAACTCGCGCGCGATCCGTGCGATATCACTGGCCGGGACGGTGCTCACTTTCTCTGCCCACTCGGGCGTATAGCTAGAGAGCCGCTGCCAGATCTCCTCCGAGGTCGCATTGCTCCACTCTTCGAGGAACGTCTTGTCGTACAGCTTCTCCTTGACGATCGTGTGCGCCATAGCGAGCGCGATCGCGCCGTCGGTGCCTGGGTACGGCATGAAGAACTCGTCGGCGTTGCCGGCGGTATTCGACATCCTGACGTCGAAAGTGACGAACTTCGCGCCATTCTCGAACCGTCCTTGCTGAACGCGCTGGGCTCCAGGGATGTGCCCCTGGTGCGCTTCGAACATGTTGGATCCGAAATTCAGAATGTACTTCGAGTTTGCATAGTCGCCCAGATCCCAATCCGACTCGAACAGATAGGTCAGGTTAGCAGCGCGCCGTGCTGCCGAACAAAGGCCGCGGTGGTTCAGGTGCGTCTTCGTGCCGAACGCGTTCAGGAAGTTCGCAACGGCGTCTTTACTGCGGCTGCGTCCCTGGTGGAACGCGAACTCGTTGGGCTTACCCTCGTCGCGCACTTTGCGCATCCGCGTCGCGACTTCGTCGTAGGCTTCCTCCCAACTGATGCGACGCCACTTGCCCTCGCCGCGTTTGCCGACGCGACGGATCGGATACAGCAGTCGCTCCGGGTGGTACTGGTGATTGAGCGCGGACTGTCCACGTGCGCACAGTTTCCCGCGCGAGTTGGGATCCGCGGGGTTGCCCTCGACCTTGATGATACGGCCGTCTTTGACGTGACCGGTGATTCCACAGATCGTCGAGCACAGCTGGCACAGGCCATGCACCTGCTCGGTTCCCTTGTACTTATCGGGATCTGGGAACTTCGTCTTCTTGTACGGGCCTGGGAGGGTACAAACGCCGGGCATCTTGATCTTGCCCATTTCGTAGGGCTGTCCGGCGCCCCGTTTCCAAACCCGCAAGTTCTCTGCTGTAGAAGGACCCACGGCCCTCGATCGTTGGCCGACGCAGCCGGTCAAAGCGCCGGTGGCGGTTCCGGCCAGCAACGCACTACCCAGTTGCAGGAAGCGCCGCCGCGATTGTGTGGTTCGACGATCTGCCACTAGACGCCTCCCTTCTTCTTGTCGTCATCGCTCCAGTTGTAGACGCTATAGGCGTCCGGGGAGTAGCTCTCGCCCTCCTTGGGGATCTTCGATTCCCACTCTTCCAACGGGCGTTGCTCGTCGACGACGAACTGCATCCGTGGACGCGTGCCCTTCTCGGGACGCAGGGTTTGCAGTTTGTCTTCTGCTTCGAGTTGTTTCTGCAGCTTCGAGATCTTCGAGTTGGGGTCGTTCAGGTCACCGAAGTACAACGCATCGCTGGGGCAAGTCGAAACGCAAGCGGGATCCATGCCCACGTCAACGCGATGTGTGCAGTTGTGGCACTTGATCGCCTGATTGGCGACGGGGTCGATATAGATCGCGCCGTAGGGGCATGCGTCTTTGCACGCAGCGTGCCCGGAGCAGCTGTCGTAGTCGACTTGCACAGTGCCGCCCGCACCTTTGTGCAGGGCACCGCAGGGGCAAGCCTTCAGGCACGGGGCGTCTTCGCAGTGTTGACACGCCATCGGCACCATGATGCGGGCGACGTTGCCCGGAGCTCGTTCGAAGTCGTGATAGACGGTCTGCCGGATGTAGTGGCCCAGCGGAACGTCGTTCTCGGCCTTGCACGCGACTTCACAGCCATGACAACCAAAGCAGCGGCGAGTGTCGACGAGCCAGCCGTACTTTTTGCCATCGTCGGGAGGCGTCATGCGGTCGCGCCACACTTCCTCCGGTTGGAACTCGACGTCGGCAGCCGCCCCTGGGGTGGTCGCCGCGGCAGCGGCACCCAGCGCGGCAGCTTTGACAAAGCTGCGTCGATCCAGCTCTTTGGGTTCGGTGGTTGGCTCGCCTTCGCTCGCCGTGGACTCCGACTCGATTTCCACGTCGTCGGACGATTTGTCGTCTGTCATCGGTATTCCTGTCTCTTCCTACGCAAGTATCAGGCACTTGGAAACGGAAACAGGCGGGTGTGTCTCAGAGAGATGAGGGTGGGGCTCAGCGCGAGAGACGTGGGGAAATGGGCCCGCCACTTCGACGGCCAAGTCACCCATAGGGCCGGGGCAGCTCTGGAGAGCGGCGGCGCGGACACGTAGCTCCCTCGAGGTCGGGGACCATCCTGCACCTAGTAGTGGGGTTCGCGCCGGGCTGCATGCGCGTATCCTAAGTACGGTTGAGTCGCCGTGCAAGGTGCCCGACTGGATCCCATTCGTATCTCACCCCCGCGCTTCGTCCTGCCCTCTGTGTTTTGCAGCTCAAACACCGGTTCGCATTGCCTCTGCTTTGTTTCGGCGCGATTGTTAGGGTTTTGCTTGGTCACCGTTCTCAACTTGGGTATCGTCCTCACTAGTCTGAGAAGCACGCGCAACCCATTCCTCCAGAGATGTACCGAATCAGGAGATCCCATGCTCCGTTCTGTGTTTGTTCTGTTGTTTGCTCTGTTCGTGGCTCCTGCGTTGCCTGCGCAGTACGTCTTCACGAAAATCTTGTCCGACGGCGACATGGCGCCAGGGTTGCCCGGCGTGACGATGCAGAACGTCTCCAAGCCGAACGTCAGCGCCAACGGCATGATTGCCTTTCGCGGCGACACTACTGCAGCGACTGCCGACGATGTCATCTATCTGGGCACGACTCTGGTCGCGGCTTCAGGGCAAGTTGCCGTCGGCACCGGAGGCGCAGTCTTCGACAACTTGCTGATCTTTGCTTCCGCACGGCAAGTCAACAACAGCGGCGATGTGATCTTTGCTTCGCAGTTCTCGAATGCGCTGCCGACCAACGACCGCGGCCTGCACCTGAACAACACACTGCTTTTGCGCAAGGGGCAGACGGCTCCGGGTCTCACCGATACCCGTGAGTTCGACATCTTCCTGTTTCCGGCGCTACTCAACGACGGGCGCTATGGCTTCAAGGCGCTGCTCGACAATGCAGTCCCCGGTGACAACGAAGTGATCTACTTCGACGGATTGCCGCTGCCGATGAATGCGACGTCGATCTTTCGGGAAGGAACCACGATCGTCGGCGGACCGCTGAACCTCGAGGATTGGGATTCCACGGCGTTCAATCTGCTCGATTGGAACAACAACGGCGATGTCATTATCGATGGGGATCTCGCGGGCTCGACGTTGACGGACGATGTGTTGGTCATCAAGCCCGCGGTGGGGGACTATCAACTGGCGCTGCGACAGGGCGACTCGCTGTCGGTGCCCGTCGGTGGCACGCTCCCCTTCGAATCGATCCTCGAGGTCAAGCTAAACGACGCCACTGAGTGGGTGATCCGTGGGAACATGGACACGATCAGTACCGAGGACGGGGTCGCCATCGCCAAATTGGGCGCCGCGACGCCATTGGTGATCGCGCAAGAGGGCACATCCGCTGCCGCAGCGACCGGCGTTCCGGGCACTATGTTAGGTTCGATTGGTGGCGTTGGCATCAACAACAGCGGCGACGTCGTCGTTCTTGCAAATGTCACTGGTGGTGGAGTCGTCTATGACGAAGCCGTCTTCTTGTACAGCGGTGGCACGCTCGAATTGATCTTCGCCGATCAGATCAACATCGCGTCAGGTTTGCTGACCGATATTGCTGGGGCCAGCCTGTCTCTGGCCAATGATGGCTCGATGGTCTTCGAGGCTACCGTCAATGGTCTCGACGGCATCTACCGAGCAGACCCGCCCGCAGTGCTTCCCCCTGAGAACCTTGCTTGTGATCACGTTGCGGGAACCACGGATGTTGCGCTGACCTGGGACTTCCCAATAGGACAAGTCTACAGTGGCCTTCGCGTTTTTGTGAACGGCGTTGCGCAGGTGCCGGACCTCCCGGGGAGCGCGATGGGCGCAACTGTACCGTCGCCGGTCAGCGATCAGATTGTTCAGTTCTCGGTGATTGGCCTCGACGGCGTCGACGTGTCTGCCGAGGTCTTTTGCACGACGGCAGTACCGTCCGTGCCTGACGTCTTTGGTTGCAGCATGCCAAGTGCGGCTATCCTCGATTTGCAGCCAACGTTCGACACGATCTCGATCGCGCAGGCTGGTGCGATTCGCGACCTGTATGTGGAAGTGCGGGCGACGCACCCCTTCATTGGCGATCTCGATCCGGTGTCGGTCACGTCGCCGAGTGGCACCACAGTGACACTAATGTCCGGGAATGGTGCGACGCAGAATGCGATACGGACGTTTTTCACCGACGATGGTGTCGCTCCGAACTCAGTGCCGTACTCGTCCAATGCCTTCATCCAGCCAGCAGGCCCGGGGACGCTCAGTGACTTCTTCTGTGAGTCTCTGACCGGAATCTGGACCCTCGATATCTCTGATATTGATTTCGGCGACGAGGGAGTACTGGACGAGTGGTGCTTGGCTTTCGACACCCAGGCCAATCCCGCGCTCGACTGTTGTGCGAAGCCAACTGATCTGATCTGTACCTCTGCCGGGCCTTGTGGCGCCGGAGGTGTTGCCGTTTCCTGGGCGAACAACGCCAGCTATTTCCTGTTGGAGCTGGTGCGCACGGACTCGGGGGGTAGCGTGACGCTGCCGCTCAACCCCAATGACACGGCGTTCGTTGACAGCACGGCGGTCGTCGGCACGACGTACGAGTACCGCCTACAGTTTGTATGTGCCAGCGGCGGGACGACCAACGCCGGCCCCGTCTGCTCAGTAACGACGCAAGCTGCTGTGCCGCCGCTGTCAGATCTGGTATGTGCGCCGGAGTTCTGCAACCAAGAGATCATGCTGTCCTGGAGCACCGGCGGCGTTGCCTACGACGCCGTGACGCTGCAGCGCAATGGTTCGTTCCTGGCCACAGTGACGGGCATGACGAGCTTTGTCGATTCAGCACCTGTCCTAGGAACGGCGACCTACAGCTTGATCGGTGAGTGCAGCGCGCAGTCCTCGGCGGCGACGGACTGCACGGTGAACCTCGTTTTCGAAGGCCCCGCAGACTTTAGGTGTGCGGCGGACTTGATGACCGGCGATGTCTTGATCACTTGGTCGAACCAGGGTGCATACACGTCTTTGACCTTGTTGCGCGACGGCGTCTTGATCTTGCCGCAACCGAGTCTCGGCGACTCGTCGTATGTCGATGCCAACCCGTTGCCTGGCTGCAGCTCTTATCAGCTCGTCGCGGAATGCTCCGCGCAGGCAGGGACCGTCGATTGCAGCCTTGGCAGCTTCATTCCTGGCGACGACTATTTGATGATCCCCGAGTCCACCGGCGACACCGTTGGGTTGTACGACGCCTTCTGCGGTGCCTACGTCGGCGACTTGATCACCCCAGCGTCGATCTTCCCTATGGGTTTCGAGGCACCTTACTGCGCCGTGCTTGGCCCCGACGATCTGATCTATCTGTCCGACTTGGTGGGCGACCGTGTGTTTCGCTTTGATCGCCAAGGCGTGTTCGTCGATATCTTCGCTGACTCGAGCGATGGGTTGGACGGGATTCGTGGGTTGCAGTTCGATGCCGCTGGCAACTTGTTTGTAGCCGATAACGACTTCGTCGCAGTGTTCGATCCGGCCGGCGTCCCGCAGCCAAACTTGATCCTCGATGGCAGTGACCCGGTAGACATCTTTCCGTTGGCGAGTGGACGCTGGGTTGTCAGCAACATTGCACCACCCGATGACGTGCGTGACTACCAGGCCGACGGTCTTGCATTCAACAGCGTCTTTGCACTCGACTTTCCGCTACAGCTGAACGAGGTCAGTAGCGGCAACCTCGTCGTCGCTTCGTTCAATGAGGACTCCATCACAGAGTTCAACACGACGGCTGGAGTCGTGCAGACCGTGCCCACGCAAGCCGAGCCCCGAGGAGTCTACGAACTCGGCAACGGCAAGTGGATCTATACGACCCCGAATGGCGTCTGGTGCGTCGACCCGCTCTCTGGCATTAGCACACAGATTCGCGGCGGCATCAGCGCTCGCTACATCGAACTACTACCGGGCGCCGCGGTTGGCCAGGGCTTCCGACGCGGAGACTGTAACGGCGATGGCAACACGAACATCGCAGACGCGGTGCGAATCTTGAACGTGCTGTTCCCGCAGGGTTGTACGCCCGGCGTCGATTGCCCTGAGTTCCCGTGCGTGGACGCCTGCGACTCAAACGATGACGGCGCCACCAACATTGCCGACGCGGTGCAGATTCTCAGCGTACTCTTTCCGCAGGGCTGTACCCCGGGTGTGGATTGCCCGGAGTTCGCCGCGCCGGGTGACACTTGCGGCGTCGATCCGACGATGGACGCGCTCGACTGCGCTTCTTTCCCGCCATGCCCTTAGTCGCGGCGGGCGGTTCGCTCTGCTAGCTGCGCGTGACGGTTGCGTTCCTTCATGACGCGACCGTCATGCGTAGTTGACTTCTCTCAGGGTCCTGTAGAACCTACGTTGGGATGCCGATCGCGGAGAGGAGCGCGCGTGGAGTGGTTGAACTACCACCACCTTCTGTACTTCTATACGGTCGCGCGGGAGGGGAGTGTGACTCGGGCCGCCGAGGTCCTGCAACTTGCGCAGCCGACACTCAGTAGTCAGATACGCAAACTCGAGGCCTCACTCGGAGAGCAGCTATTCAAGCGCGAAGGGCGACGACTCGTCCTTACCGAGATCGGCGCCGTTGCGTAT
Organism: Planctomycetota bacterium; assembly: GCA_039028735.1. Lineage (GTDB taxonomy): Bacteria > Planctomycetota > UBA8108 > UBA1146 > JAJFFE01 > JBCCHQ01. Next base: position 3,881 of record JBCCHQ010000168.1, on the reverse strand, counting down.
CGCTACGCGCAAGAGATCTTTACCCTGGGCGAAGAGATGATGGACGCGTTGCGGGGCAGGCCGGTCGCGCGACCGACCAAGCTAATGGTCGGAATCGCGGACGTCATTCCGAAACTTGTGTGCCATCGCGTGCTGAGTGCCGCCTTGGAACTCGACCCACCGGTGCAGTTGGTCGTGCACGAAGGAAAGAGCACGGACCTCATGGCGGCGCTGGCGTTGAAGCAGTTCGACATGGTGCTCACGGATGCGCCATTGGGGCCAGAAGTCCGTGTGAAAGCTTTCAATCACTCTTTGGGCGACTGCGGTCTCTCGTTCTTCGCGGCGCCAGCGCTGGCGCGGAAGTACAGTCCTGGCTTTCCGAAGAGTCTCGATGACGCGCCGATGCTGCTGCCTGTGCCGCGCACGGCTCTGCGCGACGCGCTCGATGGTTGGTTCGAATCGATCGAAGTCCGGCCGCGAGTGGTTGCCGAGATCGAGGACACTGCGCTGGTGAAGGTGTTCGGGCAGAACGGGACCGGGATTTTTGCCGCGCCAACGATCATCAGCGACGAAGTGCAGAAGGCTCACAGTGTCCACTTGGTCGGCTCTACAGATGAGGCGCGCGAGCGCTTCTATGCCATCACCGTCGAGCGTCGAATAACCCATCCGGCGGTTGCCGCTATCGCCGAGGCAGCCCGCCAGCGAATTCTCGCGTGAACCAACCCTTGGGCAGGTCGTAGTAGATGCCTTAGCTGGCCGTCGCGCCTGCGCCCGGGGGCGGTGATGGTTGGCTCAGCTGGCGTCTCAGGTTGGCGATTCCGTCTTCGATCTTCTGCAGTTCCTCGAGGGTTGACGCGTCTTGCTGCTTCAGCATGTCGATGTCGAGTTTCGCCTTTAGCGACTCGGCCTGCACTTCGGTGATACTCGTCAAGATGACGCCGATGAAGAGATTCACCATGACCATTGCGCCGACCACGACGAACGACACGAAGTACAGCGCCCCCCAGACGCCGAAGGCTTGCGGGTCGCTACCCAGCGGGATGGCACCCTGTGCCGCATAGACGTCACTGCCATAGATCGCCGTGTACATGACGTCGGTCCAGTCCTCCAGCGTAACGACGCGAAACAGCGTCAAGAAGGCGAGGCCGAGGTCCCCGAAATGGCCGGGGTCGTTGCCTCGGTACAGAGATACGCCGGCGACCGCGTAGACGTAGAAGTGCAACATCAAGAGTAGCGTAACGTAGCCCATCGAAGGAATGGTCCGCAGCAACGCGCTGACGATGATCTGCAGCTCTTCGAGCATTGTTGCCAACCGTAGCACGCGCAACACGCGCGCGAGCCGAGCCACTGCGACCCATGCACCAGCAGTCGGCAACAAACACGCGACCACCACGAGGAAGTCGAAGACGTTCCAACCAGAACGAAAGTACCTCCAGGGCGTGCGTCCCTCGGCGAAGATCTTGACCAGCACCTCCAAGATGAAGATCCCAAGAATAGCGCCATTGAGGATGCGTAGAAGCTCTCCATAGCGCTCCATTACAGTCGGGGACGTCTCGAGGCCCACGAGCACACCAGCGACTAGGATGACCACCAACACGCCGCGCTCGAAGTGCGTGTTGTCCCTTAGATTCCTGCAGAGGGTTACGAGCTGACTCATGAAGACACTTTCTCGTTCACGTGATGACAAGTCGGGCGCAGCGTAATGGCTCCCCTCGTGAGAGACAATTGCGGGTTTTCAACACATGAGACGGAAACTGGAAGGTCGTGGAGACACGGGCGCTCCTGGTGTTTCGGTTGGGGGCGTGCCCACATGCTGCGAGATTCTGAATCTCGGGGAGCCCAGAAACGAACACTCGTGGTAACTTTCTGCGATTGGCAGTGTTTGGGCGCTGTCAATCATCTATTCAATCGAGGCAGAGGAGGCATCAAGTGACCGCTAGTTCATTGCTCAGTCCGTTTTCGCTCGGAGACCTATCCTTGCGAAACCGGGTCGTGCTGGCACCGATGACGCGGGCCCGAGCTGGAGAGGATCGACTCGCCAACGCTATGATGGCGCAGTATTACGCGCAGCGGGCCGGTGCGGGGCTCCTGATCACCGAGGCTACAACGGTGTCAGAGCAGGGCAACGGTTGGGTCGGATCTCCGGGGATCTACACCGACGAGCAGGGTGCTGCTTGGCAGCAGGTCGCCGACACAGTGCATGCGGCGGGTGCGCCGATCTTTCTCCAGTTATGGCACTGCGGGCGCGCATCACACAGTGACTTCCACGGCGGTGAGTTGCCGGTACACCATCTGCGATCGCGCTGCAAGGGGAAGGCGTGCACACGCCCTTCGGCAAGAAGGAGCACGAGACGCCGCGTGCTCTGTCTACTGCAGAGATCCCTGGGATTGTTGACGACTACGTCCAGGCGGCAAAGAGAGCCAGAGACGCCGGGCTCGACGGGGTCGAGGTGCACTCGGCCAATGGCTATCTACTGGACGAGTTTCTGCAATCGAAGACCAACCAGCGCGAAGATGCGTACGGGGGCAGCATCGAGAACCGGTTTCGACTGCTGCGAGAGGTTGTCGAAGGCGTCATTGGGGTGTTTCCGGCTGGTCGCGTTGGCGTGCGACTCTCTCCTAACGGCGTTTTCAACGACATGGGGTCTGCAGACTATCGCGAGACGTTTCTCTATGCTGCTGCCGAGCTGGATCGCTACGACTTGGCCTACCTGCACGTCATGGATGGCCTAGCGTTCGGCTTTCATGACCTGGGAGAGCCGATGACGCTGCTGGACTTTCGGCAGGTGTTTCGAGGACCGTTGATGGGGAACTGTGGTTACGACGAGGCGATTGCCAACGAGCAGATAGCTGCTGGTGCGGCCGACATGATTGCGATTGGGCGCCCCTTCATCAGTAACCCAGATCTCGTGGAGCGCTATCGGAACGGCTGGCCGTTGGCCCCGCTCGCCGACCCTTCGACTTGGTACTCGGGGCAAGCGACAGCCGCAGGCTACACGGACTTCGAGGCTTACAAAGGCTAGCGGATCCACTTCGAAAGGGCAGGCGCGGCCGATCCGCGCCTGCTGCAGTTTTGCGTGCACAGGGCGCGGCTAGAAGCTGCCGCGTATCGTGCTGGGTCGCACCTCGAACTGCACTTCGAAGTACTGCTTGCTAGTAGGTACCGACGGACCGTTGTAACCGAGTACTCGTAGACCACCGACGATCTCGAGATCGGGACGCACTTCGGCTAGCCACGCTTCGAGTCGATTCTTGGCCCAGACGACGCGCGAGTTGGTACGGCGACCGATGTTGCCAATGCTCACGACTTGCAGCGGCGCGACTTCGACGATATCGACGCCTTCTTCTGCTTGGGTGTCCTTGCCGACATCAGATCCGTACAAGAACGCCATTGTAGTCTCGCCGATGACTTCGTTCTCATCGGTGCGGCGTGGGTACGTCATCTCGACGGGCGCTGTCATGGCGATGTCGTTTTGTTTGATATGGCGAAACAATGTTAGAAAAGCCCCCATGTCCGTGCGGCCCATCTTGGTGCGGGCCAGTCGATACGCAGGATAGTCCTTCAATTGAATCTCGCCGGCCGGCGTCGTTGCCGGAAAGCCGTCTGGCATCGGAGCCTCGTTGAGCGGCTCGAAGCTGAGTAGGCGGTTGGCTGCTGCTATGGCTTTCAGCAACGGGCGCGCACTGTCATCCTTCTCTGAGTTCGCGAGCGCCTCTTGCAACAGGTTGCCGGCCTCACTCCAGGCTCCTAGGGATTGGGCCACCTCTGCCGTGCTACTGATCGGACTCGCGAACCCTGTGGCGGCACCGGAGGACCGGCTCGCGGCTACCGAGCGGCTCGCCACTACCCTCGCTGAAGTCGGTGAGGTGGACGACGATTCCCAACGTCGGCAACTGCTCCG
>JBCCHQ010000167.1:0-12810 GCA_039028735.1 Planctomycetota bacterium | reverse complement strand
TCCGAGTAACGAGTGAGATCACTAACAGCCTGTTCGACAACCTCGGTATGGGGCCGCCGATTCCACTTGGCACTGAGTACAGCCGCAGCTACAGGTGGCTCGCCCAGGGTATCGATGTCGTGGCCCAAATCACTTCCGACCCCAGCCCGGTCGCCGTGCCCGCTGGCGGATTCAGCAACGCATTTGGCTTCGCGAGGCTGATTCAGTACACCGCCGCCCCCACTTCGAGTGGCTTTGTGCGCGGTGACGTCAACGACGACGGCGCTCACAATATCGTCGATCCGATCAACATCCTGCTCTACTTGTTTGCAAGCGGCACGATGCCGTGTCTGGCCGCAGCCGATCTCGACGACAATGGCAACTTGGACACCGCCGATGCGGTGTACTTGCTGAGCTACCTGTTCAATGCTGGACCTGCGCCCGCGGCACCGTACCCGTCCTGCGGACCCGATCCGACGTTGGACCTGACTTGCGCAGTGGGGACATGCCCATAGCCATCGAGGAGTGTGCTGGCTCGCTGGGTGAGTTGCGGTGGCGAAGAAAGCCTAGACGCTAGTCCCCCACTGCACTTGGCGTTGTGCAGCAGCGCAAGTTCCCCAAGTGCGCTGCAACGAGTGCGGCCCCGCCCAACAGAGTAAAGACGCTGGCCATCGGCACTCGCCAGGACCACTCACCTGTGTCTGCATCGACGGTGACCGTGGGGCAGCATTCGCCACAGTGTTCGGTAGGTGCAGGTTCAGTGCTTCGCGCCTCAGCGGCAGAACCCATCACTGGTGCCAACGCGCCGACCAAGACTAGGGTTGCGCCGAGGAGGCCGGCGATCCCTACCCATCGCTTGCCGTGCCGCCGAACGCCCACTCCCAGACCGATGGCGGCCAGCGGGATCACGACCGCGGCAATGGTCAGATGCGTTACCGGATCGACCCACCACGCTCCCAGGAGCGGTGCAACGACAAGAACCAGTGGCGCAACCATGCAATGAATCGCGCATCCTACTGAAGCTGCAATGCCCACGCGATCGACCAGCGTCGCCCAGGCTACACTCGCAAAGTTCACCAGAGACTCCTACGAAACACGGGCGACGACCACGCGGGCGATCGTCCCGATGATAACCAAGCTCACCACTAGCGCAGGCGCCACCGGCCAGTCTTGCGAAACAGACACGAAAAACGTCAAGGCGGCGCTCAGGGTACCGACCACTGCAGACAACGAAGCGTAGCCAACCAGCGACCCGCACACCGAGCGAAGCAGCGTTGCAGGTGCGAGCAACAGCGCCAGCACCACCTGCGGACCGAGCTCCGGCACGAGCACCGCGCACGCGCTGCCGACAAGGGCCAGTGTCAAGAACAGCCAGCGCCCCGCAGGCAGCCCGCTGAGCGTAGCTTGTTCGCGGTCGACCGCAGCAAGCCACAACTCACGCCTGGCGAGCACGAAAACGAGACCCAAACAGACGCAAGTCACGACTACGCGATTGCGCCCGGCCTCCAAAATCGACAACACATGCCCGTGATGCAGCCAGCGATGCGCAACTTCGTCGTAGATACTCTCGAGCAACAAGATCTCCGACAGCGCCAGCGAAGCAACAAACACCAAGGCCGCTGCTGCGTCAATCCGTTCACCAATTCCCTTGCGAGAAAGCCACAACAGAGCGACCCCAACAACGATTGCAGCACCACTGTTTTGTGCAAACGCCGGCGGCGCCGCCAACGTCTCGCGTGCTGCCACAACCAGCATGGGCCACAAGAAGTAGGCCAAGGCCACACCGGCGCCTGCTAGTGCCGGCACCGCCACTGCAACAAACGGCATTCGCCGCAACAACAGCAGCGTTCCTAGTGGCGGCAAGATCGCTGACGCGACGACGAGTGACACGAATCCATCTCGAAACAGCGTCGTCGACAGCTCCCAAGTCTCCATCAAACTGCCGGTCATGCAAACTCCTGCACGACCAGGCCTTCTGTGCCGATGGTTGCGATCGTACTTGGTTGCTCTGTCAGCCAGCACGTGTCGTGGGTTATCACCAGGTACAACGAAGATGACTGCTGCGCCAACGTCGACAGCAGCTGCCCTAGCAACTGGCGCCCGTCGTCATCGACCCCCGCCATAGGTTCATCCAAGACGATCACTCGCGACTGTTGGCTCAACGCTCGCGCCAACAACGCTCTTCGTTGCTGCCCTCCCGACAGGTGAGCAAACTTCTCGCTCCCACTCTCGGACAACCCAACAGATCGCAGTGACTCTTCGACGCATGCGCGCCGCTGTGAACGTGGCAGGCCCCCTGGGGGTCTGCCGATCGACCGGTCGCCAGCCCGGTCCCTGGCCCAAAGCCCCATCTCAACGATCTCTCGCACAGACACTGGAAAGTCGTCAGCCATCGGCAGGTACTGCGGCACCCAGCTACGCGGTCCATCGGGGCGCACAGAGACGTTGCCACCGATCGCTGGAATCAACCCCAACAGCGTGCGAGCCAACGTCGACTTGCCGCAGCCGTTCGGCCCTTGAATGACATTCAATCCTCCGGATTGCATGTCGAAGCTCCAAGGGCCAGCAAGGCGCCTGCCGTCGTAGCCAATGCTAAGGCCGTCAGCGCTAAGCTGTGTCTCACTCACGCTTGAGGTGGCTTTCGAAGGTCTTGACCACGTGTTCGAGAAACGGAATGTACCCCTCGAGCGGGCCCGAAGCAGCACTCGCAAGCGGCAAAACGATGGCCTTCGCGTCGCAGGACGCAGCCACCTTGCCCGCCAGGTCGATGTTGGCTGGGCGTGCCGTGATCAATCCAACGCCCTCTCTCTTTGCGACACCAGCAACCTCCGCCAGATACTTTGGAGACGGCGCGACGCCAGGCTTGGGTTCCAAGCGCGTTACTATGCGAAGCTCATACTCCTTGGCGAAATAGGCCCAGCTGGCGTGATACTCGATGAACGCCGCGCCCTTGAACGGAGCCATTCGACGCTTCCAGTCTGCGACTTTCGCGTCGAACTTCTCCATGTACTTCTTGTGGTTCGCTTCGAGTTCATCGCGATGGTCAGGAAGCACACCTACCAGTCCGGCAAGCACGTTCGCGATCATCTTGCGCCCACGGGTGGGCGACAAGTTGAAGTGCGGGTTGCCCTTCCGGTGTAGGTCAGGGCCGGCCTTCCGCGTCGTCTCGGTCGGCACATCAAGCGCCTGGATGCCAGCGGACACGTTGATGAATCCTGGTTGCCCTGGCTGCACCTTCGGGTTGCGCGCCGCCTGCAGCAGCGCCGGCAACCATGAGTGCTCCATGTCCAGCCCCATCTCGATCAAAACATCCGCCCGCGCCAGCTTGTTGAGCAGGCGCGGACGGGGACGAACCTTGTGCAAGTCTTCAGTGCCCCGCGTGAGCGAACTAACGTTGACGTGTTCCGCACCAATCTGACGGGCGATGTCAGCCAGATCAGGCGTCGTCGTGACGACACGCAATGGATCCCCCGCGAACAACGCAGAAGGCACCACTGTCGCGGCCACGATCAGAACGAAGGTTCGAAACGCGCAGGTCATCGACTTCCCTTACCACTCGAGGCCGTGACCATGACTCCCGAGAATCACGGTCCACTGAATTGAAAACGCGACGAAGTCCAGCTCTTCCTCGACGCCATCGTCTTCGAACGCCAGGTCCTCGAACGAACGCACTTCGAAACGCAGACGATTGAACTCATTCACCCAATGCGTGATGAAAAGACCAACATCCGTGCTGTCTTCACTCGAGTTCTCAGCGTGTTCGTACACATTCACACTCGCACCAACGGCCCAGCGATCGTTGAAGCGCTTTTCAGCGAGGAAGTAGAAGCCAGAGGCGTCTTCGTTCATGACCGTGAACGTGTCATCGCCGGGGACACCCGGAGTGCCACCGTCATCGAGTTCACCGAAGTCTCGGTCGTTCATCAAGTACTCGCCCTGCAACGTGTAGCCAGCGCCGGTCTCCTCGTCTTGCGACGTCAGCGTCACGTCAACTCCGAACACGCCTTGGTCGACATCACGCTCATCGGTCTCGTCGACGCCAAAGACGCGGGTTGGGGCATGCAGGTAGCTAGCGCCAACCTGGAGAGTGGTGTCCTCCGAAACGTCAACGAGAGTCGCCACGCGTGCATTCACGGCAAAGTCTTCGATGTCGCGAATCGGCCCCTCTTCGTCTTCATCTTCGTCACCGTGGCCATGGCCGGCACCCGGGCCAAGAACAACGTGGGCGTCACTGTCTGCCGACTGCAGTACTCCCAGACTTGCTCGAAACAACGAGACATCGCCGAACGGAGTCCACCAGTGCACCTCGGCGCCACTGCCTCGGACCGTACCACCAATGTATTCTTGCAGCGTCGACGGCTTGTCCAGCGTCGGCAGGTCATGGTCGTGGATCGCACTCTGCTTCCCGAAGTCGATGTTGTAGCGGCCGGCCTTCAACGAGAAACGGTCCGGCAACCAGTCACGGGCAACGACATACGCCTCTTCGAGCTCGATCTCTTCTTCGTCGAAGAACAGCACTCCGTGGTACTCGACGACATCGTCAACAGCGCCAAAGATCCCCAACTCGGCGCCGCGAAGCATCAACCCGTCGGCACCGGCTTGGCGGCCATCCTTCTCACTCCAGCTGGCAACGAAGTCGCCGACAAAGCTGATCGCTGGATTGAAGAGACTGTCGAGCACCGTGGTCTGGCCGAAATCCGCCAGACCGACGCGCTGCCCGTCACCCCCGGGCGTTTCCGTAGGCTCTTGTGCAGCAGCAGGAGAAACGACGCACAAGACGCAAGCCAATAGCGCAGACAGTGTGAGTAGCTGGTTCATGAGATCACTCCGGTAGAAACAAAGGATTCGTACACACCCGCAGCAGGCGTCCTACTGCGAGCAATCCAAAGACTTAGGCAGAGGCGGGTCAAACCGCGGCCAAGGGAGGATCTCGGGCGCGCAGTCGCGCGCGCTCGGCGGAACACAATACGACAGACTGGAGCTGCGCCGAAGGGGTAGCGAACAATGGCGTAGCGACGACGGCCGGCAAAGTAGCGGCAACGGCGGCGTGCGTCGTTGCGTTCTTGCAGAACGGGCAGTCACCGCCTTGCGGGTCGTCGGGGACCGACTTTGTGGCCTCCGTGCCACACCGTACCGACGGCGACTGACAGCCACTACTGTGAGGCTGCGCGTGGGAGACGTGCGAGTGACCAGCATGGAGGTGTCCGTGAGTCTGGGAACTACACGGTGTGCAGGCATGCCACGCGAGGTGCAGCGACGGTAGCACGGCAAAGACGATTGCCGCGATCAACGCGCCCTGCGAACGGATTGCGGGAAATCGAGTTGCTGGTGTCACCGATTTCCTTCCTCTCAGTTCCGGGCTGCTGCGGGCTGCTCGAAAGCGCCCGGTCGGGCGCACAGTGGGAAGTGGACATTATTGCAATCGCAAACGCAATAGCAGCAACCGCAGACGAGCCGATGCAACGCCGCCGACACCGGAAGAAGAGCCGTAAATCTAATAAAATGAATGCCTTACAAACATAACAGACGCCAGCCAAGGCCTTCGTGGCGCGGTGCTCGAAGAGCGTCGGGCGATGCTCGACCGTTACGGGGTCGCAGTGGCGCCAAGCTTCGCGCAAAGTAGGCCTCAACACGCCTCGGAGGGGCTTCAGCGGCGAAGACCCACCCGGCAACCCAGGCGGCGAACACCGAACGCCGTCGCTTCCGACCCAAGGATGGCCGCAGGCCACCGAACCTCAGGAGCTGCAGTGACAATCACGCTTACCGTCCGCGACGAAACCACCGCTGGTGAGACCAACGCAGAGTTCACACTCGACTTCCTGACCGAGGAGACGACGGTGCGAGAGCTCATTCGCAGTCGCGTCTATCAGGAGGTCAAGGACTTCAACACACGACGCCCGGAGTTGTTCCGCGGGCTGGTCCAGCCTACCGACAGCGAGAAGACCCTGAACGGATATCGCTTCCGCAAGGCTCGCAAACAGCAGGTAGACTGGAACGAACAGTACCAGCGGGCATTGGAAGCATTTCAGAAGAGCGGCTTCCTGATCCTCATCGACGATCAGCAGATGACCGACCTCGACGAGACTATTGTCGTCGGGCCGAAGACGGTAGCGACCTTCCTGAAGCTGATCCCACTCGTCGGAGGCTAGGAGACGGCATGCTTTTCAAGCGTTCGAAGAAGGCCGCGGACGGCTATGTCCTTGACGAGCAGCACCCCTGCCGGGCGGAACACGAACTCGCAAGCAAGTTGCTGCAACACTATTCCAAGACCGCTGCGCCGCGGTGGGACTTCAAACTCAAGGCGAGCCCGCCCGGAGCCGCAATCGCCGCGCTCGACCGCGACGCGAGCCATCGTTATGTCTTAGTAATGCTGGAGCGGATACCACCGCTCGAACCCAAGGGACAGTTCACATCTGATGCCTTGTCCGGGGTTCTGATCGAATCCCTGAAGTACATACTGCGACGCAAGCTACCGCTCCAAGCTGCAGAGTTGAGCTCGATGGCGCGGTGGATTGGGCGCGACCCGCAGAATCGACGCTTGTGGTCGCATCCGTTCTCAGGCTTCACCAAAGCGATCGAGAACTTCGCAGCCAAAAACGATGTCAGCGACGAACTAGCTGCCGACGTACAGCTAGTCATCGACACGCTGACGCACCCTCGGTTCGGCCAAGACAAAGACAAGTTCCCCCTGATTGACCGTATGGAGCAGGCGATCGGTCGCGCGCCCGAATGCATGATCCACCCGGGCGAGGCCTGGTCCGACGCCGCGTTGTCGTACCTCGAAGCGCTGCCGGACGCCAAGTCAGCGGAGTGGGCGGCGCTGTTGAATCACTGTCGAACAGCGACAATGAGTAAGCCGACAGCCAAGTGGTCCAAGGCTGCAGCACCGCTGTTGCAGGCAGTCGGTCATGAAGAGTTCGTCCGCTTCATGAAAGCGTGCATACCTCTAGTTGACAAGCCGCGCACGGACGTGATCGAGAGCTGGGGCGAGTACGAGATCGATCCCAACGTACTGATCTGCGACCCGCACGCCGACCTACTGCGTGGACTCACCTGGTTGTGTACTTTCGAGCCACATGCTGATTTGACACGCTTGCTGACGGGCCTAGCGATCACCGCCTACAAGAAGGTTCCCGGACTGGGCCCACGCGCGGTCAAGATCGGCAACGCCTGCGTGTGGGCGCTCGGCGTCATCCCCGGGTTGGACGCGATTGGCCAGTTGGCGATCCTCAAGATTCGTGTGAAGTTCGGCACGGCGCAAAACGGCATCGAAAAGGCGCTGAGCGCTGCTGCCCAACGCGAGAACCTGCCCCGCGAGGAGCTCGAGGAAATGGCGGTTCCCGCGTATGGGCTGGAGACCGTCGGCGAGCTGCGCGAGTCCTTCGGCGACTTCACGGCTCGACTCACGGTAACCAGTACCTCATCGACACGGCTCGACTGGGTCAAGTCCGACGGCAAGATCCAAAAGTCAGTGCCGAAACGCATCAAGGAAGACCACCCGGACGAACTCAAGGAGCTAAAGCGTGCGGCCAAGGACCTGCAGAAGATGCTTCCCGCGCAGCGCGATCGACTAGACGGCTTGTTTCGTCAGGAGAAGCGCTGGCCGTTCGCGGTCTGGCGCGAGCGGTACCTCGATCACCCGTTGGTCGGCACGTTGGCTCGACGTCTGATCTGGACTTTCGACGACGGCACCGCGGCTCGCACGGGAATCTGGCACAAGAGCAACCTTGTCGATCTAGAGGGTTCCCAGATCGATTGCGCAACTGCCCACACCGAGGTTCGCCTGTGGCATCCGATCGAGTCGGAGACCGACGTGGTTCTCGCGTGGCGCGATTGGCTGCTCGAGCACGAGGTCCAGCAGCCGTTCAAACAAGCCCATCGCGAAATCTATCTACTGACCGACGCCGAGCGCACAACCGGCACCTACTCCAATCGCTACGCGGCGCACGTTCTCAAGCAGCACCAATTCAATGCACTCTGCGCGACTCGAGCCTGGAGTAGTTCACTACGACTCATGGTGGATGATGAGTACGAGCCCCCCACACTGGAGCTATCCCATCTCGACCTGCGGGCGGAGTATTGGGTCGAGGGAGCCGGCGAGGAATACGGTACCGATACCACCGAGGCAGGTTCGTTTCTGTATCTCGTGACCGACCAAGTACGTTTCTATCCCCGCAACGCAGCAACGAACTGGGCCCATGCGTGTGGCGGTGGATACGCAACCCACGGCCAGGACGAAGCCCGCAATCATCCGCTACCTTTGACCGAGATCCCCCCCTTGGCCTTCTCCGAAGTCATGCGTGACATCGATCTCTTCGTAGGAGTTGCGAGCGTCGGCAATGACCCCAACTGGGCCGACGGCGGAGCCGCTGGCAGATATGTCGACTATTGGCACAACTACAGCTTCGGCGAGCTCGCGGCATCCGCCCAAACTCGCCGCGACGTACTCAAAGGCCTGATTCCGCGCCTGAAGATCGCAGACCGTTGCGAGATCCAGGACCGCTTCCTAGTGGTACGGGGCGATCTACGGACCTACAAGATCCACCTGGGCTCGGGGAACATCCTGATGGAGCCAGACGATCAATACCTGTGCATCGTGCCGGCTCAGGGCAAGAAGAGTGATGGGCTCTTCCTGCCGTTTGAAGGAGACACGCGCCTCTCGGTAATTCTTTCGAAAGCACTCCTGCTGGCTGCCGACAAGAAGATTACGGACTCTGTGATCGTGCAGCAGATCAAGAAGTAGCTGAGCTGTCATGACTGGGGAACGACAGCCGCCGACTGCTTGTCGTTTCGTGCGCCCTTAGGGAGTTTTTGTAATCGGAAGAACTGCGAGCTCACAATGAGAAGTGAGCGGCGTTCTTCTGCCAGGCAACGCCCTGCAAACGTGGCTTCGGCGAGCGTTCGGCAAACAGCAGTAAAGCAGCAGCCTGAGTTCCCTAAAGACCACGAGCTCAAGCGCACGGATAGTGAGACGAAGTCGCGAGGCTCGTGGAGAGCGTTGCGGTGAATGGCCGCCGACTCGAATCCGCAAACGTGCTGGGACAAAGGCTCCACCACCTAGCTGCCGCAGCCCCCACAACCGCCGCCACAACCGCTGTCCGAGCCACAGCCGAGCCCACCACCACCACAACCACCGCCGTCCTTCCCTCCGCGACCGTCGTGTACCGACCGCCCGATGGCGATCATGATGGCGAGGATCAACGGTACTCCGAGGACGAGTAATGCGCCCGCGGCGACGTCTGAAGCACAACCCGCCAACACTCCCAAGATGGCGCAGAAGACGATCCCGATAGCGGTACCTCGCCGCACCGTTGCGCGGGAGATCATCCAACAAGCTGATGTATCGACCCTGCGGAACGCAGCCGCGTTGGCGAACCGAGCCTCAGCATGTGGCCAAATGTCTGTGGGAGCCTTCTCACCAAACGTGATCTCGTACGCTTCGCGAGTCGCTTCGTACCAATCAACGAACTTCGACGCCTCAGAACTGCCTCCTCGCGTTGGCTCATGGTGGAGGGGCACTCCGAGCACGTCGCGACACATCCGATGCCAGTACGACCGCGAGTAACACAAGTGCAAGTGCCATGCCTGGTCCACAGCGTCCGAAGGCGTCAGCGGTCGGCCCGAGAGGTGACAAAGGAGCACAAACCGTCGATACTCTCTGCATACGCGCGTCGCAAACTGTTCTGACCAGCCGTCGTTCTCACGCGCCAAACGCTTCTCGAACGAAAGACCCGCTTCAGCTGGCCCAAGAGACAACTCGTCGAGACGATCCATTAGCTTTCGTCCCTCGCTGTCGAGAGGACGAACACCGCAGTCGTCTAGTTTCAAAGCAGTCCTCCTTACCTGACCACCACCGACGCAGACCCTGCGTCGGGCGGCTGACCGACGAATCACAACAAACAAACGACTGGTTGTCCTCGTCCTCTCCCCTAGCACCAGCGCGAACTAGAGGCCGGGCAGTGTCGCATTCGAAGCGATGCGCCTGGCTTCACGCAGTCCACTCATGAGAGCACCATCTACCGTTGAGGCCATTGCTGTGGATGTAGCCTCTCCGGCGAAGCCGAGTCTCGAGCCCACTGGCTGCGCCAGCAACGCGTGGTCGTTCTCTCGAGAGTCAGTAGAGACGAATGAATACGAGCCACGAGAGAACGGGTCCGATTGCCAGCGCGTAACCCGGGTCGCAGCTGGTAATGGGACAGGTCGGGCCATGAGTTCAGCGACTGCCTCGTGAGCCCGTCTCGCGATCGTCTCGTCGTCGAGCGTGGCCTGTGCTATCTGCGCAAACTTGCCTGCATAGATACAAACGAGAGTTGGGGCGCCGCTGAACGCCGTCATGTCTATGAACAGAGGGAAGGCGCGATTCACGCCGGTGCCAGCATAGTAGGTAGTGACTCCGATTCGACCCTCCCAGAACTTGCTAGCGTACGTCAGCACGACCTTCTCGAATGTCCCGAATCCAAGGCGCTCGATGGCGCCCAGCTTTTCCTCGGGAAGTTGCGGCTCGAAGTCGATCGACCCGCTCTTGAGCACGCCGAGAGGGACGGTGACAATCGCATGGGACCCAGCGACGACTCCGCTCTGCGTAACCACCTCTACGCCGTCCGGGCCGTGAACAACCTTCTGCACTGCGGTTCCCGTGCGAATGTCCATTCCATCTGCCAGGAAGTCGACCAGCGTGCGGTAGCCCCCTCTGACCACAAAGTCGTCCTCATCGACTTTGCCCCACGTCTTGTAGTATGGCCAATCGACCTCAAACTCCTTCAAGGCCTGCCGGTCCATGCTCCCAGCCAACGATGAGTAGAGAGTCTCCAGTGCGAACCTGGCTCGTTCGCGCGTGCTTTCCCCCAGACTCACGCGACCGAGGTACTCCTCAATTCCATCAGCGACGCTCGTGGCTGGGATGTTGTACGCCTGCAGCTTCCCGGGGTCGAAGCCACTCAACGTCCGCTCCAGCTGCAGCAGCTCAACCATGTTCAGGCGAGACGACGAAATCGCGTCGTAGAGCCCATCTGGCTCTAGTGAATGTCGATCGTAGCGTAGACCAGCGGAGTCGACGACGGCACGGAGCGGTGTGTACCCGACTCCGTGCATCCAGGCTCCGCCAAGATCTACGTTGGCAGCACCGACCGAGTCAGTGAAGGTCCTCCCACCAAGGCGGCGTCGAGCTTCAAGAAGCACGACCTGGCGCCCGGCGTCGGTCAAAGCGCGGGCAGCGCTGAGACCAGCTACACCAGCGCCGATCACGATAATCGCTTTGCGCTCATCCGTGCCCGGCCCGCTCGCCCGGTGGCTGAGACGACACCCGGCGGCCACTCCGGTGATCGAAGCAGCCGCGGCAAAGTTCATGAGCCGGGTCAAGAACTGACGCCGCTCGAGCAACTCGATCATAGACGTGCCCTAACGAGTTCATGGAGTGTCCAAGGACGTTCAATTATGGCCGTTCCGACGCCAGGGTTCAATCACGGTCCGACGGCAGCCCCGCCACCACAGCCTCGTTCTGCTTCAGAATCTGATTGCGTTATTTAGCTAAATAGCTACAAAGGTACTATGCAAAACAGCGCTAGAGTCTTTCAAGCCCTCGTCGATCCAACCCGGCGTGAGATCCTGCAAATGCTGAAGCACGGGACGCTCGCGGCTGGAGAGATCGCCGCCAGCTTCGACATGGCGGCGCCGTCGGTCTCGAGGCACCTGTCGATCTTGTCCGCTGCTGGGTTGATCAGCTCACAGCGAGACGGCAACCGCATTCTCTACTCCCTGGAACACCAACCACTTGTCGAGACCCTTGGAGACTTTCTCAGCGCGGTGTGTCCTACACAGATTCGCCACCGGCGAGCGTCGAAGAAGAAGCGGCGCTCCACCAAGAAGAAGAGGTAGTTCCATGAAGTTTGCAATCACAGGTGGCACGGGTTTCGTTGGCGGGGCACTCGCAACTACCTTGTCTCAGGCAGGACACGAGGTGGTCTCGATTTCTCGCAGGACCGGCCTCGATGTACAGAACAAGCCAGGTCTCGTCGCAGCGTTCCAAGGATGCGACGCGATTGCACATTGTGCCGGGATCAACCGAGAGCTCCGTGGACAACGCTACCGTGACGTGCACATTCAGGGCACCCAGAACGTCGTCGACGCAGCCATGGAGGCAGGCGTCCGACGCATCGCTATGGTGAGCTTCTTGCGCGCCCGCCCGAACTGTGGTTCGCGCTATCACGAATCAAAGTGGGCTGCAGAAGAAATCATCCGCAAGTCAGGGCTGGATTATGCGATCTTGAAAGCGGGTGTGATCTACGGCAAGGGTGATCACATGCTCGACCATCTCAGTCGTGCGCTGTTCACATTCCCTGTGTTCGGGCTGGTCGGATTCAAGGCTCAGCCGGTACGCCCCACGGGTGTTGCTGATGTGGCACACATCCTGAAGGCGGCTCTCACCGAAACACGCCTTCGCAACGCGACTGTCGCCGTAGTGGGTCCGGAGGAGATGTCGCTCGGCGACGCAGTGCAGCGGGTCGGGAGTACACTCGGGAAGAATCCGCTATACGTGCGCCTACCGCTTGCCTTCCACTATGCTCTCGCATGGGGACTCGAACGCACAATGAAGGTCCCCATGGTCGCTCTGGCCCAGGTGCGCATCCTCTCCGAAAGCCTCGTGGAACCCTTCGTCGGGGAAACCGGCGTGGAAGAACTACCACCGGATCTCGTACCCACTCAGCCGTTCAACACTGAATCCATCCGCCGCGGCCTTCCCGATCCTGGCGGGTTTGGCCTGCGTGATCTTGCGCTCACCGCGTGCCCTTGAACTGAGCGCGCGCATTCCGCCCACCACCCCGGTACCTAGAG
>JBCCHQ010000166.1:0-13002 GCA_039028735.1 Planctomycetota bacterium | reverse complement strand
CCAGCACCGCCACATGGGCGTACTGGATCGCGTTCAGGGAGTTGCCGACCGACAGCTTTTCCAGCTTGCCGTCGACCCGGGCGCGCCGGCGCATCCCGGCGGTCTCGACAAGCGCGATCCGCTGGCCGTCGAACTCCCACTCGACCGCGATGGCGTCCCGGGTAATCCCGGCTTCCGGCCCGGTCAGCAGGCGGTCGCTGCCGACGACGGCATTCACGAGCGTGGATTTCCCGACATTCGGCCGCCCGACAATCGCGAGCTGGAGCGCCCGGTTGTCGATCTCTTCGTCATCGTCCGTCTCGTCCGGTTCGTCAGCCGGCTCGGGCGACACCGCCGCGTAGGCTTCGCGAAGGTCTATGTCTTCGGGCTTGCGGGCGAGTATGCTGCCGCCGTTAACACCTCTCCGGGTTTCGATGAGCCCCGCCTTCCTGAGCTTGCTCTGCACACGCCGGATCACGACCGCATTGGTGTCGTAGGTGCGGGCCATTTCTTCCGACGTCAGCGGGCCGCCGTCCCTTGAGGTCAGAAAGCCGAGGATGTGCAGCGCGATTGCAAAGTCACTGGTCATGTCCAATTTGTAACACGAAAGGTTACGAATTGCAACAGGCTGGCATCGACCGACGCGGAGGTCGCCGGTTGGGCGCGAATTCGACGTGGGCCCAATAGGCCATCACTCTTCGTTTCGGCCGGAGGCTGATTTCAGTCGCAGCCCCAACTCGAGACCCACCGCAACGCCGAGTACGGCAATCGTCAGAATGTAGAGGGTGAAGATGTCTAAGATCCAAGCTCCACCTTCGTCGCGATCCTCGATATGACTGACACCCTTATGTTCACATGCTCCCTGAAGGAGGCTGAGGATCGACGCGACTCGTAGGGTTGTCCGGGACTACATGGACCTAGTGGATACAGGCACAGTGTCTAAGCCTGAAGATGGGTTGGTTCACATCCTCGTCTGTCGTAACTCCGAGTCTCGCACGACAAGAAGACTCGATGAGGCAGGTCGCGCGATTCAGTTCAAAGCACGCACTGCCTCCGCAATTTCGAAGGCGCCGTCAGCGTCCCCACGCGTGAATGTGCCGTCAAGCAATGGTGCAGCATCCTGCTGGCTTGTCGTTCCCGCAGGAGTCCGTCCCGACGATGCAGAGCTCGTCGGACCCCAGGGCCAGTGCTGTTGGCAGGAAACCGCCGATGGCCGGCCCGTTTTAGACGTCGGTACCGTCTAGCGTGATGGCCACGTCCTGATCGTTGTGTCGTTGGTCCAGGTAGCGTTGAGAGCGCAGCTGGAATCCAACGAGCAGTTGACGTTGGCGGTAGCCAGAAGCGCGACCACGTGAACTGTGCGGCGCAGTCATGGATTCTACTGCAGAGGCATGGATACTCTTGCAGGCTGGACCCACCGAGGCAGGAGTAGAATGCGATTGTCGCCGCCGAGCGTTTCGATTTACGGATTGCTCACTGTGTATTGTCGGCCTGCGCTCGCCGTAGTCGTCATTGTACTCGCGGATTGGATGGCTCCAGGGGTGTTGCGCGCCCAGTCGGACGAGACGGCTCGCGCAAACTACTCCAAGATCTTCGACACTCATTGGCAACGCCTCAAAGACGACTACCCATACTTCAAGTTGTACGGCGTCGATTGGGATGCAGAGCGGGCAGAGCACCGACCTCGAGCGCTTGCCGCCAAGAGTGCGACTGAGTTTGCGTGGGAGATGGCGAAGCTCATCTCCGCTCTTCCAGACCCACATGTCTCTTTCGTTCCGTCGCCGAAGTTGATGGAAGGGTATTGGTCGTACCCGAAGGTGAAGACAAAACGCGTCGAGCGCTGAGTCTTGGCTCTGGCGTGGCCGGACGGGCAAGAGCCAACGATACCGAAAGCGTTGCGATCGGACCCATACGCGTACCCCGAGATCACACGAGTGCAAGGTGAGTCGCTTCTCGGTGTCGTGGAGATTCTCGCAGCCGGTCCAATCGAAACAACTTTCACAATTCGGCTGAGGTGGCCAGATGGAACCGAGGTCGACCACGAGCTGCGTCGTCCGAAGCAAGCCAACCTGCCCCCGACGCCGAAACACTTCGGCAAGAAGTGGTTGGTCGCGGATCAAGTAGGTGCGATTGGATACATGCGCATTAAGTCGTTCGACCCGGAGAAGGCGACTCTTGCGCCACACGGCAAGATGACCACGATCTTGCGCGCCGCGCTAAAGAAACTGAAGAAGACCGAAGGTCTGATCATTGACCTTCAAGGCAATGGAGGTGGACTCGTTGCCGCGTCAGATCCCTTTCTAGGCAACCTGTTGAAGCGGCGACAGAGTTACCGTTGGGGGAACTCTGGGGGCAAGACTCGTGTCATTCGACCGCGCAAGCCGCGATACGCCGGAGACATCGTGGTCATCGTCGATGCGGGAAGCGCGAGTGGGGGAGAGTGGGCTGCGAGAATCTTGCGGGATGCCGGGCGCGCGACGGTCATCGGTGGGCGAACTGCTGGAGCGGAAGCGGCGGTGCACACTTCGACCGCAGCGGATGGCTCGAAGGTGACCTTTAGTGCATGGCCGATGGCCGAGCCAGGGGTCACCCCCTTTCAGGAGAAGGGGATCGAGCTGGACTACGCTCTTCCGCTTACCGTGGCCAACGTTCGGGAGGTTGGCTACGAAAATGCGTTGGAGAGAGTACGGCGAGCGCGCTTTGGCCGCGCGCTGGAGCTGCTCGGTGCGCCGGAGAGTGACCTCGAAGAGCTATACAGATTGGCGGAGGAAGCCGACCACCCCGTGGAAAAAGAGACGCGGAGCGAGGGTCTCTAGATGCCCGCCCTCTTAGACGAGCCGCTCCATCGAGGCTTCGCAGGATTGCGCAGGCTCCGGTTTCGATACAAGTGTGACTGTTGAGTGTGCCGGCTTGGGACTCTTTGTGTCAGCGTCGAAGACCTAGAGGAAGCCAAGCCCGTGGCTCAACAATACCGCTAGCCACCGGGGTGGTTTGGCACCCAAGCGTGCGGGTTGACGCCTACGGGCACGGTGGAAACGAGTTGCACCCCAGGGCACTACCTGCGGGGTCTGCACCACAAGCCGGAAATGGAGCCGGTGGTGGAGTCGCTACCATGCCAAAGAGTGCGTTCAACATACAGACCGGGTCTGCGATGTTGAGTACTTCATCATCGTTGCAATCGCACGCGTCTTCACAATCTACGGGAGTGGCAGGTGGCATCGACGGAAACAAGAACGTGAGCGCTCGAACCGGATCTGCGATATTGAAGGTCGCGTCGGCGTTGCAGTCGCCGCGAGTGAAGGTTCCACAAGTCACGTTGCAACAAGTTGGAGACGTGTCGTTGCCACACGCGTCTGTGCCCACTACGCAAAGCTCGTGCGACCCAGAGGCGAGTGAAGCCGACATGAAGTTATCGATTGCTGGGCCACTGTAGACCTCCATGCCATCGATTGTGATGGAGACGTCGGCGATGCTTGGATCATTCGTCCATGTGGCGTCGATGGTGCATCCGCTGACGACCTGGCAGTTGATGCCGGTTGCAGCCGCAGGCGCTACGATGTCGACCGTACAACAAGCTGATGTTGTATCGTTGCCGCAAGAGTTGGTCCCGACTACACAGAGTTCGTGCGAGCCAAGGGGCAGCGCCGCAGACACGAAGCTGTCGATCGCCGGTCCATTGTAAACATCCATACCATCGATCGCGATAGAGATGTCAGCGATGTCAGCGTCGTTCGTCCAGGTCGCGTCGATGATGCATCCGCTCACGACCTGACACGCTAGGTTGGTTGCTGCTGCGGGAGCGAGGACGTCGACCGTACAACAGACGGGATCCGATAGTGGGCCACACTCTGATACGCCGACGATGCAGAGTTCGTGAGATCCGAGAGCGACCGGTGCAGTGTCGAACGACTCGATGGCCGGCCCGTTGTAGACCTCGGCACCGTCGAGTGTGATGACGACATCCGAGACGCGTGAATCGTTGATCCACGTTGCGGTGATGACACAGCCTGAACCAACTACGCAGGCCAAACTGCTCGCGGTGGCTGGGTTTGTCGGGAGGTACGGCTGGCCGCCGTTGTGTGCCAGATACTCCCAGTGGGACTCCCCTTGGGCAGCACCCGCGGTATCACCAATTCTTAGGAAAGGGGAGCCGAAGAAGCAGTCCGGGCTGGCTTCGGTAAACGTGGTACTGGTCAGAACAGGTGTCGGTCCGTTGTCGTAATAGACTTCGATGGTGTTGCCCCTGACCTCGATCCGGTACGTGTGAAAAGCATCGTTTGTATCGACAATCGCTGCCGGCGCCGCCGTGGAGCAGTCACTCAACAAGAAGATCTCATCGTGATCGATGTTTAGCATGTTCCCTGTTAGTGGCCCAGCGTTGAAGACGATCGATGCTGGGGCTCGGTTCGCAGTGGCGGACGAACCGCTGATTAGCTGCATTCGTGCCTCGATGACCCAAGTGTCAGGAGCAGTCACGGCCTGACGGATTTCCGCGTCGTCACCAGTCGTGGTCGTAGAGAGCGCCATGTGCGTAGCCGTTGTTTGAGCCGTTGAGCCTCCACTCAAGAAGACTGTCCATGGCATGCAGGTCTCGTCCGGCAGGACACCCGACGCGATGTTCCAAGCGTAGTCAACGGAGCAGCAACCGGTGTCTGTCGAAGTCCCAGTGGCTCCTGCCACGCACACCTCGTGAACACCAGGTGGCCCAAGGGGGACCGTTGCGTCTGTAACTCCCGTGAACAGCCCGGCACTCAATCCGTCGATCAGTACTTCGACAGAGTTGAAAGCGACGGAAGAAGCACTCCAGTCCACTGTCACTGTTCCGGCCAGTGGATCGACCGTGCAAGAAACGACAGGTGTCGGATCTGTGACCTGAATGGTTGCTGACGCCCGGGAGAGTCCGCACGTATCCGTGACTTCTAAGCTCACATCATAGGTTCCGGGCGCCATGTATGTAAACGACGGGTTGGGGTTGGTGCTATCCGTGATGCCATCACCGTCGAAGTCCCAGGCGTACATCGCGCTCGGGCCGGCAGTCGAGAAATCCGTGAATGTGACGGGCAACGGAGCGAAGCCCGCTAGTGTACTTGCAGAGAAGTCAGCTACTACACAGGGTGGGCACTTTCCAAATATCCCGTTGAATTCGATGAACGAAATGGCGCTCGTGGACAGGGCTTGGTTGTAGATGGAAACTTCATCCAGAAGTCCCTGGAAGCTGAAGCTGCCGATGGGCTCGTTGAAGTTCCTCCCCAGGCGCACTGGGGAAGGGGACACGAATAGCAAGATCGGTGCCGCCCCGACTTGCGTCAAAGGCACGCTTGTACCGTTGATGTAGACGAGCTTTTGGCCGAACAAGTTACCCCTGTGGACACAAGCGATGTGAGTCCACAGACCGACGGGCACTGCTCCAGGTGCGGTACGCACTGTGCTTATGGTCGATCCGTCCCCCGACGTGTGGAAAGCGAGCGCGCCATCCGCTTCGATCTCGACGGAGAAGGTTCGGAATCCGTTGCTGCCCCACTTCGTGATCACTCTGTGTTGTTTGGCTTGCGTTGGCATTACCCACGCTTCGACCGTGAAGTCGAAGAAGATATCGAGCGACGGGGCATCGGGGATGTTCACGTAGTCGTCGACTCCGTCGAAACTGAACGCTTCGCCAACAAAGCCGGGGGACACCAGCGACGTCCCTTCTTCGAGCGTGCCATGGTTACCGCCGAGTGCGTCGTTCACATTGCCGGTACCGCGCCACCAGCTGACGAGGCCCGCAGGGATCGATGCGCAAGCATCGGCGCGGGAGGACAACAGTAGGATGAGGAACAGAGTCAGTAGAGCGAGGGACTTCGACGTGGCATGTCTCTTCAACGGGGCGTCTTCCCAGCTACGATACCGCAGCATGCACATGCAATTGGATTGTTCGTGAAAGCTCAGTTTGCCGATCGTAAGCGTGCAATGGTGCGCCTGCAAGCTGGCGGGTGGATGAGTAGCGCCGGGTGCGTGAAGTTGCGCGAAGTCATGACGCAAGGGCCGGGGGTACGCTAAGACGTACGAGGTTCCGACTTCTCCCGCTTGTATCTCGTTGCGAGAGAATCTCTTGAAGAAACATGCAACGGCGCTCCAAGGCACGGGATGTCACTCATGAGGCGGCAAGGTGCTTGTATCGTGGCCGGTCGAGAGGAGGAGTCCCGTGAGTCACGACGGTGGATCGACGTCCCATCTGGACGCACTCGTTGCAGAGAGTGACTGGCTGCGAGGTCTCGCTCGCCAGCTCGCGCTCGATGAAGCGACGGCCGATGACCTAGTGCAGGAGACGAGTCTGGCGTATCAACAGAGTGCTCCCGCAACGACGGGTGGCGTGCGCGGCTGGTTGGCCACAGTGACGCGCAATTTCGCTCGACGAGGACATCGCACACGTGAGCGGCGGACGCGCCGTGAGCAACGAGTGGCCCCTCGAGAAGCAGTGACTCCCGACGATCTCCTCGAGGTTGCAGAGCTTCAGCGCACTGTCGCGCGTGCAGTGTACGCTCTGGCCGAACCGTACCGGACGACGATCGTTCTGCGCTTCTACGAGGGGTGGAGCCCAACTGAGATCGCGAAGCGTACCGATACACCAGCTCCTACTGTCCGAGTGCGGCTGAAGCGTGCTCTCGAACAGTTGCGCTTGCAACTAGACCGTGACCTCGATCAGCCTCGACATGTTTGGTCTGCCGCCGCCCTTGCATTGATCGACCGCTGGCCCGCAGGGGCATCGGCGGCGCTCTCTTCCTCGTCGACAACCCTTACGAAATGGATCGTGGTCATGAGTGCACCGAGAGTTGCGGGTGGCGTCGCCGTATTGTTGCTAGCTCTCTTCTTTGCGTGGCAGGCTTCCACACCAGGTATCGAGAGAGTCGACACCGGTTCGTCGTCGGAGAGCATCGTTACCGCCGACGACGCGTCGCCCCCGACGACCAGGACGCCGGAGCCAGCACACCCTGTCGCCGAGACAGATGCGCGAGCGGCTGCGCCACCCGCGGCGCAGCCCACGAGAACCGAGTCAGCGGACGAACCGCAGGGGGTCGCAACGATCCGTGCGCGCTTCCTCGACGGTGGCGGAGAACCGGTCCCGGGCGTGTTTGTGGAGCTTCCGCGCCGCAGCGGCTCCCACACAACGAATCGGCTAGGTCCAAGCGATGAGGATGGCTGGATCGAGGTCGAGGTCCCCGCAGCCGAGAAGCCTCGTATGCAGGTGCTGCGATCTTCCGCGCAGGGTTACGCAGCGGAACTCCTTTATGCCCAACTCGCCCAAGGGCAGACGGAGAACCTCGGCGATGTCACCCTATCGGCCGGTGGCGTGATCCATGGCATCGTCGTCGACTCTCGCAACATGCCGATTGCCGATGCACGCGTCTACGTCACACGCCCTAACCTGCGCCGCGAGAACGCCGAGCACAACATGCTGTGGGGCCCAACCATGAACTTCGGTGCACGCGCGTTTCCCGCACGAACAGACGATGGCGGCTACTTCGAGTACGAGGGCGTACCAAGGGGTGTGCTCCACGTTGTCGCGACCGCCGCCGGGCTGGCCTGGGGTTCCATCCCTGACATTCGTCTCCGCTCCCAAGACGAGGTGATCTCAGACCTACGTGTCGTCGTGCCGCCCCTGCCTGTCGAGAACACATTGCGGGGACGCGTGCGCTTTCCCGACGGTGTGCCTGTAGACGCAGCACTCATCGAACTACGCAAGACCGGCGACGAGGCGTGGCAATGGGGCCAGAGGCGCAGCGATGTCGACGGCGAGTTTCTGTTCCACGTGGAAGCGGGTGTCAGCTACGAGGTCCGTGCGACCGACCCGAGTGGTGTGTTTCCACCCCGCGTCGCGTCAGCCCAGGGCGGTGCAGGCAGGGTCGACATCACTTTCGTTGCAAGCCGTTGGATGCAGCTGTACGTGCAGACACGTTCCGGCGCCGAACTTCCCGACTACGAGATCCTTCTCTGGCCCGCTGGTAAGGAAACGGGCTACGACACGCTGGCTCGTAGCCGCGGAGCAGCCCAAGGAAAGGTCGCCCGAGAGTCGATCGGAGATGAGATCCAGATCCCCCTCGAGCCGTTCACGATCGAGATCCGCGTGCGAGATCACATTCGGCAACTCCTCGGCCCCTACGCCCCCGCCGATGCGCCACCGACGATGGTGTGCCTCGTCGATCCGCTGGCGCGAGTGGCGGGGGTCGTCAGCAGTCCCCAAGGTCGTGTCCCTGGCGCCCGCATCTATCTGTCGAAGTCACCACCGCCTGATCGGCATTTCGTTGCCTACGGTTTTCCGCAGCGCTTCAGCGGTTACTCCGATCGAGAGTCCGCGGGATTCACCGATAGCAAAGGTCGCTTCGACCTTGCCGTACACAAGGAAGGAAACTACTTCCTCTACGTTCAAGCCGACGGTTACGCGCCCACCGATGTGACGGACCTTGATCTTGGGCCACGACAGGGACGGGACAACATCCGCGTTCGCATGGCGAAGGGGGGCAGCGTCGCGGGGCGTGTGATCTCCCCGTCGGGAGAGCTTCCGGAAAATCTGGTCATCGCGGTATCCCGGGGCGACATGAATACGCATACGACCGAACCGGACGAACAGGGCAACTTCAAATTTGATGGTCTTGCCCCCGGCAAGTGGATGATCAAGCGCCTGAAGCCTGGCGGCATCGGCAACATCATCCGCGAGCGCGAAGGAGCGATCGACTTCCCGTGGGCGTTCACGATCCGCGATCAGCAGACGACGCATTACGACCTGCTGTTGGACGAGTGAATTGAACCGAGAAAGCAGCGCTCGTTCTTTGTGTGGACGAAAGGCCTAGTGCTAGAGAGATGATTTGGAGGCCAACTTTGGATGGTCGCGGCGGGGCGATCGCGTAAGCCAGATCCCCTGGAGGGGTTGGTAGCTCGCGTGTGTTGGTGCGAATCCATGCACGTCAAGGCAACGAAGCACGGTGCCCGCCTGCCCTGTGAGCGCAGCCCCACAGCGATCCAACTCCAACACTTGGTTGTAACGCACACAAGCAGCGCGGCTTGCTCAGAAAGTGGGTGCTTGGGACAGATTGCCTGTCCGCTACGAGCGCACTGAGCACCTCCAAGAGGCAGAGGACTCTCCCAGAAAGCGCGGAGCGGCACGCATCGCATGACCGTCCCAGCGCTATTCGGAATTGGCAGGAGCTACACCGGGTCCCGTAGCGAGTGCCCAATCGAGTATCGGAGGAATCATGCGCTACTGTGTCATTGCCGCTCTGTGTCTCGCGCTCGGAGCAACAGCGAGCTCTTTCGCCGCTGGACCAACGTCGTCGAGTCAAGCAGCAGTCGAGTACATCCTAGACCACGTAGACGTCGACGGGGATGGCGTGGCGACGCCAGCGGATAGGTTCGTTGTTGAGTGGTGGGTGTCGGAGGGAGGACGCCTGAGCGAACTGGTGGCGAACAGCGGCTACGCAGCAGGAGTCTTGCAGGCAACAACGTTTCTGGAGGCACGGCAAGTCGCTCGAGCGATGAGTGACGTGCTGCCAATCAGTGCCGCAACTTCCGGGGGCACGGCAGCGGCGCAGGGTGCGTCGCCTTGTGATGGTGCCGTGCCGTTCTACGACACACTGCCGGTGCCGAACGTGACAGTCGTTCCTGACTTCGATCCGTTTGCAAACGAGATTCAAGCAGCAGTTTGCACTTCCATAGCGATGCTGGGAAGTGGAACGACGGGTAACGGTCCCAATGGAGAGTGGGTCATTGCCTTCGACGGGATGTTCTTTGACACGAACTTTCCAACATTCATCGACCCGTTTTGTTTTCCGGACGGTCTGATCTTCTACTCTTTGACTGGTCCGCAAACGACTCTTGTCGACGGCTTCTGCAATGCTCCGCCTTTCTTGATTCAACCTGGCTCGGACCCGTGTGGTGGTAACTGCCCTTCAGACACAGCGCAGACGGCAGCGGTTCGCGGACATGTGCAGGTAGGGCTGCGCCTCACTCCAACAGGTGGAAGTCCGTCGCTTCATGGATTCACGATCACTAACGGGTTTGGATTGCCCACGGGCTTGGCGGGTGGCGCCGTGCAGGTTACTTCCGCGGCTGTACCTCCGGCGGCACAGCCTGACGAGCAGGACATGGACATAACTGTTGTTGGCAACGTGATTATCAACGGGATTGGAGATAGTGGTGGAGGGGTTGGTATCACGGATTGCCTGAACGTGGTTGTTGCTTGGAACACCTTTGAGACCAATGAAGCAGACGGCGAGCTCGGTGGTGGTCTAAGTGTTACAATGAGCAGGCCAGAGTCTGGTGGCCCGGGCAACTACTGCATTCAAGACAACACGTTCACGAGCAACATCTTCGACGACGACTTCGGAGCTGCGGCAGTGCAACGGCTGGGTGGGGGCATCGGCGTGAGCCTCGTAGGAGAAGCCGGCAAGGCTGACGAAAGGTTCCTCGGTATCTACCGCAACCTGGTGGACAACAACAATGCTACCGAGGGTGGTGGGATATACGCCAAGATTGAGCCGGTTGATTCGAGTGCGGTCAATATGATTGTGGAGATACAGGACAACACTATCGAAGACAACAACGCTTGGTTGCCCAACGCCGGGACCGTTTCAACGCGAAGAGCGGGCGGAGGACTGAGTTTCGTTGCGGAACCCACGGGTGGGGGTCTCTACGACGTGCTGATTCTCAAGAACAAGCTCGAGAACAATAGCGTAGACGCAGCAACAACAGCCGAGGCTCTTGGCGGCGGCTTGTTTCTGGATGTTGAACTGACTGGAGACATGACGACACAGTCGGTTGTTCTAGTTGAGAACAATGCAGTGGTCGGCAACATGGCGGACGCAAAGGGCGGCGGGGTCGCATGCAACTCGCCTAACCCCACCGCGTCCTTGAGTGCGGTGAGCTTCGTGCACAACACTGTAGCGAACAATGAGCTGAGCACCGCCGGACTTGCACAAGGCGGTGGGCTTCACTTGACTGCCGGCAGTGCGTTTGGTGGCACAAGCAATGTTGTCTACGACAACGTTGCGCTACCTTCGAGCAGTCCACCGTCGGCGAGCGAGAGGGATTGGTTTGCCGAGCTCCCGGTGGGTAGCCCAGCTACGGCGTTTAGCTTCTCCCAACTACCAGCACATAGTGGCGTGGGGTTCAATCTCTTTGGTGTAAGCTCGGGCTTTACCCCTCCTCTTCTTGTGGGGCTAAATGACTTTCGTATCAATAGAAACATGTCGCCTTGTATCGATGGAGGCAACCCTGCAACCGTGCCATTGGCACTAACGGACTTCGACGAAGAAGCGAGGTCTTTGCAGATCCTTGGGGTTGGAGGTTCAGCAGATTGGGACCGCGGTGCTGATGAGTTTGTTGCGCATTTCAATCGAGGCGACGCAAATGGTTCGGTCAACGTGGAAGTCGGAGACGCAGTTGCTATCCTTGGTTACTTGTTCAGTGGAGACCCTCTGACGAACTGTCTAGACGCGTATGACGTGAACGACAACGGAGGCGTAGCAATCGACGACCCAATCTACCTGCTCGCGTGGCTCTTCAGTAGTGGCCCGCAACCCCCTGCGCCTTTCGACCCCTTGTTTCTTGTCTGTGGCAGAGACCTGACACCTGACAGCATGGAATGCAATGACGCGAACAGTTGTCCGTAAGGCCGCATTGCCACTGACGCTGCTGGCAGCAATGTTTGCAAGCAGCGCATTGGCTCAGACTACGCCTGTGCCAATGCCAGGTTGGCCTGTGAGCGTCGGTGCGCCCATTGGCGCACCGCAGCTTGCCATTGCGGACGTGAACGCAAACGGGCAGCTGGAGATTGTCGTTCCAACATTGGCAGTTGGACTTGTCGTCTATCAAGCTGACGGAAGTGTGTTGCCGGGCTGGGCAGGTGGTGTTGGGCTTACCTACAACCGCGTCGTTGTTGGAAATCTCGTTGGAGACGCAAAGCTCGAGTTGGTTGCCATGCGTGGTGGAGGGGGTAGTCAGACGCGGTTTGACGCGTATGACTCGACTGGTCTTGCCCTACCGGGGTGGCCGCTGACTTTCCAGCCAATGAACAGCTCGCCGATCATTGTTAGCTCAAACACGTCGTGGGCGCTGGGAGACATAGACGGTGACGGCTATGACGAGTTTGTCTTTCTTTCAGAGGAAGAGCATCGCCTCGCCTATGCATACGACGGTGACGGAAGTCTGGTTCCGGGCTGGCCAGTGTCATTGGTGATTCCACCAACGTTTCCAGGAGATGAGTTTGGGCTAGGCGGCATAGCCATTGCCGACTTAGAGTTCGACGGCGTTGCAGAGGTGTTGGTGACCTACGAAGGAGAGTTGTCGGGTGTCGGGGCAGTGAATGGACCGCTTTGGGTGTTCGACGGAGATGGCGCAGTTCGGACTGGCTGGCCACAGGCAATCGCTGGCGTCGGCCCCCCTTTTGTTGTCGATCTCGACAGGGACTACACTCCGGAGATCGTCCAAATGGGGGAGAGCTGGATCCGTTCCGTGAAGCCCGATGGGACTGTCAAGTTTGACGGATTGCTACTGGGCAGTGTTTTCATACTCCCGGTTGTCGGAGATCTCGAGGGGAATGGTTCGAGGGAGATCGTCGTTCCGTCCTGGTTCGACGCGCGAGTAGTGGAGTACGGCACTTTGGGTATCCCGCCCCACTTTCAGATTGCGGCGACAGAGAACGCTCACGCGAACTACCGAGGGCCGTCCCTTGGAGATGTGGATGGTGACGGCGATCTGGAGATCGCCATGTGGTCTCAGCCAGACCTCAACCCGCAGAGCGATATGATCCTCCAACTGTGGCACCACGACTTCACGCCGGTAGCAGGCTGGCCAATGACAATCTCACCCGCCGTAGGAACCAACTTCGGGAACAGCACGCAGATGGCAGATCTCGACGGCGACGGTGATGCTGAGATTATTCTCGGCTATCACGGAAGCATTCATGTCCCGCCACCCACCGATCCAGACTTCTCTACAGCTGATACGGATAATTTGGAAGAGGAGACCGAGGAAGAAACGGTGGCCACT
>JBCCHQ010000165.1:0-13133 GCA_039028735.1 Planctomycetota bacterium | reverse complement strand
GGTCAGGGCTTCGCCATAGACGAGGATCTCGGCTACTTGCATTTGCACGTGCGTGCTGCCGGTCATTTCTGCGCCGACCAAGAAACGTTGCCCCGACGTGCCGTAGGTGTGCATCAGATTCGTCAGCGGCACGCCGTCTACACTGTGCTCGAACCAGCCTCCGTCGGTCACTGCTGACTGCACCAACCAACCAGCGCCAGTGCCCTGGGTTGTCGTCGGATAGTCGTTGACGGGGCACCAGCCGGTGAGCATCAGGTTGCCGTTGGGTTGCGTCGTCAGTCCGAAAACACCGTTGCAGTAGGTGTCTCCGTACATGACGCCAGCCGTACCGAATCCCTGGTAGTTGATGACGGCGAAGACCGAACGGTTGCTGAAACCGAAAGCAAATCCATCCAGGCCGGAGATCCGGTCCAACTTGTCGTCGATGCCGTCGAACGACACCACGTTGTGTCCATTCAACGCTCCAGCGGTCACAGTCGGGCCGCCGTAGGCTTCCATGTCGTTGCGTTCTGTCGACAGATCGGTCCAAGAGTGCACGCTGCCGGCGTTCAGCCGGACGCCGATCCCTGCATCCAAGTGCAATGCGAGGTTGTTCGTGAGCAGAGGGCAGCCAGGATCATCGATCGCGATCCAGACGGTCGCCGGTGTCGACGTAAGGCCACCCACGCTCTCGACGGTGTACGTCAGCGAATCCGGCTTCATGTCGATTGCCCAGTGGGTGTAGCTGATAACACCAGTGACGGGGTCGACACTGGCCACACCGGAAGCTGGAGGTGCCACGATGGTGACGGTGGTTGGGTCGACTGCGCTGCGGGCGTCGTCGTTGGCCGTGACGTCGATCGTCGTGTTGGACGTCCGGTTCATTCGAACGTAGTCATCGGCTGCGGCGGGCGTGGCGTCGGTAAGGTACTTGTCCTTCAGGTAGGCGACGACATTGGCGTGCGTCGTGTCGCTGACTGCGTAGTTGTAGACGAGAGCTGCGCCTACCTCCATGTCGGTGTACAGGAAGCTGCCAACTTCGGCTCCGATCACGACCTTGCTGTTGGTCGTGCTGTAGTTGAAGAAGCCGCTGTCGATGCGCCGACCATCCCGGTAGTGCCGCTGCACGCTGGCATCGAGGATGACGGATTGGATCATCCAACCGCTTCCGGTACCCGGTTCCGCGGTTCCTTGGTCGGCACTGGTGCAATAGCCAGTCACCATCAAGTCGCCAAGGGGAGGGCGTACGATGAGGCCGAACGCGTCGTTGCATGTGGGGTCTCCGAACGAGAAGCCGCCTGGTCCAGTGCTGTTGTAGCGAACGACGAGAAACAACGTCCGATTGCTGCCTGATCCGGTCGGCAGGCCCATGAAAACGTTGCGATCGAGTTTGTCGTCGATGCCGTCGAACTGGATGGCAGGGTTGCCGTTCAGCACGCCTGGAGCGAGCGTGGGTGCGCCGCCGGCCGTCAGGTTGTTGCCAAGTGGCGATTGGTCGTTCCAGGCCGTGACGGTGCTGCCGGTCGTAACAACACCCGAGTCCGATTCCAGCCGTAGGATCAGTCCGGTCGTGTCGAGCGGGGGTGCTCCCATATAGACAAACATCGACAATACGAGGACGGGGATACCCATGGTGCACTCCTCCGTTGGGCGCGACGTACTTGCTCTTCTGAGAACCCCCGCCAACGGGGGCGGTGTGGCACTCAGAGGGCGGGCAAGCCGGCGGCCGAACACGTGTTTTTAGACAATCCGGGATTTCAGACAGTCTGAAGTTTAGGAGCGCTCCCGAGGCCCGTCAAGGGGCAGGCAGGGGCCGCCTAGGCCCTGTCAGCGGCCGCCGTCGAGGGTGGCGGCGTCGCCGACTGGGTCAGGGTTGTCGGAGCTATGGGCAGGAGGAGATCGAGCAGTCGATAGCGTCCCCGGTGGGGTCGATTCCACAGGCGCCGAAGGGGTCAGGGAGGGGGCTCCAGGGAGAGCAGAACATGGCACACAGGAACGACACGACGTCGCTGAGGTTCACCAGGCCGTCGTCGTTGCCGTCACAGGCGTCGAGGCAACTCAGTGTCCTACCCCCGATGAAGAGAGCGTCCAGCAGCTGCACGGGATCAGAGATATCGAACATCGTGTCGCCGTTGCAATCGCCGCGCAGAAAGGTTGCTGAGCATTCGTCGGGGACGCCGTCCAGATTGCTGTCGAGACTCGTACCCGCGCTGAGATCACACTCGTCCGGGACCCCGTTCGAGTTGCAGTCGGACAAGTTGCCGGTCGCCAGCTCGTCGCTGTCCAGCTGCCCGTTGGCGTTGCAGTCACAGTCCCATTGCGGCACGACGTCAAGCTGAGCTGGCGTCGAGATCGAGAAGCCGCAGCCGCTGATGACGACGACGTCGTAGCTACCTGCGTCGCTGACACTGGTGCTGGGCAGCGAGTAGGCAACTCCAGTGGCACCGGGGATGTTGATGCCGTTGTGACGCCATTGCAGCGTTGCCAGAGGATCATCGACAACGACCGAGAACGCCACAGAGAACCCTTCGCACGTGGCTTGCGCAGTCGGGCCAGCAACGACCGTCGGTACGTCGCTGATCGTGACCGTCGCGGCACTGGAAGCAACGTTGCCACAATTGCCGGCGACTTGAACCGAGTACACGCCGGCGTCTCCTTGTACTGCATTGCCGATGCTATAGCTCGACAGTGTAGCTCCCGGGATCGGGACTCCGTCTTTGCGCCATTGGTAGCCGGTGCCGCCGGTGGCGCTGACAGCCAACACGACCGAGTCGCCCGCACAAAGGTGCTGGTCTGTCGGCGCCGTCGTGATCTGGGGCAACGGGTCCACTGTGATCGTGACTGGGACACTGGCAGTGCTCCCACAGACGTTCGAGACGACGACATCGTAGTCACCTGCGTCTTGTAGTGACAACGCTGGAATCAACAGCGTCCCGCCGGTCTCCCCGGCGATGGGCGCGCCGTTGTAGCGCCACTGATACGCGATCGGTTCGCTGCCGATGGCGCCAGCTGTTAGTACTGCACCGGCTCCTTCGCAAGCGTTGATGGGTTGTGGGTTCAGAGCGATCGTCGCAGGTGTGTCGATTGCGAGTAGCGCGCTCGCCGACGTAACCGCGCCACAGCTGTTGGAGACAACGACCTCATAGGCTCCGGCATCGGCCGGGACGATTGCAGCAAGAGCTAGCGTCGTCGCGTTCGCTCCGGGGATCGAAACACCGTTGCGGTACCACTGGTACTGCAGTGCGCTGCCGGAGGCAGTGGCGGTCAACGTCGCTGCGCTGCCGGCGCAATGGGTGGCGCTCACGGGGCCGCTCTGGATCACGGGAGGTAGTACAACGAAAACGCTCGTGTTGGCGCTGATTGCGCTGCCGCACGCGTTTGTCACGGTTACGTCGTAGTTGCCGCCGTCGAGGGCTTGTGCGTTGGGTACGGCGAGCGCGCTCGTCGTGGCTCCGGGCAGCGGGATACCGTTGCGTCGCCACTGATACGTCAACGGAGCCGTGCCCGAGGCGTGAACCGCAAGCGTGAAGGGCGTGTCGGCGCAGACCACAGTGCCGATCGGGTTCACGTCGATGGTCGGTGCGGTGCAGCCACCGCCGTTGACCGTGATGCGAACACTCGTCGGATTCGATACGACTCCAGAGTCGCTAGAGACTGTATAGAGAAACTCAAAGACCGACGAGGTGCTAGCACCGTCGTGGGTGAACGTGATCGCCCCGGTCGTGGGATCGACGTTCGTCGAGCCAGCGCTAGGAGCGACAACGACAGCCACGCTGGTGCTATCGATGGTTGTCGCTGGCGAGCCGTCGTTGTCCAAGACTGGCACGATCGTGCTGCTGCCGAAGTCGACCGATCCCAGGTCTGGGAGCGTTTCAGGCACCACGGCAGCGAGCGCCGCGACCTCCTCGGGAGTCAAGGCGCGGCCGTAGATCGCCACTTCGTCGAGCGCGCCATGGAACGGACGGTCCCCTGCGCCCGTGGGTTGGTTTCCTAGAGCGACAGCCACGCCAGGCGCCTGATCGACGGCGCCACTCTTGACCTGTTGCGCCACCAGCACGCCATCTTGATACAGCGACATCGTGACACCGTTGTAGACGGCTGCCACATGAATCCAAGCGCCGATGTTGATCTCGGCGGCGGGCGGAATCAACGTTTCTGTGTTACCTCCAGCCTTCAAGCGCCAACGCAGGCGCGGCACGTCGTTGTCGAGAATCGTGCTCAGCATCCAAAAGTGATCAGCGCTGCCTACGCCAACGGCTTTCGACAGCAGTCGCGCGTCAGCGACGGTCAGGCTTTCAGCGCGAAACCACAACGCGAAGCTGATGGCTGGCGTGCCGGTGTCGAACGGATTCGCCTCGACACGACCCGTCGCGCCATCGAAAGACAGTGAATTCACGCCACCCGGAGCAGAGTCGCTGCTCCAAGCAGCACCGGCCATGACGCCGTCGTGGCCGTTTCCACTAGCGTCAGGAGCCGTAGAGCCTGTGACTTCATCGAGCAGGTAAAGAGCCTCGAGGCTGGCTCCCGACACGAAGTTCGCGGCGCCGCCGCCGCTGTTTGGAGTGTTGGCCATGTCGAAGACACCGGTCACGCTCAGCGTGTACACCTCGGCCGTGACCATTGTGGAGGTTGTAAGGATGACTGCATTGGTACCACTCGGCGTCGCAGCCAGTACCGTCAGCCCGTTGATCGCGAAGAGGTCCGGCGTCGTGGCGCTAGCGCTAGCGATGTCCTCGTCGAAGTCGACGCGGATTGTCGAGCTGCTCAAGGCGCGTACTCGTGCCGGCCGCGGCGGCGAAGTGTCGGGCAAAGTCGTCGCCGCGACAGTCGTCGATGGCTGCGAACCGTTGCCACTGAGGTCGTTGGCGACGACGGCATAGTAGTACGTCTCTAGTTCGCCATGTCCGTCGTCGTAGAACGAGTTGCTCGTCAGCGTGCCGATGAGCGTCATCGGCGAGGGGACGAAGTTTGGCTGGTTGGAGCGATGAATGTGGAAGTTGGCAAAGTCCTCAGCCGAATTCGCGGCCCAGCTGATCTGGATACGTTGGTCATCGACAGGAGTTGCCGTGACCTGTGTCGGGGCCTCCGGTGGCGTGAGGTCGATGACGTTGTCGGCGCCGAGGTTCTCGAAGACCCAGACTTTGTCGTTGGTCCATCCAATGGAGAAGATGTCGAGATCGCCGTCGCCGTCGAGATCACGCACGCGGCTGCCCAGGTGATGATCCATGCCGGGACCGCCAGCGTCGACGACACGCTCATTCCACTGGCTGCCGTCGCCGAGATTCTCGAAGATCAAGAGGCGCGTGAGTCCGATGTGCTCCCCCAAGACGATGTCGGTGTCGCCGTCGAGGTCGAGGTCGGCGACGTCGATGCTGTAGCCACCACCGAGGTTGGTGCCGATCAGGTGCGCTGGCCACGGCTGGGTCGGGTCTGCCGGTTGCTCGAGCCAGACAAACGACGTCGTTGGTGCAGGCTCAAAGTGCGCAAAGCCGACGACAGCGTCCAGATCACCGTCGCGATCGATGTCTGCCAGACGATTGCGATCAGTGAGGCCGAAGACCAGGATGTCCGTGTT
Source organism: Planctomycetota bacterium (assembly GCA_039028735.1). Taxonomy (GTDB): domain Bacteria; phylum Planctomycetota; class UBA8108; order UBA1146; family JAJFFE01; genus JBCCHQ01. The sequence continues at coordinate 7,579 of JBCCHQ010000165.1, read as the reverse complement.
GGTCGTGTGCTGTGTGAAGTTGCCGTTGCCGTCGTTCTGCAGCCACTTGGTCCCTTGGAAGACGTCGAGGTCACCGTCGCCATCGATGTCAGCCGTCGACACTCCCTCTCCCAGAGACGTCGGGTGCAGAGTACCGAAGGTCCACGGCTGAAGTGTCGGGTCACCGACGGGGGGGATCAGAGATTGCACGGGGGTTGCGCCCGTTTCGCCGTCCTGCCACGACAGTATCGTCGTGAACGGCCCTCCCGGTGTGTACACGCCGCCACTGATGCCCTGTAGGAAGTCGACACCGGTCGTGCCGGGTGCGTCACCGATGTAGTCGACGACGAAGTTGCCGCTGCCGTCCCCCTTGGCCCAATGCAGCCTGTGCCCATTGGCTTGGGGAGTGAGTGGAAACTCGAGTTTCGTTTCGGTACCGACAATGTCCAGGTGCCCGTCTCCGTCATAGTCGTGGACTGCGGCCAGGTTGTGCAGCGGGGCGCCGATCGCACTCCGCAACCATGGGTCGCCGACGTTGCCAGGGTTCGCCCACCACCAGCCGCCGGCGACGAGGTCATCGCGACCGTCGCCGTTGAGGTCTTCTGCATAGATGATTCCCGACTGCCATGGCGTCGTATCGATCAGATGCTTTTGCCACTGGTCTATAGGCAGTCCCGTGCCATTGGTCAGCCAGACGTCAATCCGCGGCACGTCCCAGTTGAAGGGCTTGCCGAGGATGTCCATGTCGCCGTCGCCGTCGAGGTCCCCGACCTTGGAGTTGTGAATGCCGAAGCCGGAATAGACCTCCACCGTTGTGAAGCCACCGACGCCGTCACCGAGAAACACCCACGTCTTGGCATCAGGATTCTGCTGGTTCAGGTTCATCTCCCCGGCGAACACGTCGAGGTTGCCATCCCCATCGAAATCGACGACTTGAACTGAATGCGCGTTGAACGTATCGAACGGAAGTAGTGGTTGGCTGACCCAGGAAGCACCATCCCAAACGTACATTTCCAACGGGCCGACGATGTCGCCGGACGACACGACCACCTCTGGACGATCCCCAGCGATCATCTGTCCGACCGCGACCTGCGAGAAGGCACGATTCGGGTAGATCGGCAGAGCGGTGAACGACGTGCCACCGTTGTGCTTGAACCAATGACCGCCACCGACGATGTCAATGACACCGTCGCCGTCGATGTCAGCTTTCGCCAGGCCCTCCGAGGCGCTGCTGCCGGAGTAGATCAGCGTGCGGGGCCAATCAGAAAGCGTCTTGGGGTTGTCAGGGAACTCGGTCAGGAACAGATAGTTGTCGGGGAACGCGTAGCCGCCCTGGTTCCAGAACACGAACTCGTCGACCCCATCGCCATCGAAATCGCCGACCACGCTGTCGTGTTGCGTGGGCCCTCCCGATGCCTTGAGGTTGTGTCGGACCCACGGGGTCGCAGGGTCATAGTTCGGGAACGGGTTCTCGAACCACCAGACTTGATTACTCAGGTAGCTACCGACACCGATCAGATCGAGGTCGCCATCGCCGTCAACGTCATACTGTTCACCGCCAGCGGTGAGGTGCAGTTGCGTGTCGTCGATGACGTAGCGGTCCCAGCCGCCGGGATGGCGCCGATACCAAAGCATCGACGGCGCGACAATCCGTTCACAGACAACGAAATCCTGCAGTCCATCTTGATCGACATCGAGAATCCAGCTGTCGGGTTGTTCCGAACCCGTTAGCGTTGGCGGCTCGATGTCGCCGGTGGCTGTGGAGAGGTGCTCCCAGCTCAACGACTGGGCACTGCAGAGCGTCGTCATGGCGGCGACGAAACATGCGATAGCGATGGGTGAGCAAGTTCTCATCGAGGTTTCCTGGATGGTCCTGGAGGCATGTGCGGGGACGACGTGCGGGTTGAGGAAACGCAATTATATTTGTGAACCGAGCTGCCCCCAAGCACGGAAACCGGGCAAGTATCTTGCATTGGACGTGTAAGTGCTTTTGGGGGAGTGCTTTCGGATTTCGCGTGGAGGCGTCTGGGGAGCCTTGTAGCCCCCGCTACGATCCGGAAGAATCGCCGCACCTCAAGTAGGAACGGAGTGATCGAGTGACTGGACCGACCGACCTGCGCGACTTCCTGCAGCGACTACGCGCAGCCGGAGAAGTCTGTGAAATCGAGGCGCCAGTAGACCCCGCCCTCGAGCTCCCCGAGATCCACCGCCGTGTGATTGCTGCGGGTGGCCCGGCGCTCCTGTTTCGCAACCCGCGCAACTCGAAGATGCCGGTCGTCACGAATCTGTTTGGCAGTGCCAAGCGCGTCGAGATCGCGTTCGGAAATCGACCGAAGCAGCTGATCGAGCGCGTCGTACACACGGCCGAGCATCTGTTTCCGCTCTCATTGAGTAAGATCTGGGAGGCGCGTTCGCTGGCCGGTGCCGCGTTGCGTGTCGGACTTCGTCGCGGATCCTCCGGACCCGTAACCGAGGTGGTCGATCGCGAGGCCAAGCTCAGTGATCTTCCGATCGTGACTTCTTGGCCCGAAGATGGCGGGCCTTTCCTTACGCTCCCTCTCGTCTACACCGAACATCCCGAAGATGGTCGCCACAATCTCGGCATGTATCGGATGCAGCGGCATGACGATCGCCGTCTCGGAATCCATTGGCAGATCGGTAAGGGCGGTGGCTTTCACTATCACACCGCCGAACAAAAGGATGCGGCGTTACCGGTGACTGTTTTTCTCGGTGGCCCTCCCGCCCTGATAGCGTCGGCAATCGCCCCGCTGCCGGAGGGAGTCGGGGAGCTGATCCTCGCGTCGCTATTGCTGGGAAGCCGACTACCTCTCTCGAAGAGTCCGGTAGGTGGGCATCCGTTGGTTTCGGGAGCCGAGATCGCGCTGATCGGGCACGTGCCCCCGCGCGAGCGCGCGCCGGAAGGGCCGTTCGGCGACCACTACGGTTACTACTCTCTACAACACGACTACCCGGTATTTCACCTGGACGCCGTGGCACGCCGCGCCGACGCGATCTACCCGGCGACGATCGTTGGCAAGCCTCGACAAGAGGATTTCTACCTCGGCGACTTCCTCCAAGACTTGCTGTCCCCATTGTTCCCGTTGGTCATGCCTGCGGTACGCGACCTCTGGAGCTACGGTGAGACAGGCTACCATTCACTTTCGGCGGCGGTCGTCAACGATCGCTACCCGCGCGAAGCAATGGCGTCTGCGTTTCGGATCCTTGGCGAAGGGCAGCTGAGTCTGACGAAGTTCCTGTTGGTGACCGACACTTCGCGGGACCTCAGCGACTTCCGCGGCCTGCTCGAGCACCTTCTGGCACGAGTCGTATGGGAGCGCGACCTCTTCGTATTCGCGTGCCTGTCGATGGATACGCTCGACTACACCGGACCCGCTGTCAACGAGGGGTCGAAGGGGGTCCTGCTGGGTATCGGCGATCCTGTGCGCGACTTGCTCCCGGAGTTCAATGGGGCGTTGCCAGCCGGAGTGACAGACGCGATTGTGTACTGCCCGGGGTGTCTGGTCGTAGCGACGGCGGAGTATGCAAAGGACCCCGAGGCGGCGGCGCGAATCGCTGCCGAGGCCGCGTTCAGTGACTGGCCGCTACTGGTTGTCGTTGATGACGCAAAGCGCGCGACGGCATCTGATGCACGTTTCCTTTGGACGTGCTTCACACGCTTTGAGCCGGCGGCGGACATTCATGCCGCCTCGAAAGCCATCATTCGCAATCAGGTGTCGTTTCGCGGTCCGGTTGCCATCGATGCTCGCATGAAGCCGACTTATCCCGACGAGTTGTTCTGCGATGAGGACACGGCCAATCGAGTAACGCAGCGGTGGCAGGAATACTTCCCTGGCGGGATGCCGATGGGCGATAGCGACACCGCGAATCTCTAGGACAGCCCCAAGCTGCCAAAAAAAGAGAGAGCCTGCTCGTCGCAGGCTCTCTCGGTAAGGCACACACTCCAAGTTCGCGCATTGCGAAACAGGGTTCTAGTCGTTAGCAGCCGTTGTACGATCCACAGTCGAACGTCGTGCCGGTATCAGCACCACAGTTCGGGAACGGCGCGGGAGGTTGGCTACCCCCGGCAAACTGCCATTGGATGATCGTGATGATATCGGAGATGTCGATCAGCAAGTCGCCGTTCGAGTTGGCAGCAGCTTGGCACTGCGGCGCGGCTCCGGCATTGAACAAGTACGTAATCAAGAAGATTGCGTCGGCAATGTTCGGGTTGCCGTCACCGTTGGCATCCGCACGCTTGAACGTTTGCGTGTCCACGAACGTCAAGACACCTCGTTGACGCTGTGGGTTCAGCGTCAGCGTCTGACCGATCTCGTTCTGGTAGCTGACAGCGTTGTTCACCGGCGGGCTGCCCAGCCCGTCGACGAGGTCGAAGTTGTGAGTCGTTCCAATCAGCGTCGGGGAGTTGGTCGTGTCGAAGTTGTAACGCACGATCGTGTAGGGACCACCAGCCGACAGGTTCTGGCCCAGAAACGGTGCGCTGAGGTCGAAGACCGCCGCGGCGATACCAAAGCCACCGGGGTTGTCGATGGTCGTGTTGAAGAACTCGACGCCTCCTTCGACCTGGATTGGACCGAGGAGTAGCTGCACGTCGAGGCCGTTGATGTCCATCGACTGCAGCGTGAAGTTCGTGTTGTCGAAGGTCATGGCTGTCGTGTAGCCCTTGACGTCTCGGACCGTGATCAGCTCGACAACCAGTGAGACTCCGCTACCAGGTGTGCCACTCGCATCCGCGACGCGCATGACGTTCGGCGACAGGTACGTGTAACCGCCAATAAGAGAGTCGCTACCGTTCTGGTTCGTCACCGTCACGTCGACCGAGCCAGCAGCACCTGCAGGTGTCGTGGCGGCCAGCGACGTCGGCCCCAGGAAGACGACTGCAGCGGCTGGAACTCCGTCGAACAACACATCGGTTGTTCCGTCGAAGCTGGTACCGGTGATCGTGACGTTGTCTCCACCGGCTGGATTACCCGTATCCGGCGTGATCGACGTGATTGTCGGCGGCAGGTCATAGTTGAAGCCGCTGGTCAGCGTATCGGCACCGTTCGCGTTCGAGACCGTGACGTCCGCTGCTCCACCGACGCCAACCGGAGAGAAGCAGGTGATCTGCGTAGGTGAGGTGACGACGATTGTGCCGCAGGTGTTTCCGCCGATAGAGACAGTCGTGCCGGTGACGAAGTCGGTCCCTGTGACCACTAGCGCGGTACCCCCCGTGGGCGTACCCGACGCGGGCGTAATGCTGGCGATCGTAGGCGGCGCATCGTAGGTGAACCCACTTGGCAGCGTGCCGGGCCCGTTGGCGTTCGTGACGGTGACGTTGACCGTGCCGGCGGCATGAGCAGGAGTCACGGCTGTCAGGCTCGTAGCCGAATTGAACGTAACCGAGGTCGCCGCGATTCCGTCGAAGGTGACAGTGTCTGCAGCCGTGAAGTTACTACCTGCAATCATCACCGTCGTGCCGCCAGCGCGCGGTCCGTTGGCCGGCGTGATCGACGTCGGCGTGGGAGCCGGCGTGCCGTAGGTGAAGCCGTTGGTCAGCGTCGCTGAGCCGTTGACGTTGGTGACGACCACATCGACGATTGCGTCGAAGTGCGCCGGGGTGACGACGGTTAGCATCGTGCTCGAATCAAACGTCACTGACGCCACAGCGACGCCGTCGAAAGTCACAGTCTCACTGCCGAGGAAGTTGGAGCCGGTGATGACGACCGAGTCGCCACCAGCGCTCGTGCCGGTGTTCGGCGCAACGCTGGTAATCGTGGGTGCACCTTCGTAGGTGTAGCCACCGACCAAGGTGTCGGAACCGTTGCCATTCGTGACGCTGACATTGACGGTGCCAGTCGCGTGAGCCGGCGTGAGCGCAGTGAGTGAAGTCGGTGAGATCAGGGTCACCGCAGTAGCCGGTAGGCCGTCGAAGCTGACGGTCTCTGTGCCGTCGAATCCACTACCCGTCAGGGTGACCAGTGTGCCGCCAGCAGGAGATCCCATGCTCGGTGCGACCAGCGTCAGGGTTGGCGGGCTCAGGTACGTGAAGCTGTTGGCCAGCGTGCCAGTGCCGTTCGTATTCGTAACTGTGACGTCGACGACTCCTGCTGCGTGAGCAGGGGACGCCGTGAATATCTGAGTTGTCGAGACGATCGTGGCCGGCGCAATGATGCCGTCGAAGCGGACCGTGGTGCCCGGCAAGAAGCCTGTTCCGGCCAAGGTCACCGAGGTGCCGCCGGAAGGTGGACCGCTTCCTGGCGAGAGCGACGTAATCGTCGGCTGCGGGTTGTACGTGAAGCCTCCCACCAGCGTGCTGGTGCCGTTGATGGTCGTCAAGGCGACGTCGACAGCGCCCGGCGCGTGAGCAGGAGTTGTTGCCAACACACTAGTCGGCGAGATGAAGGCGACTGATATTGCCGGGACACCGTCGAACGTGACGGAAACGTCTGGCGTGAAGCCGTTCCCGAGCAGCGTGACCGCCTGGCCACCCAGCGGTGAGCCGTTGTTGGGGTTCACGACCAGCAGGTTCGCCGGAGTGTTGTACGTGTACGCGCTACTCAGCGTACTGGCGCCATTGGCGTTGGTCAGTGTTACGTCGACGGCGCCGGCGGTTCCAGCCGGTGTGACGACGGTGACTTCAGTCGGCGACACCAGCGCCACTGCAACCGGAACACTGGCGCCGAAAGTGACGACCGACGTTGCTGTGAGGTCCGTACCAAGGATCGTAACCGTGTCCCCACCCAGCGGCGAACCGTTGTTGGGAGTCACCGACGTGATCACTGGCGGCGTGTCATAGGTGAAACCAGCGCTGAGCGTGCTGGAGCCATTGACGTTGGAGACAACGACATCGACAGCGCCTGGTGCATGCGCCGGTGTGACGACGCTAAGGCTGGTCGTAGACAGGAATGTCGCGGCTGCTGCGAGACCATCGAAAGTGACAGTGTCTCCCGCAGTGAAGTCGGTACCGGTCAACGTCACCGTGTCGCCACCGAGAGGCGAACCATTCGTCGGCGCGACGCTGATCAATACTGGTGGACCCACGTACGTGAAGCCACCAACCAACGTATCCGTGCCGTTGACGTTCGTGACCACGACGTTGACCGTCCCTGACGCATGCGCCGGAGTCGTCACTGTCAGTTGGGTAGCCGAGTCAAAGACCACAACAGCAGCGAGGCCGTCGAAGGTCACGGCTTCGGACCCGACGAAGTTGGTTCCTGTGACGACGATCGACTCGCCGCCTGCAATGACCCCTGAGTTCGGCGTCAACGCGGTGATCGTCGGCGGGTTGTCGTAGGTGAAGCCACCGACGAGCGTGCTGGAACCGTTTAAGTTCGAAACGTTGACGTCGACTGCGCCGGCAGCGTGCGCCGGAGCAGTGACTGTGAGTTGCGTTGCGGAGTCGAAGGTAACAGCAGCAGCAATCCCGTCGAAGGTAACGGCGTCGCCGGCCGTGAAGCCGGTTCCGGTCAGAACAACGCTGGTGCCACCGAGCGGCGTGCCGTTGGTCGGCGCGAGGCTGGTGAGCACCGGCGGATCGTCGTAGGTGAAACCACCGACGAGCGTGCTGGAACCGTTCAGGTTAGACACGTTGACGTCGACT
>JBCCHQ010000164.1:0-14231 GCA_039028735.1 Planctomycetota bacterium | reverse complement strand
CGACGAACTCGCCCAGATCCTCGTCAAAGACCAGATAGCCATAGGCCTTCGGGTCGTTGTCGATGTTGAACTGCAGGATATTGGCGATCATCGTCACCAAACCCTCGCCCAGGAACTGGCCAAAGACCGATCCGATGTAAGGGATGAAACTAAAGACGACCGACAGGATCTGACCGGCAATGCTTGCGATCATCGCTGCTTGCTCGTTCGGCGCGTTGGACAACACCTCGGATGACAGAAACTGGTTGTAGGCAAAGCTCAGCGCAAAGTTCACCCCAAAGCTGGTGCCATCCAAAGCGCTCAGCTCGGCCTCGGTAAACTGGATCCCGTCGATCCCAGCATGTCCGCCGTAGCTGACGCCTGTCTGAAGACTGCCAATGTCGTTTAATGAGAGCCCGGCCTGTTGGATTTTTTCCAGAGCAGAAACTGCAGAGGTGAAATCTGTGATCGGCAGACTTCCAATGTCCGAAATCAGAGCGCCAACATCGTCGACCAACGCCTGCAGATTTCCGACCGTCCCCAGATCAATGCCAGCCAACTCTCCCATAAGGGCGACGATGTCGTTTACCGCTGCTTCCACGCCCGGCTGTATGATCTCGCCGGATGCTTCAACGATCAGGGCGTCCAGGGTCTCGTTGATGTCCAGCGCATCTGCAATCTGAAGCTTGATGAAGCCGGTAAGGGCATTCGCGATGTTCAGATTGAATTCATTGAGCACATCGTCCAGGTCGATGTTCCGCTCCAAGATTTCCTCGGCCAGTTCAGTCAGAGCCCGTGACCAACGCCACTGTCAGAAATGTCGCAACGGCTAGCTGCACGCTTTGCAGTCGCGGTTCGCGGCGCTGCCAAAGCATCCACAGAGACCACGTACAGACCAGCAAGACAGGAACCGGCAAGATGGAGTTCGCCCAACAGCGCCAATGATCCAACGGGAAGCCGTGCGGCATCGTCCACAGCCACAACGCAGCGAGGCATGCGCCCCCGGCGAACTGCATCCGCAGAAGTAGCCGGGCCACAGTCCGCGCCGACTTGCCATTCCCAGTCGTAGTTCGCACAGTCGCTGGGTCATTCATGGCCAAGACACAGGATCCGTTGCGGATCGGGTGTGCGCAATTCGATGCAGCGATAGCGTACTCAACATGTTGCCAGGGTGACTCCTCGAGCAATCCTGCGACCGCGTATGGGAAGGGCCAAGCAGATCTCTTCAGTTAGGTGATCTCGTAAGTCTAGTAATCTGCGCAGCGCCGAACGCGTGCATGGCCATCGTCACCGCGTTATTGTTGTCTGCTGAGTCATAGGCTACCATGGAGCCGATCGACGCCGAGCAGCTAACAAGATTCCAAGCCACAATAGAACGGGGAGGCGCGATGGTGTTGCTACGTTCTCCGAAACACCTCTCACTTCTCAGCTTGATTGTAGTAGTCGCGAGTTCGACTGCGACATTTGGCGATGGTACCGAAACCCTGGGTACGCCATCGATCCCGATCGAAACGGGCACTCGGATCGTCGGTAACGGCGTAGGACTCGTTGCACAGCGTGGCACGATCGCAATCGACGTTCCCGCGGGAGCACAGGTCAAGCAAGTCCTGCTGTACTGGAACGGCTTTGACGCCGGGACACCGACGAACACGATCACGCTCAACGGAGGCACGATCGTTTCGGGTACGCTGATCGGTGGTCCCACGCTGTTCTTCACAGCTGCAAACAGCTACAGCTACCGATCCGACATCACCTCCCTGGATCTGATTACCCCGGGCTTGAACGTCGTGACGGTCGACGGCAGCATGTTTAGTACTGCCAACAACGGCGCATCGATCATCGCGATCATCGACGAGGGAGATCCAGACTCCTTCCTTGGTGTGCGCGACGGCCAAGACCTCGCATTCGCGAACTTCTCCCCGCCACTCGACACGACCGTCGCGCAGACGTTCACATTTGCGCCCGAACCCGACGTTCGACAGGCCGAGGTGACTGTCATCGCTGGCAGCATCCAAGGAACGAACTCAGGCCCGATCCGCCCCAGCATCCTGCGCGTAACGACGGGCGGAGTGACGACCGACTTCGACAACATGCTCAGCAGCTCGAGCGGCGACGAGTGGGACCACGTGGTATTGAGCGTCGATATCCCGCGCGGGGCAACAACGCTGACTGTGCAGGCTCTTTCAGAAGACTGCTGCGCAACTACAGCTTTGCCGGCCTCGCTAGCGTGGGTCGCGGCGACGATGACTCTGGCCCCACTGCCCACCGCAGAGATCGGAGATCGCGTATTCTGCGACCTCAACAACAATGGGAGCGAGGAGACGGGGGAACCTGGGCAGGCGGGAATCACTGTCATGCTAGACTGTACGCTCCTGGACGGGTCGACGCTGACCGACACACAGATCACCGATACCGACGGTCACTACCTGTTCACCGGAATTCCAGCCGGAGCGACCTGCGCGGTAACGCTGGATGTCTCCAGCATCCCGCCGACCAAAGAGCTGGGTCAGTGCAGCACAAGCTACAACTCGATCGCAGTTGGAGCTGGTGCGTCGTTTCTCGAAGCTGACTTCTGCGTGAAGCTTCCAGACGTCGCCGGGATCCAGAATCTCATTTGGATACCGAACGCCGACGACAACACGATCTCGGTAATCAACCTCGACGGCAGCATCGATGGCACCTTGATAGCCCCGGGACTGGTGCGCCCCGTCGCCATTGCCGTGAAGCCAACAGGCAGCGTCTTCGTTGCTTTCGAAGACTCGGACGTAGTTGCCGAGTTCAACCCCGGCGGCACCATCGTCAACACGTGGAGTGTCGGCGATCGACCCCGTGCCCTGGCCGTCGATTCCGAAGGCAGCCTGTGGGTCTCGAACTTCGGCGATAGCACACTGATCAAGATCGACGGGGACGGCAACATCGTCTTTGGCCCGGGCGGCAGCAGTGGCCCTGCGATCCCGGTCGACGCGAGTCCACTCGGCATCGGCGTCGATGTCCTCGACAACGTCTACGTCGTCTCCCAAGGGCCGCCATCATTGACCAAGCTGAATGCGGCCGGAGCCCAGTTGGCGACGGTCCAGTTACCGCCCCAGAGTGACCCGCTGGACCTAGTACTCGACCGCGCTGGACATGCCTGGATCACGCTTCCAGGGATCGACGCTGTAGAACGTCGGGCCAGCGACTTGACGCTGATCGAGAGCTTTCCGACGCCGGGCGCGTCCCCGGAAGCTCTCGCGATTCGCGGTGCTGCCGAAGCGTGGGTCATTGGCAGCCAGAACGGGCAGCTGTACCGATTGAGCGCGGGCGGTAGCTCCACGTCATTTGCCGTAGGCACCGATCTCGGCGGTGTATTGATCGACGGCGACGGTTTCATCTGGGTCGCCGAGCGTACTACGAACCAACTGTTGAGATTCGACGGCAATGGTGTCGCCAGCGGCTCGGCCTTCACCGGGCTCGCTCCGAGCTTTCTCGGGGATGCGTCCGGGCTGATTCCGGCCAATGTCCTGCTGCCGCTCGCCGACTTCGACGGCGATTCTTTCGCCAACTCGCTGGAGATCGACACTTTCGTGAACCCACTGGACGCGGTACAAGTCCCGACCCAACAGATCGACTTCGTGGCACCAGTCGAGGCGCTCAACTGCAGCGTGTCGTCGCAGCTAGCCACGATCAGCTGGACCCTCCCAGGAAGTGCGGCGTACACCGCAATCGTCATCGAGCGCGACAGCGTCGTAGTTGCAACGCTTGGCGGTACCGCCACCAGCTGGCCGGAGCCGGCAACGCTGCCGGAGGGGACCTATGCCTACGAGGTCATCGGGGTCGAGGGGACTCTCGAGGCAGCGAACAGCTGCGTCGTCGCAGTTGGGGCCGGACAGATCGACGGTCAACAGACGATCAACGTCTCCGGTCTCGTCACCAACCTCTTTGACATCACCAGCAACCCCGCGGCAGCCGCCGGACAACCCCGCTTCTACTTGACCGATCCCGCAAACGGCAAGGTCTATGGCACCGATGAGCTCTATAACGTCTTGATCACGCTCGACAGCCCCTTCATTGGCTTTGCACCCACGACTGGCATCGTGTTCGTCCCGGACGGCAACGGCGGCCTCGGATCGTTGGTCTTGGGCGCGGGGCCGAACGGAGATCCCAACCAGAACGCCACGGTCATCGAAATCGCTTTGGACGGCACCGTGCTGACGGGTCCCGTCGAAATCACGATTCCTGCGCAGCCCTTCAACGGCGGCACGCAGTTGCTGTTTCAGAAGGGTGGGATCTCGTCTCTGACGTATCGGGAGCCATCGAAGGTGTTCCTCGCCTCGAGTCCGGTCAACTGCGAGATGTTCTCGTTCCAGCTCAACACGGACTTGCCCCCAGGCGACCCGAACGAACCCGAGGGCCCTGCGGGCCCTGGCCCGACGACGGTGGATTTGATCCCCGCCGCGAGCGCGACTCACCCGCAGCCCGGATACGGGCTCAACGGCGTCTTCGTACCTGAGTTCATCGACTATGACGCCACCGGGGGTCGTGTCTGGGTTACGAACCAGGCGCCCGATGGTTCGTTCGAGATTCGCGCGTTGGTGATCGCCAACGGGCAGGCTTCTTTCGTTGGAGACGCGATCCCGCTGGCAGCAGCCACGGCTGAGAACGCGTTCGGAGGCTTCTCACTGAGTGGTGACGAGTTCGCGATTGTTGGCCTGACGACCAGCACGATCTACGAACTCGGCAGCGCTCTGTTCGTGCGCGGGGACGCCGACCCAACCGGCTTCATCGATGTCGGGGATTCGATCCGGATACTCGCGGCATGCTTCCAAGGACAGCCATTCACGAGCTGCATCGATGCCTACGACTTCGATGACAGCGGTACCGTTGGAATTGGCGACTCGGTGGCACTCCTGGCGTACCTGTTCTCAGGGGGGGCGCCCCCCACCTCGCCGTTCCCGGACGCTGGGGAAGACCCGACGCCCGATGGACTACCTTGCCTGTGATCGAAGTTCGCGAGCCCCTCACAGATCTCTAGGTCTTCGTTTAGCGACTGCGAAACTGTTACTAGGTGCCGAGAGACAACGCGCTAGTGGGAACCGTCCCCGCCCAGCCGCAGAGCGATCTCGGCGGCCCATTGCGGCGCAGTCTCGTCCCTCATGACGCCGTCGTGGCGTCCCGCGACGACGACAATCTCCAGCCGATCGCCAATCAGCTGTCGCCAACGATCCGCTAGCTCCGCCGGCACCGGCGCCGCAGCCAGCAGCGTCACCGACACGTCGCAAGGCCGGGGCCGATAGCCACGAGAGAGGGCAACGTTGGTCTGAAAGACGTGCTGCTGTCGCAGGCGATGAGGCACGCGGCGCCGCGTTCGCCAGTAGCGGCGCAAGCGCCAGTTCTCGAGTAGCCGCCGTGGATAGTTGCGCAATCGCCGCCAACGAGAACCCGCAGCCAACGCAGCGCCCGGACGCCGGCTTGGGTCCGGAATCAACGTGTCCAGCAGGAACACTCGTCCCACAACCGCCCCCTGCTGACGCAGTTGACGCGCCATCTCGTAGGCAAACCAACCCCCCGCCGAGTACCCAGCCAACCAATACGGACCACGCGGCTGGCACTGACAGAGCTCTGTGACGTACGTGGCTGCCACCTCTTCCAGCGTCTTGGCCACCACCGGACTGCCGTCGAGCCCCGGCGCCTGCAAACCGAATACTGGCTGTTGTTCGCCAAGAGCATGTGCGAGGAATCGATACGACAAGACATTGCCGCCGGCGCCATGAACAACGAACAACGGACTCTGATCCCCATTCGACTGCACGGGGACTAGATGATCCCACTGTGGCGCTGCGGCTTCCTCGAAGACCATCGGCGCCAGCGCTGCAACCGACGGCGCCGCAAAGAGTGTCGCTAGAGGCAGGTCCACTCCGAACTCCTCTGAGATTCGAGCAAACAGCCTCGCAGCGGCCACCGAACTCCCCCCGAGCTCGAAGAAGTCATCAGTAATCACTGCTGCTGGACAATCGAGTACCTCGCGCCACAGCGCCAGCAGACGGGCTTCGCGCGCGCTCCTCGGCAAACGGTCAGCTCCGACGGCTTCACTCTTTGGCCGCGGAGGAGGCAACGCTGCCCGATCCAGTTTGCCGTTGGCAAGCAATGGCAAGGCCTCCAGGGCGACGAACGCAGCCGGCTGCATCTCTTCCGGGAAGCGAGATCGCACAGCTTCTCGCATCTCAGTCACCGAAGCCGCCCCCGGCGCGGTAGGAACGAAATAGGCCACCAACGCAGATTCACCCCACGGGACGACTACCGCCTCGGCGACCGACGACAGCGTGTGGATCGTCGCCGCAATCGCCTCAGCTTCGACGCGCACACCCCGAATCTTCAACTGCGCGTCGATCCGGCCCGCGAGAAGCAGCTGCCCATCTGACGACCAGCTTCCCAAGTCCCCCGTACGAAAGCAGCGCGTCTCCAAGCAAACGCCCGCGGCCAAGAAACGGTCGTCCGTCGCATCCGAAGCAAGGTACCCGCGCGCCAACCCGGCGCCGCCGACCACGACTTCGCCTGAGTTGCCGGGTGCGACCGGGCGCAGCAACTCGTCGACGAGCAACACCTCCGTGCCGGCTTGAGCAATCCCGACTGAAAACGGCTCGGCTTCGGGAGGGTGCGTACGGTCGACGAACGACGAACAGATGCCCAGCGCTTCGCTGGCCCCGTAGCTAATGCACAGCTGAGCCGACTTTGAAAACGCTGTATCGACTGCGGCAAGATCGCGTCGATCGACCGGCTCGCCGCCGACGCGCACCAGCCTCACAGCGGGCAGCTCTCCGGCTGACTGCGCAGCAAGACGCCGCAGCAACGTTGGTACCGAGTGGTAGATCGTCACTCGATTGTCGCGCAGCCAGCGCCACAGATCCTGCGGCGATCGTTCGCGCGCATCGAACGGACACACTGTCGCGCCCATCAGCAGAGTGCTGAACAGATCACCGACAGAAGCGCCGAAACTACACCGCATCAAGAGAGCTACGCGATCGGTAGCAGCGACGGCGAGACCCGTCGCATACTTGGCCGCGCACGCGAGGATCGAATCGTGTTGGTGAAGAATCCCCTTGGGTTCGCCGGTCGTCCCTGACGAATACAACAGCAGCGCGGCTCGCTGAGGCGGCAACTCCAGCGCCGGGGCCGTGGACTGCGGTGCGTCACAATCAGAGAGCGGTACGCACTGCATCGATCGAGGCCGCAACGTTTGCGCGCGGTCAGCGCTCTTGTCATCGCAGAGCAGCCAACGGGCACCACAATCACGCAAGACACTGCGGACCTGTGCATCCGGCCACTGCGGATCTACGACCGTGTAGTACTTTCCTGCCTTCACGACTCCCAGTAGTGCAGCGAACACTTCCGCACCGTGTGGCAACCAGAGCGCCACACACTCCTCGTGACTGCCCAACTCTTGAACGATACGGTGTGCGACCCCGTTGGACCGCTCGCGAAGGCGGGAATAGGTAACTTGAGCAGCATCACTGGCGACAGCGAGCGACTGTGGAGAAGCGTCGGCGACAGCGTCGAATCGAGATCCAACGTCCGCTTGCCGACTGACGTCAGGCTCGAAACTCATGCAGGCCCACGATTCATCGTTCGTCGGGCCCCGACGCAGATTCAGCGTACTCCGGCGGGGCGGCCGGTTCACGTCGCCACCAACGACTGGTGATCAATCGGGCGCCTCTCCGAAAACGGAAGTAGGACCAGGTCCATTGCACCAGAACCAACATTCGATTGCGGAAACTGACCAGGTACAGAACGTGGATGAAGCCCCAGGCCAGCCACGCGATGAACCCGCGCAAGCGCAGCCGCTTGGTTTCGGCGACGGCCGCGGCCCGACCGATCGTTGCCATCTGCCCTTTGTCGACGAACTGAAACGGCTCCCGCGATTGCGACCGCAAGTCGCGCAAGATGTTGCGAGCAGCGTGACGCCCTTGCTGAATAGCCACGGGCGCCATGCCTGGCAGCGGCACGTTGCCTTCGCTCGTGAATCGCGCCTGATCCCCGACAACGAACACTTCCGGCGCCCGCTCCAGGCTCAGGTCCGAGCGCACGTCGATCCGCCCCGAGCGATCGGTGCTCCCTGGCAATTCACTATTGAGCTCCGACGCGCGGACGCCTGCGGCCCACAGCACGGTGCGGGCACGCACGCTTTCGACTCCCAAAGCCACGCCATCGGCGGTGACATCGGTGACCTGACTCGAGGTCCAGATCGTCACACCCAGCTTTTCCAAGCTCGCCGCGGCCGCACGCGACGACGACTCCTCGAACGTGGGCAGCACCCGCGAACCGCCTTCGATCAGCAACACGCGAGTGCGACTGGGATCGATGTTGCGAAAGTCGCGAGCCAACGTGTACCGACTGATCTCACCCAGCGCCCCGGCCAACTCGACACCCGTCGGCCCTGCGCCTACGACAACAAAAGTCAGCCACTCTTTGCGCTTGTCGGGATCGTTCTCGAGCTCGGCCTGCTCGAAGGCAGTCAGGACGCGACGGCGGATCTCCGTGGCGTGCTCGAGCGTCTTGAGTCCGGGTGCATGGTCCTCCCAGTGATCGTTGCCGAAATAGGAGTGTTGTGCGCCACAAGACAGCAACAGATAGTCGTACTGCAACTCGCCAGCGGTCGTCGTCAACCGCTTCTCATCGGTATCGATTGCGGAGACTTCGGCCAGCTGCACTTCGACACAAGGATACGAACGCAAGATCGAACGAATGGGGGTTGCGATGTCAGCCGGGCTCAGGCCGGCCATGGCCACCTGGTACAGAAGCGGTTGAAACAGGTGATGATTGCGCTTGTCGACGACGGTGACGCGCACTTCATCGGTCGCGGCGCGCCGCCCGAGTTCCTTCGCCGCGTTGATCCCCGCGAACCCACCCCCGACGATGACTACGTGCTTCATGATCGTCCCACTTCTCGCTGCCGTCGTTGCGATTCACAACTGCAAGCGTGGATTGTTGCCGCTCTCAACCCGGAGCACTAGTCGTCTTCGCCGGGGGCGAGCGCCGAGACCACGATGTCACGCGCAGTCCCCGTACCCCCAGGTCTCTGATCCGATCCGAGGCTACTGACCTCGGGTTCGCCGCGAGCCCCTAGTCGCCAGATGTACGGGGCTCCGCTCCACGGGTCCTTGGGAACTCGCTTCAGGAGGAAAGCCGCCTGAGGTCGGCGAGTCGTGGCATGCCCTGTTGTGGCGTCGCGCGGGGATTCTCGGAGCAGCTCGGCACACGACCGCGGCCACAGCTGGTGCTCCGCGCGGAAGGCCCGCGCCGCGGCCACGATCAAATGCAGATCGCGCTTCGCGACGGCGACCTTGGCGCTGCCAGTGTTCCCTCAGGGAGCGATCGCAACGCTCACTGCGAAAAGCGTTAGAGCGGGAATCGCACAACCCGGGAGCCATAGCTGTCTGCGCATCGAACACTCCTTCTACTCGGGCACCGGTCGTGGCGCCCGACAAGGAGTGAATGCATCGGGCATGCCCGAAGCGAGACAGGCTAACGAAGCTCCTCCTCGGCCCAATCCAAGTCGAGCATTCCGCGGATACTGACGGACTGGATCGTTCCCGCGACGTCGTTACGGAACACGAAAGCGACAAAGCCGCTGTCGAACTTCCGTGGGAGCTTTCGAAGCGGAGTCGTTTTGCGTCGAAACCGCCCCTGGTAGCCGCTCTTCGTCACGGTCAGCCCGATCTGGTAGCTGCTAAAACCGCTGATCGGCTCTAGGACTCCGCTCGGCTTGCCGAACACACCACCACTGAAGGTCCCCGAGACGAGACCCATGTTGGCGCCCACGCCTTTGCCAGCCTCCGTGACCCACGCTACGTGGAATTGGTTCTGTTTGTTGAACTGGTTCATCGGGTAGTAGACAACATCGACGTGAATCGGTGCCAGCAACTTGACGTTGTGGCGCCACACTCCACGGTCTGAGATGCGGACCCCCGTCATACCATCGACAACGACTTCCTCCTGGTAGAGCGTCCAGCGGATCGGCGATTGGTGGCTTTGCTTGCCCGAGGCCAACGCCGGTGTCCAATCTTCGCCATCGGTGTAGCGCTTCTCTTCGAAGTCGTAGGAGATCGAAAACAGCCCCCGATCATCGAGCGTGTACTTACGGCTGGGACACAGCTCGATCAGCTTCGGCCGCAGAAAGGAGATGCGATCGACGACCGTGCCACCGCCCTCAGCCGCGTCCTTCTTCGTCGGCTTCTTCGCGACGGAGTCTTCTTTGGAGGTCTTCTTCTCTGGCTTCGGCGTCGGCTCGGCCCTGCCGGACTTCTCGCTGCGACCACTCGCCTTGGCAATCGTGCCGCGACTGCCGCGACGCTGCACCTTGCGCAAACCGCGCTCGGCAGGTCTCACATGTTCGTCGAGGCCGCTCCTCGCGACACACGCGAAGTGCTCTTCAGCCGTCTCCAGGTCATCATTTTGGAACGCGGCTTCTGCAGCAACGAGCAGCTTCTCACACTCATTGTCGAGTCGTCGCACCAGCGCAGCCCGTTCTCGAGCCGGCCGTCCCGACATGACATTCTGACCGTAGTCGCTCAAGAACTCCTCGAGCTTGGCAGCCGCGGCGGCCATCTCTTCGACACTGCCAGCGTCGTTCGAGAGCTCCTCGAGACGCGGATAGGCCAACTTGGCGCGCTGATCGAGCTCGCGACGAGCTCGTTGCAGCTCCACCTGAATCTGGCTTCCGAAGCGCGGGGCAGCATCGATCGCCAAGTCGTCCAGCGCCGCAACTCGCTCTTGCAGCGGCAACGCGCGGATGGAGCGCAGTTCGGCGCGCAGCTGTCGCTCTTCGTGATCGACAGTTGGTTCCTCGGATGGCGGCGTCGCGGGCTCCGGCAACGCTGTTTCAGGTTCCTGCGGCTCAACTTCTGGAGCTTGCGCAGTCTCTTGCCGGGTCTCTCCACCGCTGTCCTGGAGAAAGATCACTGCGGCGAGGATGCCGACCGTCACAATCACCGCGGCAAAGACCAGCGGGACGGTCTTGTCAGCGCGAGGCGGTCGCGCATGCGCCGCCGTAACGGACGGGCGGGACCTGCTGACGCGGCGCGGCTGTCGCGTGCGCGGCGTCGCTGCCGGGCGCCGTCGTGGCGGATGCTCTTCTCGATGCAATCGCTGATCGACCTCGTCGAGCGCTTCGTGCAGGTCATCGGGATGCAGCAACCCGCGACGTTCCAAGACGTCGGCGAGGCCAACATCGGGATGGTTGCGTCGATAGACGAGCAACTTACCGGCGTAGACTTCTGCTTGTTCCGGGGTGAGGACTTCCCACTCGATGAGAATGTCGAGTAGGTGCTGATCAGCACGAGCAATCCCTGGCACGGGGCGCCTCCTTCTGGTTGGCGACGCCTAGCCGAGCGGGTCACTCGTAGCCTCGGGGTTTGAGCCCGAAGCCAAGCGGTTACCGTGTGCGCGCACAACGCAAATCGGCGAAAGGCAACCGACAAGGCGTCTGAGCGCGTAGCGTAAGCGCGAACTCAGGCCGTTGAAAGCAGTACGTTCGTCATTCCGGTCAACTTTACTAAAACGTTACCTTCAAGGAACTCTCACGCGCGCCACAGCCCCTCCCACAGCGTCCAAGTTGCGGATAGATTCTGCTCTCGCGACCTCCCCGTTCTTCTCGCCGGGCTACTACCGCTCTCCCCGCGGGGCCCTTAGATCAGATCGAGTAGCTCCTGCAGCAGCTCATCGGCCACGGTGAAAACACGGGCGTTCGCCTGGAACGCCCGCTGAGCAACGATCAACTCTGTGAACTCCACCGCTAGGTCGACATTCGATCCCTCGAGAGCTCCTCCTTGGACGACGCCACGCCCGAACGTTCCTGGGATCCCGATCTGAGCCCTCCCCGAATTGACACTCGCCCGATAGAAGCTGTCCCCGACGGCTGCGAGCCCGTTCGGGTTGGCAAACTCAGCCAGCACCAGTTGTCCGAGGGTACGCGTCTCGCCATTCGTGAACACGCCTTCGACCTGCCCTTGGGTGCCGACGAAATAGTCGCGCAGTGCCCCAGCTTCGAGACCGTCTTGTGCCACCACTTGCAAGCCTGAGTCGAAGCCCGCGAACTGCGTGACCTGCGCAAAGTCGAGCTGCACCGCCAGCGGCGTCACCGCTCCGCCGCCCGGCGCAGCGCTGAGGTCGAAGACAATCTCCGGAGCGTCTCCGGTCGGTGCTCGATAGTGCCCGTCACTGTCGAACTCCAATGTCCCGCCGCCGCTGACCCGAGCGCCCACCTGCCACTGTTGCGGGGTCAACGTTTGCGGAGTCGCTGACTCTGTCTGGATCGGCTCTGTCTGGATCGGCTCTGCCTGGATCGGCTCAACCGAGTATCGCCAAGTGGTGGGGCCGCCCGAGACCGAAGACTCGCGTTTGAAGGTCAGTCGGGCGTCATGAGGCGCCCCCAGAGAATCGTAGACGGTAAGGAGTAGTGTCGGCTCAGACTCCGCCCCCTCGGTCGCACCCGCCGGGGTTGCCGGATCCAAGTTGCCAGACAACTCGACACGCGACGTCGCTCGCGCCACTGTCTGCGTACCAACAGCGATCTCAATGTCGCCGATCGCCCCGCCAACCGGAACGCGAAAGTCCTGATCCGCCGTGTATCCTTGGACGGCGAAACCGGTCCCTGGATCCACCAGCTGCTGATTGCCGTCCGTCGCGAACGCGCCATCTCGGGTGAAGACTCGCCCGCCACGATCGTCCGCCAAGACGAAAAACCCCGAACCTTGAATCGCGATGTCGGTAGCACGCCCGGTAGCTTCGATCGGACCATCGCGAAAGTCTGCGCGCGTCCCGGCCACACGGACACCACCTCCAACCTGCACCGGATCGATTCCGGCAACGCCGGCAGTGGGTGCACTTCCGTGCGAGATCGCCTGTCCAAACAGAGTGGAGAACTGCACGTCGCTGGCCTTGAAGCCCGGAGTATCGACGTTGGCGATGTTGTGACCGATGACCTCGATCTTGGTCTGCTGCGCCCGCAGTCCACTGCGCGCATTCTTCAAAACTTGAAAGAGAGACAAGAGTGGGACTGACTGTTATCGCCACTTGCCGACACGAAGATGAGACAAGCAGCGGTCGTCCCCCTCTCTCGCACCAACTGACACTTACAAGCCGCGTGCCAAGAAACGCGAACCACGACCACTTGCGCGCAACAAAGCCTGGCGCCGCTGGCTGCGACACGTGCAGTCAGGAGCACGCCAGACCCGCCCGGTGGATTGTGCCGCGGCAAAGCGGCAGCTCTTGCCGGCCAAGTCGGCCCGCGAGAAGCACTCCACCGCCCAAGCCGGTTCCGGGAACGTAATCGGGTAGAATCATCGAATCGTCGCTGCAGGCACACTTGTTCCCGCATCGCAGGAGTGCCAGAATGCGGATTGCCCTCGGTAGTCAGTCGCCGAACCCGCCTTTCGCGCAGCTGCTGTGCTCCGCTAGCGGCGAAGCGGCAACAAAGGAGACTCCTCTTCGTGCGCCCCGATTCGCGTTTCGCAGCAGTCCTGATCTGCTTCTTCCTGTCAGGGCTCGCCGCGCTGCTCTACCAAACCGCATGGATCCGCGAATTCAGTTTCGTCTTTGGGACCTCCGCGATTGCGATCGCAGCGGTTCTCGCTGCCTATATGAGTGGACTCGCCGTGGGTGCCGCCGCTGCCGGACGCTTCCTCACGCGCGTACGTCGCCCGGTACTGGTGTATGGAGTCCTAGAAGCGGCAATCGCCGCATCCGCTCTTGCCGTACCTCTCCTGCTCAGGGGTGCAACCGCGGCCTGCCACGAACTCTTGGGTGGTCACCCCGAGCTGCCGGCAGAAGGAGGCACGGCGGTCCTCGCCTTCTTCTTCGTTTCGTCCTTCTTGATCTTGATGGTTCCAACCGCATTCATGGGAGCCACCCTGCCATTGCTGATCCGAGCGGCGGTTCACACGGACGCCCAAGTCGGCCCGCGCACTGGCGTCTTGTACGGCATCAACACCGCTGGAGCAGTCTGCGGCACAGTGCTCGCCGCGTTCACGCTGCTGCCCGCGATCGGTCTCCGAGCAACCGTGCACGTCGGTGTAGGCGTCAACTTCGTCGTCTTCTTGATCGCTGCTGTGATTGCGCGCAAGCCTGCGAGGAACCAGCCGCCAAAAGACATCGACGCTGTCGCCAGTGTGCCATTCCACCCAACTCCCGCGGCCCGCGTGATGCTGGCGCTCGTTTGCCTCTCAGGAGTAACTTCCTTCACGTACGAGGTGCTGTGGACACGACTTCTCAGTCACGTG
>JBCCHQ010000163.1:0-14374 GCA_039028735.1 Planctomycetota bacterium | reverse complement strand
GCCAACGCCTCAGCGCCGCCTTCGAGGATCTCTTCTGGCGAGCCGAGACCGGCCTCGCGCAAGCGCTCGGCCGTGGCGGCCCCGATTCCGGGGAGGTCCTCGATCGTCAAGGCGGCGGCGCCGCCATTGCTGCCGGCGTCGTCGGCCGGGACCGCTTGCGGCTCCGCGGTCGCGTCAACGGCGGCCGCAGCCTCGTCGCCCGTCTGTTGAAACAGGGAGTCTAGCTTGCTCGTATCAACAGTCGACGGCGCGACAGTGTCGCCTTCAGAGGCGGCACTGGCGTCACCAGCTGCGTCTTCAGCGGAGTCGGCTTCGGTGGCTTCTCCGTCGCCGTCCGCGGGCGCGGCAAACAGGCGGTCGAGAGCGCTCGAAGATGCCGGCGGAGCTTCCGCTGCAGGTTGCGCCTGCGACATCTCTTCGTTGAAGAGATTCTCGGCTCGCCCGGCCAATTCTTCGTGTCGCATCTCCTCGAGTTCTTCGTCGGAGACCGCCGTGATCTTCAGGTCCCAACCGGTCAGCTTCGACGCCAGGCGGACGTTCTGGCCGCGGCGGCCGATCGCGAGCGACTGTTGGTCCGGGCGTACGTAGACGGTCGCGGTCTTCGACTCGAAGTCGAGGTCCAGAGACGCGACCTCTGCCGGGCGCAGCGACTCGAGCATCAGGACCTCGATGGAGTCGTTCCAGCGCACAATGTCGATCTTCTCGCCGAACAGCTCGTCGACGATGTTGCGGATTCTCGCGCCCTTGACGCCCACGCAGGCGCCAACGCAGTCGACGTTGGAATCATAGGTGGTCACAGCAATCTTCGTGCGGTGTCCTGCTTCTCGGGCAATGGCTTTGATCTCGACTACGTAGTCGGCGACCTCGGGGATCTCCAGTTCGAACAACCTACGGACCAGGTCTGGCTCGGCGCGGGAGCACAACAGTTGAACCCGGTTCTCCTGCAGGTTCACCTCTTTGAGCACAACCTTGATGCGGTTTCCTTCGTTGAAGTTCTCCGCGGGCGACTGCTCCGACCGTGGCAGGATCCCCTCTGTCTTGCCCAGCGAGATGACTAGGATGCTGCCCTTCTTCGCTTGCACGGTGCCCGTCAACAGTTGCCCGATGCGGGGCTTGTACTCCTCGTAGAGGACATCTCGCTCCGCTTGGCGGATCTTCTGCAGAAGCACCTGCTTGCCCGACAGCGCCGCAATGCGGCCGAGGTCTTCTGGGCTCAGCGGCTCGCCATCGACGGTGGCCTCGATGTCGCCCGTCTCACGGTCGATCGTAACTTCGACACCTTCGGTCGATCCCGTCTTCTTCTGAGCGGCCGAGATCAGGGCCTGCTCGATACCGACGAAGACGACTTCTTTGTCGATCTGTTTGTCGCGCTGAATTGTGTCAACGAAGCGCAGGATCTCGCGGTTCATGCGATGTTCTCCACGTAGTAAAAAAAAGAAGCGCTGAAGCTCGCGCCTCGGCTCGCGGGAGAGTGAGGGCCGTCGCTAGGACGAAGCTCATAGACTCCGGCGGGTCGAAACGCAGCTCCGCGCTGCACGTCGCTCAGCGGTCGCTGTATCCTCGAGGGGAGCCCAATGCGCCACTCCCGAGGTCGCCTGCTCTCTTCTGCGGGGGCACTTGCTTCGTTGTGGCCACCGCAGCAAGATTGCCGCAGTACACGCCGAAACGCACCGCCCGCCAAGAAGGCCCCAAAAAGGCCCACGAAGGCGAGGAACGATTGTATGTGCCTTAGTAAGGGTGTCAACGACAAAGATCCCGCCAACAACGCTGGAAGCTGTGATGCCGGAAGAGGATAGAAGTCAGGGGGCCGTGCACGAGCCCGCGGTCGCTGCAGAAGCTCTCGTTCTCGTGTTCGCGAAGGTTCCGCGCCCTGGGGGGTGCAAGAGCCGCTTGGCGGCAACGATCGGCGACGAAGCGGCTGCACAGCTGGCTGCGGCCTTCCTGGCAGACACGCTCACGGCCGCTCGCGCCTCGCGCGGAGCCGTCGTGCTGTACGGGAACCACGCCGACGCCCACGCGTTTCCACCCCAGCTGCGCGCCGGGGTCACGTACGAACACCAAGGAGACGGGGATCTGGGTGCGCGTCTGGCCCGCGGGTTTCGGTGGGGCTTCGCCCGCGGCGCCCGAGCGGTCCTCGCGATCGGGGCCGATACGCCGCAGATCACGCCGGCCTTGATCGACACGGCGATCGCCGCGGCCTGCGCCGGGTCAGCGGTGCTGGGCCCAGCGACCGACGGTGGCTATTACTTGCTGGCGCTACCGGCTGGCTTTCCGCTGTCGGGTCCTATTTTTTCGGATCCTGATTGGGGGGGCAGCGAGGTCCTGGCCACCACCCGGGCGGCACTCGCTGCCGCACCTTGCCCATGGAGGTTGCTCGAGCCGCTGACCGATATCGATCGCGAATCCGATCTGGCGGTGCTGCGGGTTCCGGCGACGAACGCGACCCTTTCGCACACAGCACCCGTTCTGGCGCGTCTTGGCGCGCCCGGCAACGCAGCGGAGG
The DNA here is from genome assembly GCA_039028735.1 of Planctomycetota bacterium. GTDB lineage: Bacteria > Planctomycetota > UBA8108 > UBA1146 > JAJFFE01 > JBCCHQ01. Next base: position 11,871 of record JBCCHQ010000163.1, on the reverse strand, counting down.
GCATGGACGGCACTGGGTCACCACCGGTGCCTTGATCGCATCCCGCAAGCGGTTCCCAGAAATGCGGCTTCTGCGACTGACGGGCGCGGGAGTGCCGAGAGCACTGCTGCGAGACAGGGCAAAAGAATCTCCAGTTGCAAAGCGCATCGGTCGATGTAGTTTTGGAGGGAAGGGTCCCTGCAACGACCTCCGAGGAAGGTAGTAAGTACCAGCCATGTCAATGATTTGCGAAGTGTGCCACGAGGCAATCGCCACGGTGCACCTCACCGAGATCGTCAACAACGCCAAGAAGGAGATCCACCTGTGCGAGGCTTGCGCCGAGCAGAAGGGGGTCGCGATCCACGCGCACGTCAAAGACATCTCGATCCCCGAGTTCTTCGGGCAGCTGGTCGACCCGAAGGAGGAAGACAGCGAGTCGTGGGACGATCTCACGTGCGAGCCGTGCGGGATCACCTTTCGGCAGTTCCGTCAGAACGGGAAACTGGGCTGCCCGAGCTGCTACGACGCGTTTCGTAGCGAGATCAATCCGCTGCTCCGCAAGATCCACGGGATCCAGGGCCCGGTTCGACACCGAGGCAAGGTGCCGAGTCGGATCGACGATGCCCTCCGCTCGAAGAGAGAACTCGAAGAGCTCAAAGAAGAGCTGACGACTGCCGTGGCGTCTGAGGAATATGAACTCGCCGCCACGCTGCGCGACAAGATTCACGAGTTGGAGCGAGAAACGTGGACCTGAGCAACCTTTCACGCGGTACGGGAGAGTGGCTCTCGGGCACGGGCCCCGAGTCGGACCTGGTGATGTCGAGCCGGATCCGGCTGGCCCGGAACTTGGACGGTCACCCCTTCCTGTCGAAGGCCAACAGCCGCCGCCGAACCGCAATCGAGAGCCAGGTCGGCGAAGTCATCGACGAAGCGACAGACGAGTTCGGTCTGACGTTCCTGCGCCTGAAGCCACTCAATGCGATCGATCGCTGCGTCTTGATGGAGCGGCACCTGATCAGTCGCGAGCACGCGTTCTCGAAAGGGGATCGCGGCGTCGCATTCAATGCGGCTGAAGACGTCGCGATCATGGTCAACGAAGAGGATCATCTGCGCTTGCAGGCGCTGCGGTCGGGTTTCCAGCTGCGCGAAACGTGGCGCGAGATGGACGAGATCGATACCCGCCTCGAAGAGCGCCTCGGCTATGCCTACGACGAACAGTATGGCTATCTGACGGCGTGCCCGACGAACGCAGGTACCGGTCTGCGAGCTTCGGTGATGCTGCACTTGCCGGCCCTCGTCATGACCCAGCAAATGGACAAAGTGTTCCAGGCGGTCACGAAGATCAGCCTCGCCGTGCGGGGACTCTACGGAGAAGGGACCCAAGCGCTCGGCGACTTCTATCAAATCTCGAACCAGATCACTCTGGGCAAGACCGAGACTGAGATCATCGACAACATCTCAGACATCATTCCGCAGATCATTGACTACGAGCGCAAGGTGCGGCAGACGCTGCTGGAATCCAAGCGGACGATCCTCGAGGACAAGATTTGGCGTGCCTACGGGACGCTCTCGACTGCGCGGATCATCAGCTCGAAAGAGACTCTGGAGAACCTTTCTCTGGTGCGCCTCGGGCTGAACCTCGAGATACTCCCAGATCTGACCCAGAACATGATCAACGACCTCTTCATTTTGACTCAGCCCGGACACCTGCAGAAGCTGCATGGTGAGGAGCTGGAGTCCATGGAGCGCGACGTGGCTCGCGCCGATTTTATCCGCAACTACCTCGACCCGACGAGCGAACGATAAAGGTCGGGTGTCTCCTTCCGCTGGCAAGCTCGGGAAACCGGTTTTGAACGCGGAGGGTCGTAGTTTTGTGCTAAGGTGAAGGAACCTTGTTGGGGGTGAGAACGTTCCCCAAAAGGTACTGATCCGTGAAGTATCTGGCGTAGCCAGCGGCGTGCCTGTGAGTGTGTGCTGCTGCGCCAGGAACGGTCCTTTTTGAGAGAGACAAATATGTTCGATCGCTTTACCGACCGAGCGCGCAAGGTCATGGCGCTCGCCCGGAAAGAGGCGCAGCGCTTCAACCACGACTTCATCGGGACCGAGCACATCTTGCTGGGCCTCGTGCAAGAGGGAAGTGGTGTTGCCGCCAACGTCCTGAAGAACCTTGGTGTGGATGGGAACAAGATCCGCGCCGAGATCGAGCAGCACGTGCAGTCGGGCCCTTCGATGGTCACGATGGGACAGCTGCCGTTCACGCCACGCGCCAAGAAAGTCCTGGAGCTCTCCCAGGAAGAGGCGAACGAGCTCGGGCACAACTACATCGGTACGGAGCACCTACTGCTCGGCCTGATTCGCGAGAACGACGGCGTCGCTGCGCAAGTGCTGATGGACCTCGGTATCAAGCTCGAAGACGTCAAAGGCGAAGTCCTCGAGTTGCTTGGCGCCGATGTCGCTTCGAACGAAGAGACGGCCGTGCCGTCACTGTCCGGGCAAAAGCAAGGACGTTCCAAGACTCCCGCACTCGATGCCTTTGGGCGCGACCTCACTGAGATGGCGCGTGAAGGTCGACTCGATCCGGTCATCGGCCGGGAAGAAGAGATCGAGCGGGTGATGCAGGTCTTGTCCCGCCGAACCAAGAACAACCCAGTGCTGCTGGGTGAGCCTGGTGTCGGCAAAAGCGCCATCGTCGAAGGCTTGGCGCAAGAAATCGTGTCTCAAAACGTACCGGAGCTACTCCGCGATCGCCGCATCGTCGTCCTGGACTTGGCCATGATGGTCGCTGGGACGAAGTATCGCGGCCAGTTCGAAGAGCGCATCAAGGCCGTCATGACGGAGGTCCGCCGCGTCAAGAACGTGATCCTCTTCATCGACGAGCTGCACACACTGGTCGGAGCCGGTGGCGCCGAAGGCGCTATCGACGCTTCGAACGTCCTGAAGCCAGCGCTGTCGCGGGGCGAAGTGCAGTGCATTGGTGCGACGACGCTCGATGAGTTTCGCAAGCACATTGAGAAGGACGGCGCCCTCGAGCGTCGCTTCCAGAGCATCGTCGTGCACCCGCCGAGCCGCGACGAGACGGTCGAGATCCTCAAGGGGCTGCGCGACAAGTACGAAGCCCACCACCGGGTCCAGATCACCGATGACGCGCTGGTAGCCGCCGTCGACCACTCGATTCGCTACATCAGCGGCCGTTTCCTGCCGGACAAGGCCATCGACGTGATCGACGAAGCCGGTTCGCGAGTACGGCTACGCAACTCGACCCGTCCGCCCGACCTCAAAGAGATCGAGCAGGCGGTCGATGGGCTGAACAAGGAGAAGGAAGAGGCGGTTGCTCAGCAAGACTTCGAGCGCGCTGCAAATCTCCGGGATCAGGCCGACAAGCAAAAGAAGAAGAAGGAAGAGGTTCTCCGCGAATGGCGCGAGAACACTCAAGAGAGTGGCGGCACCGTCGATGTCGAGGTGATTTGCGAGACGGTCTCGAAGATGACCGGAATCCCGTTGACCCGGATCGAGACGGCCGAAGCAGAGCGTCTCCTCGCGATGGAAGACGAGATTCACAAGGCTGTCATCTCGCAGCACGATGCCATTAGCAACGTCGCGCGTGCCGTACGCCGTTCGCGCTCGGGTCTGAAGGATCCGCGGCGACCGGTCGGCTCGTTCCTGTTCCTCGGCCCGACCGGGGTTGGAAAGACGCTGCTGGCAAAGGCTCTGGCCAAGTTCCTCTTCGGCCAAGAGGACGCGCTGATTCAGATCGACATGTCGGAGTACATGGAGAAGCACAACGTGAGCCGTCTGGTCGGGGCACCCCCTGGCTACGTCGGCTACGAAGAGGGTGGCCAGCTCACCGAGAAGATCCGACGCCGTCCGTACTCGGTCGTGTTGTTGGACGAGGTCGAGAAGGCGCACAGCGATGTCTTCAACATGCTGCTCCAGGTGATGGAGGAAGGTCAGCTGACCGACTCGTTCGGACGTCACATCGACTTCCGCAACGTGGTCCTGATTCTGACGTCGAATATCGGCGCCAACATCATCAAGAGCCAGAGTTCGCTGGGCTTCCAGAAGACCGGCGGCGACGAACGTGACTTCGAGGGGATGAAGAAGGAGCTGATGAACGAAGTGGATCGCCACTTCCGTCCTGAGTTCCTGAACCGCCTCGACGATGTTGTCGTCTTCGAGCCGCTGCGTCGTGACGACCTCTGCGAGATCATCGAGATCGAACTGAAGCACGTCAAAGACCGACTGCGCGAGAAGAACATCCACCTCGAGATCACCGACACGGCCAAGGACTTCTTGATCGACAAGGGGTACAACCCGGACTACGGGGCACGCCCGCTGCGCCGAGCGATCGAACAGCAGATCGAAGATCCGCTGGCCGAAGAGATGCTGCGCGGTGCATTCAAAGAGGCCACCGAGATCGTTGTCGACGTAGTCAACTCGGAGATGGTGTTCCAGTCTGGGACGCCAAAGCCGACCGAGGACGAAACGGCGAAGATCACGTAGCCCCGCAGTAGAATCGACGACGACGCCCATCAGGGCAGAACGCCCACCAGGCACTGGCCTGGTGGGCGTTTTCCTTTGCTGAGGCTATCGACGGCGAACTACCAGTCGCCGAGCGCCAGCCCGGCGAGGTGAAACGACCCCGTCACGGCTGCCGCCGTGTGGGGCGCCGCCTCGCGGAGCAGGGACAGTGCCTCTTGCGGGTCCTCGCGAAACAATACTGACGGGTAGCGGTTGCGCAGGAATTCGAGGACGGGCTTCGGGTCCAAGCGCCGCGTCGCATTCGGCGTCGTGATGATCCACGCAAGGTCGGGGTCAACTGGAAACAGCTCCAGGATCGGCCGCCACTCCTTGTCGCCGAGAAAGCCGCAGAGAATCGTGCCAGGGCGCCCTTTGCGCCAACGTTCGAAGGCCTCGCGAAACACCTCCATCGACCGTGGCGTGTGGGCGCAATCGATCAGCAGCGGTGGGTTGCGAATCAACTCGAGACGCCCTGGCAAGCGCGTGCTCTCGACGACCTCTTGCACATCGCTCGCCGCAAAGGTGGCGTACCCGAGGGCGTCCTCGACGACGGCCAGCGCGGTCGCGAGGTTCGTTCCCCACGCTTCATCGAGATCGTCGGGAATCCGGGCGTCGCGTTGCACCGAGATCGGGGTGGCGCCGCGATCGCGCGCAACCTCGGCCGCGGCCTGTCCCCAGGGTGTCGTTGGTTCGCTGATCACAAAGGGGGTTCCAGGGCGTGCGATCAGTGCCTTCTCAGTAGCGATCGCTTCATGGGTGTCGCCGAGGAGTTCTCGATGTTCGAGGTCGATAGTAGTCAAGACGCCGACGTCGTGCGGCACCGCGCTGGTCGAATCGAGCGGGCCGCCAAGTCCTACCTCAAACAGTGCATGCGTGAGTTGATGTTCTTTGAAGATCTGGGTAGCCAGTACCGTCCACAGGTCGAAGAAGGTTGGCGCGAGCTCCGCGGCCAGGATCGCCGGGTGGAGCGTGGCGAGGCCGTTCAGGATCTCATCGTCGGTACTGTCGCGACCGTCGACGCGAATGCGCTCGTTGATCCGCTGAAGGTGAGGGGAAGAATAGGCCCCTGGGCGCGCACCGCGGCGCTGCAGTAACGCTTCGACGTACAACAACGTCGATCCCTTCCCCTTGGAGCCGGCAATCTGAATGACCTGCTGCGGGACGGGCAGCAGTCGCGAGGCATGCAGCAACGCTTCGGCACGCGCCGGTCCCAGCGCGCGGCGGTCGGTAGGGAGGCTGCGCTGCTGTTCGTAGTTCGTGAACGCCGCGAGGAAGTCCTCGAGATCCTCGATCGCTGTGGGTGGCTGTGGAACGGTCACGGCATCCTCTACGAGAAGAATGGTCTCTGAAGTACACCCCAAGTAACATGGCCTGCGAAAGGAACGGCATGGCCAGCGTGGAAACAACGATTGGCATCAGCTGCGACGTCACGGCCGTCGACGTGCCGCGGCTCAATGTCCAGCTTACATATATCGATTTCGTAGCTGCGGGGGGAGCGGTTCCGATCGTTCTGCCGCCGCATGCCTCTGCTCTGGAAGCGTTGCACCTCTGTGATGGGGTGTTGTTCGTCGGCGCGGACGACTACCGTTGTGGAAACCGCAACGGCGAGCCGGCCGGCTTTACCGCCGTGCATCCGCGCCGCGAGAGCACCGATATCGAACTCGCGCGAGCCGTGCTCGACCGAGACATACCGTGCCTCAGTGTCTGCGGTGGCTTCCAACTCATGGCGCTGGTCGCCGGCGGCAGCATTTTCGGCGATCTCGACACTGAGGCGCCGCCGAGCGCCGTTCGACACAAGCGGGAACGTCCCGAGCAGCCTCTGGTTCGCCACAGTGTAACGTGGAGCTACGATGACAAGCTCCCGGGCGTTGCGGCCGGAGACCACGAGATCAACAGCCACCATCACCAGGCTGTCTCTGTGCTACCGCCCGACTGGCGAAGCGTCGGCGTCGCTCCGGACGGCATTGTCGAGGCGGCGCTCGGGCCGGGCCGCTTTCAGTTGGGGGCGCAGTGGCATCCTGAACGCGAGCCCGAATCGGCGATCAACGACGGCCTCCTGCGCGCGTTCTTGGGCGCCGCTGGGACATACCGACAGAGCCGGATCGTCGATCCGACGCGGCGGAAGATACGACAGTGACCCGATCGGTCTATCTCGTCGCCGGCGAGACGTCTGGTGATCAACACGCGGCGGCTCTTGTCGAAGCGCTCCGAGGCCAGCATCCGGACTGGAGCTTTCGTGGGCTCGGTGGCGAGAGGATGGAGCGCGCGGGTGTCGACTTACGCGAGAACCTCGTGGATCGCAGCGTCATGGGTGTCCGGCGGGTACTGCTGGAGATGGGGTTTCTCGTCGATGTTGCAGCCCGTTACCTGCAAGAGCTCGAGGCCGACCCGCCCGATGTCGTCATTCTCGTCGACTACCCGGGGCTGAATCTGAATCTTGCGCGTATGGCGAAGCGCCTCGGCGTACCGGTGATCTACTACATCTGCCCGCAAGTGTGGGCTTGGGCCCCGTGGCGCGTGCGCCGGGTGGCGGCACGCGCCGATCAACTGCTTGTGATCTTGCCGTTCGAAGAGCCGCTGTATCGAGCGGTCCATCCGAAGGTCACCTACGTCCCGAATCCCGTGTTCGAGCATCTGACGGCCGTCGAAGAGAACGATCCGATCCTCGAAGCGGGGGAGCACACCTTGGCGATCTTCCCGGGCAGCCGCCGGCAAGAGGTGGAGGAGAGCTTGCCACTGATGCTTGCGGTGGAAGAGCGACTCCGCGCGCAGTTCCCGGAGCTACAGGTCGTTGTGTCCTGCGCGCGCGATCGGCTGGCCGACAAGATTTCATCTTGTGTTGGCGATCGAGGTGCCGTCCATCACGGGGACCCTCACGCGCTGCAACGAGCGGCACGACTCTCTCTGGTCGTGTCGGGGACGGCGACGCTGGAACATGCGTTCTTCGGCACGCCACAGGTAGTTGTCTATCCGGTCAAGCGCTGGGAGCGAGCTTGCTTCGGCTGGTTGTCCGTCACGCCGCACATCTCGCTGGCGAATCTGTATGCCGGCAAGAGGTTGGTCCCTGAGTTCCTGGCAACGAGTTGCGACGTTCCCGAGGTCGCGACTGCAGCTGCGGAGCTCTGGGCTGGTCCGGCGCGCGAGCAGCTGCTGGTCGACCTGGCGGCCTTGCGGCGCGATCGTTTCCTGCCCGGTGGTACGGCGGCTGCCGCTGTCGCTGTGAGCCAGTATCTGGCCGAGCTACCGCTGTGAGGACCGGGGGGTGCAGTCTGAGTGCTACCCTCGCCCACGAAACCTGCTAAGCTAGGGGTATGGTTTACTTCGGAAACAAGACGTTCTCCAACCCGAACCGTGGCACGCCCAAGGACAAGCTGCCCTTGTTCATCTTGGCTGCCGTCGGTGGCTTCGTAGGTTTGTTGCTGTATCTCGCATACACCGTTACGAACCGCGAGGACTTGACCCACCAGGTCCCCAAGCGCGAAGCGGAGATTTCGGGGGCCGAAGAGCTGCCGCCACTACCGGCGCCGGAGCCGCAGACACCGTTCGCTGACAATCCGGACTTGGTCCGCGGTGGAGAGTCCGCACTTGTCGACCCAGAGTCGGTCGACTACCTGTTCCAACGCTGGCTGCTCGACGTACCCGTTCCGAACGAAGGAGTCGCTCCGGTGGTTCCTGACTTGAAGGGGCGGGGGGAAGAGTTCAAGGGGCGACGCTTCACTCTGGAACTGCAGCTTGCTGATGCTCCCTACCGGCGCGTCGGGCTAGTCGACGGGGGAGGACGCTCGGGCGTCACCCAGTACTACGAGGTTTGGGGGGGGGACTTCAACGACGCGATGCACGTCGTGTTGTTCGCTGAAAAGAGCGAGTTGCTCGACCAAGGGACCCCGGTGGTGGCCGAGGTCGACTTCCTGCAAGTCTACCAGTACGAAATGGTCCCGAACGCTCAGAACAACCACTTGGTGCTCGGGCGAGCTCCGATGTGGGTCGCCCGCTCCGTGAAGCCGCGTCCGGCGATGCAACTGGCTGCCGGCAGCTGGTCACCCTTTTTCTGGGTCGGTGGCATCATGCTGGTCGGGACCCTGGTCGTGATCGCTGTCGTGATGTCGCAGCGCGTCAATGCGCCGCGACAGCGCCGCTTCAAGATGGGGTCTTCTACTTCGTGAGACCAGCTCCGCGGCTCGCGAGGCTCCGAGGAAACGAAACGTCTGCGACGATGAACACCCCGGTAGAATCCCACGAACTGCTGGTACCTGGCGCTCGTTCGCAGCTGCTCTTCGGACCGATCGAAGCGGCTCCGTCATTGACGGAACTACTTCCGACGACCCCATCGAGTGCCGTGATCGTCAGTGACGCACGAATCTCGACGCATTTTCGTCGCGGCTGTTGCGCCTGGGTCGAGGGCAGTGGCATCCCCACCACCGAGGTGACGGTTTCCGCCGGCGAGACGCTGAAGTCGATACCCAATTGGCAACGGCTGCTCGATCGGTTCCACGGAGCACGCCTGGATCGCGGCGGTGTCGTGGTTGCAGTTGGCGGTGGGACGCTCAGCGACGCCGTAGGGTACGCTGCTGCCAGCTGGCAGCGCGGTGTCCCTTGGGTCGTGGTACCGACGACGCTCCTGGCCATGGTCGATGCCGCGATCGGCGGTAAGACCGGACTGAACCACTGTGGCGTCAAGAACCAGGTCGGTGCGTTCCACCTCCCCGCCGTCGTCCAGGTCGACGATCAAGCGCTGCAGACGTTGTCGGCTGCGGAGATTCGGTCGGGGTGGGGTGAGCTGCTGAAAGCGGCCGTGATCGGAGACGCTGACCTGTTCGAGAGTATGGAACGTGGCGCATTGAGCTTGCGGGAGGCGCCGCCCCTCAATGTGATCGCTCGCGCGGCACAGATCAAAGCCGAGGTCGTGGCTTTGGACTATGCCGAGTCGGGACGCCGCATGGTGCTAAATCTCGGTCACACTCTCGGGCACGCGCTGGAGAGCGAGTCCAAGCATCGCGGCCTCGCCCACGGAGATGCCGTCATGGTCGGATTGATCTTCGCTGCGCGCGTCGCCGAGGACATGGAGCTGGCGGCGCCTCGCCTCGCCGAGCGCCTCGACTGGGTCCTGTCGCAGGGGGACTTTCCGCGGCGTTGGAATCCAGCAATTTCTGAACCTCTTCTTTCTTTGATTGCTCGAGACAAGAAGAATAGGGGAGACTGCTTGTGGATGGCGTTGCCGAAGGACATCGGCGATGTCGAGGTCGTGGAGGTGCCCCGGGGGGTGGTGGCATCGCGGCTGCGTGCGGGATTCTAGTACGCAGCCGACGACGAGCGCTACCTGGCCAGAAAGAGAACGGTGAAACATGTCACTGAGACTCATGATTGTTTGCGTTGGGGTGTTGGTCGCAAGTGTCGCCTGTGTGCAAGGCTCGTCGGATCATGACCACGATCACTCGGGGCATGACCACGAACACGGGGAGCACATTGCCCCCGAAACCGTGTCGCAGTTGCGTGACGAAGTCGCGGCTTCGAAGTCGACGATCATCGAAGCCAAGGCTGCGCTGGCGAGCGGTGAGCTGACTCCAGAGAATCGTGCGCAGCTGCTCGAGCACCTGGAGAAGGTTGCGGCGCGCGTCGATGCGATTTCGGCACGCATTGCCAAGCTCGAGGGTGGGCACGACCACAACGATCACGATCACGATCACGAAGATCACTAGCCAACCATCGTGCTGCAGCAAGTCGCTTTGCCAACGCTAACGTTGCCACCGGTCCACTCACTCCTGATTGCCTCATTCGCGGCGGTGTTGCGGCGACAGCGGCGATTGCTGCGGTGACGGCCAAGGATCCAGGCGCACCCGTAGCGTTGGGCGCCATCACAGACAAGAACCTCACGCGGGAGATCCTGCGCCTCGCCCTGCCGGCTGCCTTGCAGCATCTGATGCAGACGGTCGTGTTCCTCGCGGACACGCGCATGGTATCGGCGTTCGCCGACGGTGACTCTGGGCCCTTGGCTGCCATGGCCGTCACCGGGCCGGTTGTCTGGTCGCTGACGGTAATCTGCACGGTAACGACGATTGGCACAACGGCACTCGTCGCTCGCCGGGTCGGTGAGAACCGTGGCGACGCCGCGTCTCGCATTGCCGGCGCGTCGGTGATGCTCGCGCTTGCGGTCGGCACCGTGGTTGCGGCGATTGGCTTGCCGTTTTGCCGAAGTCTCGTCGTCTCGTTGGCATCGACGGGCGGTGCGGAACCCTCCGCGGCCCTCATCGACGGGGCGACAGGTTACCTCGGCTGGTTCTTGCTGCTGTTTCCGCTGCGCGCAGCGGCGATGACGCTGGAGGCGGCTCTGCGTGGCGCCGGTGACGCCCGAACGCCCCTTGCTGGCGGCGTTCTCGCGAACCTCGTGAACCTCGGTGGAAACTGGCTGTTCATCTTCGGGGCGCTCGGGTTGCCGGCGATGGGGGTCGCGGGTGCCGGTTTGGCGACAGCCATCGCGGCCGTCGCTGAGTTCGTGTTCTTGTTGTTCTTGGTGTTGCGACGGTGGTCGCCGCGCCTGCAGCTTCGCTGGTCGGACTTGTCGTTCCAAGACCGGGCCGGGTTGCGTTCCGTTCTCGCGATCAGCAGTCCGGCATTCGTCGAAGCGTTGATCTTCCACAGCGGGTTCATCGTCTACCAACTCGCGATCTACCAGCTCAATGAAAGCTCGATCGCCGCGCACCGGATCGCGATTACGCTGCAGTCTCTGGCCTTCCTACCGGCGACGGGCTTCTTGGTGTCGGCCTCCTCGCTGTCGGGTCGCTTGCTGGGTGCCGGGGAGCCGGGCCTCGCGACTCGGGCTGCGACGCGCAATGTGACGTTGGGAGTGCTTTGTATGCTGCCGCTGTCAGCGCTGTTCATCCTAGCAGCCGAACCCCTCGCTGGGCTCTTCAGCGACCGGCAGCAAGAGGTGGCAGCCGCCGCGCAGTGCCTGCGGCTCGGCGGGCTCGAAACGCCGTTTCTGTTGATCGCCACAGCGTTGACCGGAACGTTGCGTGGGGCTGGCGAAACGAGAGCACCAGCGGTAGTTTCGGCGCTCGGTACGTGGCTGGTGCGCGTACCGTTCTCGTGGCTTCTGGGCGTGACCCTAGGCTTCGGGTTGGTGGGAGTCTGGTGGTCCACCGTGCTCGACTGGTTGGCTCGCGCAGCGCTGTTGGCGCGGTGTGTGCAACGCGGGCGCTGGCGCGAACGGCAGATCTAGTAACCAGCTGGCAACAACAGCTTGGTAACAACAGTCTGGTAACAACAGTCTGGTAACAACAGTCTGGTAACAACAGTCTGGCAACAGAAACGGCGCGTCCCTCGCCGCCAGGGCGGGGGTCGCGCCGATGGTTTTTAACATTGCGGGTCGCCTACGGG
>JBCCHQ010000162.1:0-14468 GCA_039028735.1 Planctomycetota bacterium | reverse complement strand
CTACAGCCACTATGAGCAACAGGTGTGGCTCGATGAAGACGCCCCTAAGTCCATAGCAACGCGGCGCGCACTCGAAGAGGTCTACCGCCCGATCCTACGCACGTCGTTGACCACTGCGATTGGCTTCGGCTCCTTCGCGTTGTCGCCGATCGCGCCGGTACAAGCGTTTGGCATTTGGACCGCTGTCGGTGTCATCTACTGCTTGATCTTCTCGTTGACCGCTGTTCCGGCGCTTCTCGTGCTGCTGCAGCCGCGGCCGCGTGTGCAGCCTCGAAAGCAGCGAGGTGGCTTGGTGCAGCTATCGGCAGCCGCCATCCTCAAGGCGCGCTGGCTGATCCTGGGCGGGTTGGCCGCCGCGATCGTCGCGGCGCCGTTTGGCGTAAGGCAGGTGGTCGTCCAGGACAGTTGGATCGCTGGCTTCGCGCCCGACAGCGCTTTCGCGACGGCAACCAGGGCCTACAACGACAACTTCTTCGGCGCGCACTTGTTGCTGGTTACTGTGGAAGAGACTCCGCTGACTACGGGCGGTCAACTTCCAGCAAGCAAGATCGCGGACCGCGAGTTTCGACTCCCTGGCGACGTCATCGAGGGTGCGACTGAGCTGCCCATTGCAGAAGCTGCTGCGGCACTCGTTGGCTGTTGGGTGCAGATTTCTCGAGATCCACCGAGTGAGACCGAATCGTACAACGAGTGGAGTAGTTGGATCGAGGCGGTTCGCGTTCAGCGCGGCGCGGACGGCACGAGTACCGTCGTTGTCAGCACGCCTCAACGTCAGGGATCGCCGCGCTTCCTGCTACGGCTGCGCGATGACGAGACCGTGGCGTGGAAGATCTGGTCCGAAGGGATCGCGACCCCATCGCAAGAAGCGCACATCGCGCGCCTGCAAGCGATGATCGAGAGTCGAACCGACTGTCGAGTGGGAGGTGTGCTGGGTCCGCGCGACTACATTGAGACGACCTGGTTCATCAAGCATCGCTTGGATGCGGATCAGCGGAAAGTGCCGGAGCGACCGTTCGACTTGCGCGGCATCTGGCCGCTCTATGAGCGAATCAGGGGCAAGGAGCGAGTCCGCGAGCTAGTGTCCAGGGATCGATTGCGCGTTCTAGTGACGGTGTTCCTCAAGGACGCCAACTACGTCGACACCGGCCGGCTGTTGGACGCGCTGGCTGCGTATGAACGTGAGGAACTTGCCGGGACTCGACTGCAACTTGGCTATGCGGGTGACGTGGCCGTCAGTCAGAGCCTGATCGATGCGATCGTCCGGACGCAATCACGTTCGCTGTTACTTTCGCTGCTTGGCATCTGCCTCGTGAGCATGCTGTTTCTGCGGTCCTTCTGGTGGGGGCTCTTGTGCACGTTGCCCAGTGCAATGGGGGTCTTGGCGATTTTTGCGGCTATGGGTTGGGGGCAGGTGCCGTTGGGCGTCGCGACTTCCATGTTCGCTGGCGTGTTGTTGGGCGTAGGCGTCGACTTTGCGATTCACTTGCTCTCGGCGTACCGTGCATCTCTGGCGGCAGGCTTGGATGTGCGTTCCGCGTGGCTGGCATCGTTTACACGAGTCGTGCCCGCGATTACGACGAACGCGCTGTCGGTTGGGTTGGGCTTCGGTGTCTTGGTGGTTTCCCGAGTGCCCGCGAACGCGGTCCTTGGTGGGCTGATCGTTGTCGGCGTCTTCGCCTGTTGGTGTGGAACAGTCCTCGGGTTGCCAGCCTTGGCTGCAGTCTTCGGAGGCGGCCGGCGACGTGACGCCGGTGAAGCGAAACGACCGGCGCACGCATAGTGCAACGGCGTTGCGTTGCCGTGCGTTTGGTGCACGTTCGTCTGCCGGCAGACGGCGTGTGTCGTGATGTTTCTTGCGCCTACGTAAGTCCTTGCACGGGGTTGTCGGGATGCAGTTCAACGCTACGATAGACCGTTAAAGATTGCTGCTCAGGCCTGTTCCGCTGCACTCCGTAGCGCTCTCCTCCGACGCGCTGCCGTGCGTCGTTGCGAGACACTATCGATGAGATGGCGCCTGGGCAGGAGGTTCTGAGCACGCGCACACACCACCTGATGATTGAACTGGAGTACGGGATGTTCGTTCCGCAGCCGCGGCGAGTCTTGATGGCGCTGCTGGTGATCTGCGCTTGTGGGTTCACGAGTTCAGAGTTGCCGGCGCAGAGGGTCACCTGGACGCATCTGTCCACGACCACCGGGGACATCCCGGCGGCACCAGGCGGTCCCGAACAGACCGCAGCCCTGGTCGGAGACCTGAACGGCGACGGCAGCGATGACTTCGTGATTGGTCAGCGGATGCAGGCGCCGGGCGCAGTGGCTTACCTGCGCACGGCGATCGGTTGGGACCGTCTCGTGATCGATCCCGATCTCGAGCAAGTGAACGCGGGCGGCACCCTGTACGACATTGATAGTGATGGAGATCTAGACGTTCTGTTCGGCCAAGAGTTCAGCGGGGGTCGACTCTGGTGGCTCGAGAATCCGGCGCCAACCTTCGACCCGCTGGTTCCTTGGGTCAAGAGAGTCATCTTCGACCAGAATTTGAACGGATCTCACAATCATGGTTTCGCCGACATCGATGGAGATGGAAGCGACGAACTGCTCGCGGTCTTTGAGTACAACAACTTCCTGCGCATCTACGATGTTCCAGCCGACCCGCTGATCAGCACGCCTTGGCCGACCTACGTCGATGTCGGGTTGGGTTCGGCGTCGCAATTCACGGAGGGGCTGGCCACGGGTGACATCGACGGTGACGGCAAGGTCGAAGCCTTGGTGTCGGGCCGCTTGTTGCGGCACAACGGGGGATCGAGCTACTCGCTGTTGCCGTTCACATCACCAGCGCGCTACGCCGTGGCGATGGTGCTTGGTGATTTCAACGAGGGCGGGAGCCTCGAAGCGCTCGTTATCGACGCTGAAGAAGTAGGAGATCTCACCTATCACTGGAACGATGGCAGTGGCTGGTCGCAACGCACACTGATGACTGCAGTCGACCATGGTCACAGCCTCGACGTCGGTGACGTAGACCGCGACGGGAATCTAGACTTCTTCGTCGCCGAGATGGGAGACCCGGGAGCTGGGGCGAACGCTCGGGCCTGGATGGGTTGGGGGGACGGCCAGGGCAACTTTACGATAGAGATGATCTCGGTGGGCGTCGCAGCGCACGAGTCGAAGCTCGGCGACTTCGACGGAGATGGAGATCTCGACATTCTGATGAAGCCGCACCGCTTTGGTTCGCCGCGTCTCGACCTCTTGCTGAACTCGATTCCTGTGCTCGAGCTCGACATGTGGGTCACGCACCAGATCGACGCCTCGGCGCCGTACCAGCCGTGGTTCGTCTACGGTGGTGACATTGACGGCGATGGGTTGCACGACATCACAACGGGAGGCTCTTGGTACAAGAACCCTGGCCTGTTGAATGACTCATGGGTGCGCAACGACATCGATACGCAGTTAGATACTGCGTTGTTGCTGCGCGACTTCGATGGGGACGGCGATCTGGACTGTTTTGGTTCGTCGGGCCAGGTGCCCTTCGCAGACGACTATGGCCAGTTCTATATCGCCTCGAACAACGGTAGCGGTGCCTTCAGCAGTGTCAGCAACGGTGCGAGTGCATCTGGCCTTGCCGGTGGTGCGTTCGGTGGCTCGTTCGTCCAGGGGATTGCTGCGGGCTTCTTTCAGCCTGGGCAGCCACTTCAGATCGCTGTTTCGTGGCAAGCGGGAGAGCTGGGACTGTCCGGAGTCGAGTTGCTGACCGTTGGTGCCAATCCAGCGCAGATACCGACGATCGCGGCTCAGTCGCAAGGAGAAGGCCTGAGCGCCGGCGATCTCGATGGGGACGGGGACCTGGATGTCTTCCAGGGGACACTGTGGCTACGCAACAACGGTGACGGCACGTGGACACAGTTCACTGCGCTTGCCGCGCTTGCGAATGGCGGCCCGGATCGCAATCGCCTGGCCGACGTCGATGGTGACGGAGACCTCGATGCCGTGGTAGGGGCGTCGCACGCAGCAGGCGCGTCAGAGCTCGTTTGGCTGGAGAACCCGATCAATCCCGAGTTGCCTTGGACCAAGCACGTAATCGACCCAGCTGTTGGCGGTGGCTACAGCCTCGATGTCGGGGACATCGACCGCGATGGTGACGTCGACATTGTGTTGGGCGAGCACGAGCTGCAGACGCGAGTGCTCGTCTACGAGAATCAGCTGGGCGCGACGACTTGGGCGCAGCACCTCGTGCATCCCGGTGGCCCAGACATCGACCATCATGACGGGACGCGCCTATATGACATTGACCGGGATGGTGACCTGGACGTGCTATCCATTGGTTTCCACCACGACAAGGTCTGGCTGTTCGAAAACCGCGGCGCGACTGTCGCCGGACAACCTCCGGTAGCGCCCACGGGTGTTGTCGCGACCGGTGTCAGCGACCGCCTCATCACGGTGGATTGGGACGACAATCTCGACGGCGACCTAGCCTTCTATCGGATCTATCGCGCGACCGTACCTTCGTTCGTTGCGGACAATACAACGCTGCTTGCGGCGGGGCTGGCTGCGAGCATCTATCTCGACGATGGTGTGAGTGCTTCGACCACGTACTACTACCAGGTAACCGCTGTAGACACGATGGCGCTCGAGTCTGTACCGTCGACGGTCGCAATGGGGACGTCTACCGCCGACTCTACGCCGCCGTTTCTGAGTGGCGTCGTCCCGTCGAGCTTGACGACCGCGGCTGTCTACTTCACCGAAGCCGTGGATCCATCGAGTGCGCAAGATCCCGCCAACTACACCCTCACTGTGGGTGCCGCGCCGGTTCCAGTGTTGAGTGCCGCGCTCGACGCAACCGGTCGAGTCGTTGTACTGACCACCGCACCCATGGCGGATCAGGCGCTGCACGCGTTGCAAGTGTCGGGAGTGATGGATCAGGCTCCTGCCGGCAACGTCAGCAACGACACCACGACGTTCTTCGGTGTGATGGGGGCCCCTGGAGCAGGCGCGCTGGAAGCGCATTGGGCCTTTGAAGAGGGGAGCGGGACCCTGGCCGCCGACAGCAGTGGCAACGGCCACGACGGCACGTTGGTCGGGCCCACTTGGGCCGCCGGCGGCGCTGGTCAGGGGGACGGCAGTACGTTTGGTCTGCAGTTCGATCGAGCCGGTGAGTACGTCTCGGTTCCAAGCTTCACGATCACCGGGAGTGCCTTGACGTTCGCCTGTTGGATGCGTGCTGATTCCTTTGCGATTTTCGATGCGCGGTTGTTCTCGCAGACGACAGGTGTATTCGAACAAGACCACAACTTGATGCTGAGTACGATCATCGATGGTGGGCAGCACCGCCTGCGACTGCGCTTGCGGGCCGGCGGAACGACGTCCACACTGATCGCTACATCCGGGGGACTGCAGCTGGGTGTTTGGACCCACGTCGCTGCTGTCTACGATGGGGCGCAGATGATCCTCTACAAGGACGGCAACGTTGTCGGCACAACCCCGAAGACCGGAGCGCTGTCTCCGATCCCTGGCGTCGCCATTGCGATCGGAAACAACCCGCCGGGCGTTGGCGAGCGGGCGTTCGATGGGCGGATCGATGATATGCGCATCTTGTCGACCGCGCTGACCGCCAGTGAGGTGAACGACTTGATGAACGCGACGGGCGGCGGTGAGAACCAAGCCCCGGTTGCGACGCCGGACATGTACGACCTGGGCGCTGGCCCAACGCTGACTGTGGGAGCCGCTGCCGGCGTCCTGGCGAACGATCAAGACGCCGATGGCGACCCGCTGACGGCCGTCTTGCAGCAGGGGCCGTCGGGCGGCCTGTTGACGCTCAATCCCGACGGATCGTTCGACTATGAGCGAACCGCCAGCGCATCGGGGGCTACAGACATGTTCACGTACCAGGCGTCGGACGGCACGTTCGAGTCGGCGCCGGTCGCCGTCACGATCAACGTTGTTTCGTTCGCCGACTGCAATCTCAATGGCACCGACGACGCACTAGACATCAGTGGTGGTACCAGCCTCGACTGCAACGCCAATCAAGTCCCTGACGAGTGCGACGTGGGGTCGGGAACCAGTCAAGACTGTAACAGTAACGGGATTCCGGACGACTGCGAGCTCGCTGCCGGTGCGTTGGATTGCAACATGAACGGCGTGCTCGACAGCTGCGACGTGGCGCCAGGCGGTGCTAGTGTCGATGTCGACGGCAACGGTGTGCCTGACGAGTGTGAGACCGACTGCAACAGCAATGGTGTTGGTGACATTTTCGACATCGCCGCAGGGACGAGCCTCGACTGCAACTCCAATCAAGTCCCTGACGAGTGTGACTTAGCGGTTGGGAGCAGCCTCGACTGCGACGGCAACAATGTTCCAGACGAATGTGACATTGCATTGGGGGTGGCCGATTGCAATGGCAACGGCGTTCTCGACGCTTGTGAGATTGCCGCCGGGGCCGCTGATTGCAACACCGACGGCATCCCGGACGATTGCCAGCCCGATTGCGACAACAACGGTGTACTGGACGATTGCGAGCCGCCCCAAGACTGCAACAACAATGGTGTGCTCGACGCCTGCGACATTGCCAGTGGCACTAGTGGAGATAGCAACGGCAACGGCTTGCCGGACGAGTGTGAAGCGAGCCTGCGAGGGTTCTGGCGCTTCGATGACGGGGCTGGACTCGTTGCTAGCGACAGCTCGTCGAACGGCAATGACGGTGTCGTCATGGGCGCCAGCTGGGACGCTACGACCGACGACGGGAGTTCGTCCTCGTTGCGTTTCGACGGAGTCGACGATCTGGTGTCGATTGGCAATCTCGACATCCCCGGGCCGACGATGACACTTGCAGTGCGATTTCGGATCGACGACTTCGACGTTGCAGACGCTCGCTTGATGTCGAAGGCCGTGGGCGTCCAGGAGCAAGAGCACTACTGGATGCTGTCAACGATGCCGGTCGCTGGAGATTACCGGTTGCGTTTCCGCCTGCGCGCTGGCGGGGCCACGACAACTTTGATTGCTAGCTCTGGCGATTTGCTGCCGGGGATTTGGTACCACGCAGCTGCGGTCTACAACGGGACGACGATGCGGCTGTTTCTCGATGGCGTCTTGGTCGGTAGTAGCGGCAAGAGCGGAGCGATAGCACAGGGCCCCTTGGTGGGCGCCGCGATCGGTGGGCAGCCAACGACCAGCGGCTCGCGGCCGTTCGACGGCTTGTTGGACGACGTCCGGATCTATGACCTCGCCCTGTCTGATACCGCTATCGTGGATCTGGCGAATCAGTCGTTCCTTGATTGCAACTCGAACAACAATCCTGATAGCAGCGACATCCTGGCGGGGACCAGTAGCGACTGTAATGCCAATGGAGTTCCAGATGAGTGTGACCTCGCCAGCGGGGTCAGCCAGGACTGCAACAACAACCTCATGCCGGATGAGTGCGAACTCGACTGCAACGGCAACGGTGTCCCGGACAACTGTGACATCACAGCTGGTACCAGTGTCGATACCAATGGCAACGGGACTCCCGATGAGTGTGAAGTGGACTGCAACGGGAACGGTGTCCCAGACGGCGCCGAGGTCGCTGCTGGCACCGTGCCCGACTGCAACAACAACGGCGTCCCAGACGAGTGCGACACAGATATTGGCGGCGCCAGTCTCGACTGTAACGGCAACACAGTTCCCGATGAGTGCGAGATCGACTGCAACAGTAACGGGGTCCCGGACGGCTGCGACCTAGCTTTGGGCACTAGCCCCGACTGTAACGGCAATCAGGTGCCCGACGAGTGCGACTTGGCTGCCGGTACGAGTACGGATTGCAACACTGATGGAGTGCCAGATTCGTGTCAGATCGATTGTAACGGCAATGGAGTGCATGATTCCTGTGACCTGGCGGCCGGCACTAGCCAGGACTGCAATGGGAACGGCGTTCCTGACACCTGTGACGCTCTCGCGGGCACGAGCAGTGATTGCGATGGCAATGGAGTGCCTGATGAATGCCAGGGCGATTGCGACAGTAATGGTACGCCCGACGTCTGCGACGTTACTAGCGGCGGTGGCTTCGACTGCAATGGCAACGGCGTTCTCGACAGCTGTGACCTTGGGTCAGGCGTTAGCCTTGATTGCAATGGCAATGGAATTCCGGACGAGTGTGATCTGCTCGTTGGCGTGAGTGCAGACTGCAATACGAATGGCATTCCAGACGAATGTGACATTGCGTCGGCGGCGAGTATGGATGTCGATAGCGACGGCGTTCCCGATGAATGCGCTGACGACTGCAATGGCAACAGCGTGCCTGACGGTTTCGATATCAGCAGTGGCGCGAGTCAGGACTGCAATGCGAACTCTGTGCCGGATGAGTGTGAGCCCGATTGCGATAGCGACGGGACACCCGACGCTTGTGAAATCGCAGCGGGGGCCGTGGACTGCAACGGCAACGCGATACCCGATGACTGCGATGTGACGCTGGGTAGCAGCGCCGATGCGAATGGCAACGGCGTCCCGGATGAGTGTGAGGGGTTCGTTGGCCACTGGCGGTTCGAGGAGGGTGCCGGAGTGAGCACCGGGGACCTGTCGCCCTCGAACGCTGTCGGTTCGCTCGTCGGCCCCACATGGAGCACCGACACGATCGATGGTAGTAGCCACTCGCTGAGTTTCGACGGCGTCGCCGACCGGGTTGATGTCGGTGTGCTCGACATCCCAGGCGGCAGTATGTCGTTGGCTGCGTGGTTCAAGGCGGACGACTTTGGCATCAACGACGGTCGCATCGTGTCCAAGGCGGTGGGCATCTTCGGTGAAGATCACTACTGGATGCTCAGTACGATTGGTGTCGACGGAGACTTCCGGCTGCGCTTCCGGCTCAAGGCCGGCGGACAGACGACGACGTTGATCGCGTCGACCGGCAACCTCGTCGCAGGTCAGTGGACGCATGTCGTCGCTGTCTACGATGGGAGTGCGATGCGTTTGTACAAGGACGGTGCTGAAGTCGGTGTTGTCGCCAAGGCAGGCTCGATCAACGTTGCACCCAGCGTGCCTGTTGCGATTGGTAATCAGCCCTTGGGGGCCGGGGCCAAAGCGTTCGATGGCCTCGTGGACGACGTCCGGATCTACGACCGTGCATTGTCCGCCGTCGAGGTCGCTCAGCTGGCGATGGTCACTTTCGATGACTGCAATGGAAACCTGGCCGACGATGCTGCCGACATCGCCGGCGGCACGAGTCAAGACTGCAATGGCAATGGTGTGCCCGATGAGTGTGACATCGTTGCCGGCGCCAGCCTCGACTGTAACGGCAACGGGACGCCGGACGAGTGCGAAGTCGACTGCAACGGGGACGGTGTCCCGGACTCTTGCGAGCTCAGCTCGGGGTCCAGTCAGGATTGCAACGGCAATGGTGTGCCGGACAGCTGTGACCTGGTGGCGGGGACGAGTAGCGACTGCAATGGCAACCTCGTGCCAGATGAATGCGACGTTCTTGGTGGAGACTGTAATGGCAACGGTATCCCCGATGATTGTGAGCCGGACTGCAACAACAACGGAGTCCCTGACGATTGCGACATCACGAACGCGAGTAGCCAGGATTGCGACGGCAACTCAGTTCCCGATGAATGTGAAGTGCCAGCTGCGGACTGCAACACCAATGGCATCGCGGATGGCTGTGACGTGAGCAGCGGCACGAGTGCTGACTGTAACAGCAACGTGATACCCGATGAGTGCGAGCCAGACTGTGACGGCAATGGCATTCCTGACGACTGTGAGCTCGGTTCCGGGGCGCTGGACTGCAATAGCAACGGCGTGCCGGACAGCTGCGACATCGCGTCGGGGGCTAGCAGTGACGAGAATGGTGACGGCGTTCCGGACGAATGTGCGGGATCGCTGCTGGGGCATTGGGACTTCGAGGAGGGCGGCGGCACCGTCGCCGGAGACAAGTCTGCCGAGGGCAACGATGGCTCGATCGATGGGGCAGCGTTCGTCGCAGATGCAAACGACGGCAGTGCGTTCGGATTGCGCTTCGACGGCGTCGATGACCGTGTCGCGTTGCCTGCGATCGATGTGCCAGGATCGTCCATGACGCTTGCGGCGTGGGTGCGAGCCGACGATTTCGGCGTGATGGATGCACGCATCTTGACCAAAGCTACGGGTGCCCAGGAGGACGACCACTTCTGGATGTTGTCGACGATCCTCGTCGACGGGAGTTTCCGGCCGCGGTTCCGACTGAAGACCGACGGAACGACGAGCACTCTCATTGCGGGCCCCGCAGGCAACTTGACGGCGGGGAGCTGGGCGCATGTCGCCGCAACCTACGACGGATCCATGATTCGGCTGTTCGTGGATGGCATCGAGGTCGCCGCGGCCCCGAAGGTCGGAGTGATCTCCGTCGCGCCAGCAGTGGCCGCTGCGATCGGCAATCAACCCGTTGGGGTCGCTGGCAAGCCGTTCGATGGCGTCATCGACGATGTTCGCATCTACGCCGAGGCGTTGAGCAGTCTCCAGTTGCTGGAGATCATGACCGGCAATCTCGCACCGCTCGGAGTCGAGGATAGCTACACGACGATCCACGATACGACTTTGGTCGTCAACGAGGCGCAAGGTGTCTTGTCCAACGACACGGACCCGGAGGGAGGCACGCTGAGCGCTGTCCTCGAAGACGACGTGAGGGCGGGTGTTCTCGCGCTGGCAATGGACGGGTCGTTCTCGTACATGCCTCCTGCTGGTTTCAGCGGCACGGCGAGCTTCACGTATCGAGCCAGCGATGGTGGGTTGTCGTCAGAGCTCGTTACCGTAACTCTGAATGTGCAAGCGGACCCCAACGCGCCCGCTGGGTTGCCGGACTCGTACGCGACAGTCGCCGGCACGCAGCTGGTTGTGACTGCAGCGAACGGCGTGCTCGACAACGATCAGGACCCCAACTCGCTGCCGCTGACCGCGGTGCTCGACAGCGATGTGTCCGATGGCGTATTGGCTCTCTCAGGGGACGGCTCTTTCACGTATGACCCCAACGTCGGTTTCGTCGGTAGCGACGTCTTCTTCTATCGCGCGTTGAACGGTGTGCAGCAAAGTGCGCCAGTCGAGGTCACGATCACGGTGCAGCCTGATCCGAACCGGCCAGTTGCTAGCGACGATACTTACGCTGCGGTGCCAGGAGTGCCGCTGGTCGTGGCTGCGTTGGGCGGCGTTCTGGCGAACGACAGTGATCCGAATGGCGACCCGCTAGCGGCGGTACTGGTTCAGGACGCAGCGGACGGCACGTTGGTGCTGGCAGCCGACGGGTCCTTCACATACCTGGCTGACGCGGGATTCGTGGGAACCGATACTTTTCGGTATCAGGCAAGCGATGGCACCAACTCGTCCTTGGATGCGGAGGTGTCGATCAGCGTGACCGCTCCCATGGTTGGGTTCCAGGTGCCGCCACCGCCCGGATCGATCTACAAGGAGTTCACGCGCGTTGTCTCTCTCGCCGGGAACGAGTGGCGGGTCACAGATCCAAACGCAACGGCGCAGGGGAGTCCCGGCAACAGCCCTTCGACATTCCTCCCGAACCCGCAGATGGGGCTGCTGATCGACGACTTGGTCGGAGCGGTACGGGCCGAAGCTGTCCTCGATGTTTGGGGTGGCCACGTCGGGACCGTTGGCAAACAGTTGATCGTGAACGGCAACACACCGATCTCGATTCCTGAGCTGCAGACGACGCCGACGTCGGGTGAGTGCTATACGCACCAGGCAAACTTGGTCGTTGATGTGCCGCTGGGCGACCTCGTCACGGGCAGCAACACGCTGCAGGGGAGCTCCGGTGGACAGACCTGCTTCAACTTCAACTGGGGACAGTGGGGTTGGTACGGCATCACGATTCGTGTCTACTACGATGCGTCGAAGCCGCACCCGACAGGTGCGATCACTGGCCCGACGAGTGGTGGCAGCTTCGATGAAGATCCACTTGTTACAGCCACTGCGCAAAGCACGGTCGGTGTTTCGCAGGTCGAGTTCTACGCGTACTACGACGGCTACGACACCGATGGAGATGGGCGCTACCGGGACTACCACTACAACCGCCATCGGAGCGCTACGGATACCGACATGGATCCACGCGACCACGTCGGCACCGACTTTGTTGCCCCGTACGCGGTGACGTGGGATACCGAGCTGGTCCCAGATCAGGATCCTGGCAGCATCAAGTTGGTCGCACGGATCCGCGATACGAACGGGGTCTACTTCGTGACTCCGG
This sequence comes from Planctomycetota bacterium, assembly GCA_039028735.1. Classification (GTDB taxonomy): domain Bacteria; phylum Planctomycetota; class UBA8108; order UBA1146; family JAJFFE01; genus JBCCHQ01. Next base: position 2,284 of record JBCCHQ010000162.1, on the reverse strand, counting down.
AAGTCACGGGTCTGAGCCTGCAGCGCACGCTGCACGCAGTCTACCTTTGCAAGCCGATGAACGTACCGGAGAGCTTCTGGGTGCGTGACGGTCAGACCAAGAGTAGCCAGTTCGTCGTGCCAGCAGGTGCCCTCAGTGATCCTGTATCGGCGAAGCTACTGGTGAAGACCTGGAACGGAATCGACGGCGGTACCGAGCCGGGGGAAACGAACTTTCGCCAGATTAACAGCTACTTCTTGCCGCCGTACGGGGCCAATCACTTCTACCAGTACGACGTCGTCGATGTGCCGACCGGTGAGCTCGTCGAGGGTTTGAATACGTTCACCGTCAACTCGACGACGATCCACCATGGCATCGAAATGATGTGGCCCGGCCCGGCAGTTCTCGTGCGAACGAACTTGCCCGCGAGCCCCCCTGCGGCACCGACCGGCCTCACGGCAAGTATGCCGGGCGCGGGGCTGGTGATGCTGGACTGGAACGACCATCCAGAAACAGCCGTTTCCGGATTCGACGTCTACCGTGGCATGTCGCCTGGATTCGTGCTGGACGCGAGTACGCGTATTGCCAGCGATGTCGGACCGAGCGAGTTCCTAGTGACCGGACTACCGGAGAGCACGACGTTCTACTTTGTCGTGACGGCGATTCACGTCGCGGGCATCGAATCGGTTGGTTCTACGGAGGTGATGGCGACGACGATCGCCGATTCCACGGCACCGTCCCTGGTGTTTGCGACGACTCAGGTGGCGACACAGATCGTCTGTGGCTTCGACGAAGCGCTCGATCCAGCGACCGCCAACGATGCCGGGAACTACAACGTCACAGGTGGCGCCGCGGTCACCGTCCTCAATGCGGTACTTGCAGGTGACCAAACTACGGTGACGCTGACGACTACGAGTCTCGCACAAGGCGTGGCCTATACGTTGAGCGCGATCGGGGTGCGCGATCTGGCGGCTGCCGGCAACGCTTCGAACACGAGTGTCGCGTTCGAGTTCTCTGGTGGGCTTCTCGCGCACTATCCCTGCAATGAGGGGAGTGGTGTCAGCGCGATCGATGTCCAGGGTGGCGGCAGCGCAGCTCTTGTCGGTGCTGGCTGGACCGCGATCAGTGGCGACGGCAGTAGCGCAGCTCTCGACTGCGATGGCGTCGACGACTACGTGCTACTGGGCAACCCGACCGTAGCGGGATCGGAGTTGGCTCTGGCGTTGTGGTGCAACATCGATGACTTCGACGTCGGCGACGGCCGTCTGCTGTCGAAAGCGGTCGACGTCAACGAAGACGACCACTACTGGATGGTCAGTACGATCTTCACCGAAGGGCAACACCGGCTACGTCTTCGTCTGAAGACCGGCGGTGTGACGACAACGCTGGTGGCGAGTTCCGGCGCGCTGGTGACCGGGGTGTGGACGCATGTCGTTGCAACCTATGACGGTCTCACGATGCGCCTGTACAAAGACGGCGTTCTCGTGGGCAGTCGTCAGAAGAGTGGTGCTTTGGATGCTGGCGCCGGAGTGCCCATTGCTGTTGGCAATCAGCCACCGGGAGCTGGCGCACGAGCGTTCGATGGCGCCATTGACGACATTCGAATCTACGAGCGAGTGCTGACTTTCAACGAGATTCAGGCGCTCGCGCAGTCCGGCATCACGGCCGATGGTAGTGGTCCCGTGATCGATCTTTGGTACGGATCGAACCTGCGCTTTGGACACTTGGGGAACCCGCAGAACTTTGCCAACGTGTTGGGGAACGTCAGCGACAGTGACGGCATTGTGTCGTTGTCGTATCGCTTCAATGGCGGACCAGCTGTGCCGATGGGCATTGGCCCTGACATGCGCCGACTCCAGAATGCTGGCGACTTCAACGTCGACCTGCCGTTCTCGGCGCTCTCGGTGCTACCCGCGATGAACACGGTGGAGATTACCGCCGAGGACACGGTTGGGAATAGCGCGACCAGCATTGTAGATGTCGACTACGACAATAGCGTGAGCTGGCCGGGGTCCTACACCGTCGACTGGGACAGCGCCGCTGAGTTGCAGGACGTTTGCCAGGTCGTTGACGGTTCGTGGGGCGTGCAGGGTGGCAGGGTGATCACACTCGAGATCGGCTACGACAGGTTGCTGGCCTTGGGTGAAGTTACGCACGCAGACTACACAGTGACTGTACCCGTGACCGTACACAGCGTGAACCTGAATCGATTCACGGCGATCAGCGGGGGGCCGCTCGTTGGTCTCGGGCTCCGTTGGGAGGGGCACACCGACGCCGCTCTGGACCCAGGATTCTTCGGGCCGGG
>JBCCHQ010000161.1:0-14478 GCA_039028735.1 Planctomycetota bacterium | reverse complement strand
GTAGGCGAAGGGTCTGCGCTTATCAATGAAATGCCAGCCCCTAAAGTATCTGTGATGGTCAGGTTATAGCCTCGGTCAGCCACAGGGGTGTCACCAATATTGGCCCTACCCATACCCGCTCCGCGTATGCGAAGCCGTCGCCGAAGCGGCCTTCGGCTACCCAAGCCACCCAAGGATGGCCACCGAACGAGATCCAGGCGCACAGCCTAATCCTATTTGGTGTTGAACTTCAACGAAGCAGGAAGATAGATAGCCCCGTTGCGAAAGCGATGCAAACTGGGACTCCCCCCGGAATCGTCGAATTGAGGCGCAATTATAGCGAGGGGTAGGGGGAGGTCAAGGCGGCGACCCACTCCGCCGGCCATAAACTGTTGCGAAATCGCGAATTGTGGTTACGTTCGCGAATCCCCGGGTGCCGGATCGGTGCCCCGATACGCTCTTGGGAGCGTCCAAGACCAGGAGGGTCTGCAATGTTCACCGGAATCGTTGCCCAGAAGCACCGCGTCCGCGCCGTTCGGCGCAGCGCTACGGGCGTGCGGCTGCAGTTGGAGCGCTTGCCGCTGATGGTTTGCGACGAGAGTCATGAGCCGTGGGACGACTTCGCAATTGGTGAGAGCATCGCCGTGAATGGCGTTTGTCTGACGCTCGTCGAGGATGGCGCGGACCTCGCCTTCGATGTGATTCCGGAGACGCTGCGCCGCAGCAGTCTGGAAGCGTTGCGAGCCGGGCACAGCGTGAATCTCGAGCGCGCCTTGCGCGTCGGTGATCGCCTTGGCGGCCACTACGTGTTGGGACATGTCGACGCCACCGGACAGGTGGCAGCCCTCGACAAAAGAGGGCAGGAAACCCTCCTGACCATCGAGGTCACTGATCGTGGCGATCCCACGGCCCCCTTTGATGTCATCGACAAAGGATCCGTGGCGATCGATGGGGTGAGTCTGACGGTTGCCAGTTGTGCAGGCGACCGGTTTACGGTCGCGCTGATCCCGCATACGCTGGCGGTCACGACCCTCGGTGACCGCAAGCGCGGCGACCGAGTGAACCTAGAGATGGACCACCTCGCCAAGTGGGTTCGCAAGCTCACCGGCATGTGAGCAAAGTTGTCTGCAGCAGCCAAGAGTATGGAGCAACGAGCATGAGCACCCCTCCCCGGGTTCGCATTGCGCCGAGTCCAACCGGTGACCCACACGTGGGGACCGCCTACGTTGGTCTCTTCAATCGCGCGTTCGCCGATGCGAACGGCGGTACGTTCATCCTTCGCATCGACGATACCGATCGAACGCGCTACCAAGCCGACGCCGAAGATGCAATCTTCCGTGCGCTCCGTTGGCTTGGGATCCAGTGGGACGAGGGACCCGATGTCGGGGGACCGCATGCCCCGTATCGGCAGTCCGAGCGGACGGCGATCTATCGCGACGCGATCGACAAGCTACTCGCCGACGGCAAAGCCTACCGTTGCTTCTGCACGCCGGAACGGATGGCGCAGCTGCGCGAAGAGCAGCGAGCTGCGAAGTCCGACCACCAAGGGTATGACCGCCGTTGCCGCGACATTGCCGCTGACGAGAGTGCCAGCCGGGCGGCGTCGGGTGAGTCGCACATCGTTCGTCTCAAGGTTCCGCTCAGTGGCGAGACATCGTTCAACGACCAGTTGCGCGGCGTCATCACTCTCGAGAATGCCAATGTTGACGACCAGGTGTTGCTGAAGTCCGACGGGTTTCCGACCTATCATCTCGCCAACGTCGTTGACGACATCGCAATGGGTATCACCCATGTCGTGCGAGCCGAAGAGTGGATCACTTCAGCGCCGAAGCATGTCCTTTTGTACGAAGCGTTCGGCGAACCTCTGCCACTCTTCTTTCATGTGCCGCTGCTCCGCAACGCGGATCAATCCAAGATCTCCAAGCGTAAGAACCCGGTGTCGTTGGAGTGGTATCGTTCCGAAGGCTATCTCCCCGAAGCGCTTCGGAACTTCTTGGCACTGCTGGGATGGGCGCCCCCGGATGGCGAAGAGGTCTTCGACTACGCCAAGTTCAAAGAGCACTTTCGGCTCGATGACATCTCGACGGGTGCTCCGGTGTTCGATCTCGTCAAGCTTCAGTGGCTCAATGGCGTGCACCTGCGCGGACTCTCCGGCGCAGATCTGCATCAGCGTCTCAGCGACGAGGGTTTCCTGCCGGAGGGCGCGTCGCCGACGCAGATCGCTGACGTGCTAGCAGTGATCGGCGAGCGTTTGCACTTGCTTGGGGACTTCGCCGAGCAGTCGGCGTTCTTCTTCGGAGATGTCACACCGACAGCCGCGGGCCTGGTTCCGAAAAAGAAGGAGGCGGCGGACGGCGCGCGCCTTCTCGAGGCGTTGATCGAGCAGCTGTCGGCGGTGGGGGAGTGGGACGAGGGGACTCTGGAGGCGACGGTCGAGTCCACGCGTGAGGCGGTGGGCTTCAACAAGCCGCAGATCTTCATGCCGCTGCGGATGGCCGTTACCGGTAGTACGAACTCGCCGCCGCTTCCAGAGGTGTTGCGACTCTTGGGCCGTGATCGCGTTCTGGCGCGGTTGCGAGCTGCCCGCGACTTGCTCGGGTAGCCGGCGGTGGAGCTGCCACCGCTGGGCTTCGATCTCCATGTGCACACGCACTACTCCGATGGTGCCGACTCGCCGCAGGCGGTCGTCGACCAGTGCGAGCGCCGGCTCTCGGTCGTGTCGATCTGCGATCACGACACAATCGCCGCGTATGATCACCTTCCAGAAGCGCCGGCGCTCGATGTGTTGCCGGGGATCGAGATCTCCACAGGCGTCGATGGTCGCAGCATCCACCTTCTCGGCTACTTCCGAGATGGTTTTCCAAATTCGTTTCGAGACGCGGTCGGAGAGCTCGAGCACGACCGCCGGAGTCGGATTCAGGAGGGCGTGACGACGCTGCGGGAAAGGGGGGTGCCCCTGCGTTGGCGAGCGCTGGAGGAGGCGTTGGGTGAGGGCGTGCCGTGCCGCTCGCACGTGGCTCGGGCGCTGATCAAGGTAGGCGTCGCCCGCAGCCCTCGGGTCGTGTTTGCGCGTTACCTGCAGGGGGCGTTTCGCGGGCCGCGGATCGGTGTTGCCGAAGCGATCCAATTGGTCCGTGACAACGGAGGCTTGGCGGTCTGGGCGCACCCGGATGCTGCGACGATGGATTCGCACGGCGTAGAGCTGGCTGCCGCTGGCCTGCAAGGGGTCGAAGTGTACCGGCGTGGTGGGAAACAGGCTCCGAGACGGCGTAAGGTCGAGCGCTTCGCCGAGCGCCACGGGCTGTTGAAGACAGGAGGCTCAGGTCACCACTTCAGCACTCCGCGCCGTCGTCTCGGCGAGTTCTCGATTCCGTTCGAGTTGCTGCCAGAGTCGTTGCGGCGCTAGTCGGGTTTTGCCCAGGACCCGGGTGGTTGCTGCGGCCGCGCCACGGTAGGCTGTCTGCCGCAATTCCCGATGCACGCCTCGCGTTGTCACGCGCTTGTCGAGGTCGTGCAGTCACACACACGACAATTGCTCGCTGAGCTCAGGAAGCTTCTCTGTTGGCTGACACCAGCACCACCACGGACCAAGAAGAAGCACCGACGGCGACACCTCCGCACAGCCCCTGGTACCACCACGTCTGCGCTTGGTGTCTCGGCTTGCTCTTTGGCGGCATGCGACGAGCCCCTGCTTGGTTGGCCTACGGGCTTGCTGATATCGCGACGCCCTTCATCGTGATGGTGTCGGTGTTCGAGCAGAAGATTGCACGCCCGAAGACGCGGGGCGTCTATCGCAATCAGCGCATTGTCTTCCGCGACCAGCTGACGCCACGGTTGCGTCGGCGGCTCTACTGGCAGTGGGCGCGCCACATGGGGTGGTTGTTCGTCGACTTCTGTCGTATGCCGCGAATCACGCGCGCCAATGTCGAACGCTACTTCGACCTCACCGAGTTTCCGCCGCTGCTGCGTCTCTTGGAAGCTGAGCGCGGTGTCATCTTCGTGACTGGGCACATCGGCTGTTTCGAACTGTGTGGACATCTCGGAGGCGTCTACGACTACCCGCTGCGATCTGTGATGCGGCCGATACCGATGCGTCCAGTCAATGACTTGATCGCATCGATTCGGCGCCATGCGGGACAGCTGCCGATGTCGAAGTTCGGGGTTGTTTGGCCGTTGAAGAAAGCGTTGGAGCGCAGCTTGCCAGTTGGCCTCGTCGCCGACGAAAACACGAAGCAGCGCGCGATCTTCGCACCGTTTCTAGGTACCGCCGCCGCGACCAGCAGTACTCCGGCGTTGTTGCATCGCTGGACGCGTGCGCCACTCGTCGTCGTGACGTGCATGCGCGAGAGCCGCGAGCGATACAAGATTCGCGTGTGGGACATCATCGAGAATGAGCCGACCGATGACGAGGAAGCGGATCTCGAAGCCACTACGCGCCGCATCAATGCTGGTCTGACTCAGGCGATCGTCGAGTACCCCGAGCAGTGGTTCTGGGAGTCTCGGCGCTTTCGCACCCGTCCGGAAGGCGAAGTGTTACTGCCGGAAGGACTGCCGCCGCTCCCGTCGCCAGACGCCGGGGGGTTGACCGCCGAGCAACGCGCCGCGGCGTTGGCGCGCCTCGGTTGATCTAGACTCAGTTGATCTAGACTTGGAACGACAGCAGGAAGTCGCGGTTGCTTTCGAACTTTTCGACGCGGTCCTTGAGGATCTGGATCCCTTCGGCCGGGTTCACGTTGTTGAGCACCTTGCGTAGCTTCCAGATCTGTTCGAGCTCAACCGGATCGAACAGTTTCTCTTCCTTGCGAGTCCCCGACAGATTGACGTCGATCGCAGGGTAGATGCGCTGGTCCGCGAGCTTGCGCGACAACACTAGCTCCATGTTGCCGGTGCCCTTGAATTCCTCGAAGATGACGTCGTCCATCCGGCTGCCGGTTTCGATCAACGCGGTAGCGATGATCGTCAGGCTACCGCCGTCCTCGACGTTTCGGGCCGCGCCGAAGATGGCCTTCGGCTTTTCGAGGGTCTTCGCGTCCACACCGCCAGACAGCGTGCGGCCACTATGCTGCGTTTCTAGGTTATAGGCACGACCGAGGCGAGTCAGAGAGTCGAGTAGCAACACGACGTCCTTGCCCGCTTCGAGCAGTCGGTGGCAACGATTCATGACAAGCTCGGCGACACGCACGTGTTCCTTCGACGATTCGTCCGACGAGCTGGAGTAGACTTCAGCCTGCGTGTTGCGGCGCCAGTCAGTGACTTCCTCAGGGCGTTCATCGACCAGGAGCGCAAGGACATGCACGTTCTCGTCGGTGTAAGTCGCGTGAATCGCGCGCGCCATCTTCTGCAGCAAGATCGTCTTACCAGTTCGCGGCGGGGCGACGATCAGGGCTCGTTGGCCTTGGCCGATCGGCGCGATCAGTTCGACCAGGCGCATCGAGATATCTCCGTCGAAAGCTTCGAGGCGATAGCGGCGATCCGGGTCGATGCTGGTGAGGTCTTTGTAGAAGGGGCGATTGACAGCCTTGTCGGGCGGATCGCCATCGACGGTCGTCAGCGAGTGCAACGCCGGACCGCGTCCGCGTTGCGGGCTGCCCTTCTGTAGCAAGCCGTCGATCATGTGTCCGGTCTTCAACCGGTGCTTGCCGATCAAGTGCTTGCCGACGAAGACGTCGCTGTTCTGAATTCGGAAGTTCTTGTCGACGTCGCGCAGGAAGCCGAAACCTTGTTGGCCGACTTCGAGGATGCCCTTTACTGGATCTCCCGGTTGCGCATCGGCTGGCGGCGGACGGTCGTTCGGGTGGCGTTGCTGCTTGCGGCCGCCGTCGGAACGCTTGCCACCGCCGCGGCGGCCGTCGGAGCGCTTGCGACCATCGTTGGATCGTTTGCGTCCGTCGTTGGAACGCTTGCGTCCGCCGTCAGATCGTTTGCGGTCGTCGCCGGAGCGGTTGTTGCGGTCGGATGAGCGACCGGAACGATTGGAATCACCGGAACGATTCGAGTCACCGCCACGCTTCGAGTCGCCAGACCGCTTTGAATCGCCGGCCCGCTTCGAATCTCCAGATCGATTCGAGTCTCCTGCAGCCTTGCCATTGTTGGAGCGTCGGCGGGAGGGTCGCTTTTTCTTGGGTTGATTGCCCGACTGTCTCGCTCGCGGTGAATCCATGGGAACTTTCCGAAAGGGTAGCTTTGCGTGCGGACGCGTTTGCGTCTTCCGAACTCCGCAACGCGACGTTCGGGGCACGAGTTGTCAGCAATGTTGCTGCCCGCCATTTGGCAGGACGCACCTGCTTGGTTCTGTTCACGAAGCTCGAGGGGCGCTACGCCCACCGTCACGAACGTGAAAATCCATCCGAAGAAAGCGACTCAGCAACACCGTACTGTTGCGTGCAGGTGCGTACTTCCCCAAGGGGGATGTCGGAGCCTGACGCGTGCCACTCTTTGTGCGTATTGAGAAGCATCTCGAAAACGCGGGGTGGCAGCAATTGCTGAGAAACGGTCCCAAAAGCCGGCTTCTGTCTCAAGGCTTCATAAGGGCTTCTTCCCTGAGGCCTTGGAGTCCTTGATCCGGTTGCCCCTGCTGTAGGTCGCCCGCACCGTAGCTACATAGGCAGTCTCGGTCGGGGCGACTGACACCACGCCGTTTGCTCCCTCGAAAATCGAGCGAGGACTTGCGGCAACCGCTTACTTGCGGAACCACCGGCGAGTCAACGCGCGCATGCAAAGTCGGTTGGCGCGCTAAGATCTTCCCTGCAGCTAGCGCCCAGCAAAACACCGCAAGCAGCGATGGGCGAGGCGTTTCCTGGTGTAACTGTCCTCCAGTAGGCTCCCAACAGCGATAAGCGTCGTAGGCTGAAATCGCCGGCACAACGTTGGAAACTGCATCGCTGGGGAAGCGCGCACCAGCCACGAAAACGGCTGTAGAACAGGTAGGACTCTTTCCTGGTCGCGGATTATAACCGGGGGGGTTGAGAGTCCAATAGTATTTTCGGAAATCACCAGGGGGCACATGAGCACTTCTTTTCGGAATGGCTGGGTGGCGGTTGCAGCGTCTCCTGGTGACCTCCAGACGCTGCGAGAGGGTGTCTTCCTGCGCGATCGCTGCGTCGCAGTCGAGCTGCGGCTGGACCTGTGGGCGCAGCCATTGGCGTTGCCGGCGATCGAGGATTGCGACGTTCCCGTCATCGTTACCGTGCGTCGTGCACCCCATCTCAACGATCATGCACGGCAGCGCTTCTTGCGCGAGGCGATGCAGCGCGTTGGTTCCGAAGACACGTCGCTGACGAACGTGTGGTTCGACCTCGATGTAGATGATCCCGTGGACCGTGGCTTGTTGAACGAGCATCGCGTCGCGCGCGCTTGTCAGGTCATCGGCAGTAGTCACAAGTACAGTCCGGTCAGCGATAGCACGATCCGCGGAACTGTCGATGAGATTGCGAGCCTAGGGTGCGCAGCCGCCAAGGTTGTGTTGGCTGAAGATGGCGTTGCCGCCATTCGCCAAGCGCTGCGATTGGGGAGTGACTACCGAACGGCGCCGATGTCCGTCAGTGTAACCGCGGCCGGCGATGCCGGGGTTTCATCGCGTGTCTTGTCGGTGCAGCGCGATCAAGGCTGGAGCTACAGTCGCGTGCCAGGGAGTGCTGGGAGCGCGGCCGGACAGCCGCCGTTGGCGCGACTAGGGGAGTGGTGGGGGACCCGCAGTGATTTGTTGTACGGAGTCGTCGGTGCAGACGTGGCCGATTCCATTTCACCGCCGTTTCACAACGAGGTACTCGCGAGGCATGGCGCGCCTGGCACGTTCCTGTCGTTTCCGCTGCTAGATCCGACAGAGCTGTTGTCCGAAGCCCCGGAGCTGACGTTGGATGGCTTGGCAGTGACGACGCCACACAAGGAGTGGGCCCGCGCAGCGGCACGCCCGGCGACTGCGGCGGACGCGACCTATCGCTCGTTCAATACGCTGTGGCGCGACGCCGGAGGTTCCTGGGTGGGCACAAATACCGACGCATCGGGAGCGATCGAGTTGTTGGCCAGCGCGGGCCTGCGAGTCGGCGAAACGGTCGCGTTGTTGGGTGCTGGTGGCGCGGCGCTGGGAATTGCGGAGGGGTTGCGACAGCGTGGTTTCGAGGTGCTGTTCGTAGCCAGGTCGTCCGCCGCGCGGGCATCCGCTGTGGCGGCTGTTGCCGGAGCCGCGGCCGTTGCGACTCTCGCAGGCGATGCGGAGGTCGCCGCTGTCATCAACGCGACCGGGAGTTCACTGCCCGAGGCGTTGTTGTCAGGATCTCGCTTGCCGGCGTCGACGCGCGTCGCGCTGGAATTGTCGTATCGTCCCATGCGCACCGAATTCGCGAGTGTCGGCGAAGCGGCTGGCTGTCGTGTCATCGACGGCGTCGAGTTCTTCGCTGCCCAAGCAAGGCAGCAGGTGCGTGCCCTGTACGGCGCCGATCTGACGATCGGTGACGCGGCCGTGTTGGCGCGCCATGCAGTCGGCTTGCTCGGCGACGACCAAGGAGCCAGTACGGCTTGAACGTTGCCAAAAACGGCTGTGCAGCCCCCCGAGCACGCGATTTTTTCGATGTTCCGATAAGGTATATTATGATGAGTCAGAAAGGGCAGGGGGGCTCGGGGCTGAACCTGGCTGATTTGGCTGTTGTGGCTGATCTGGGCTGGTCTGGGCTGATTCTGGGCTGATTCGTCGGGATGCCCGTTGCTGCATCCGCGTCCTGGCATGCGGCCGCGAGTTCTTCTGACGTGTTTGTGGCTGGAAGATCTCAGGTGTCGGGAGGATTCAGGCGCTGAAGCTCACCCCGGAGATCCTAGTGAGTTGGGTTTGCCAGAGTCCCCATGATTCCAAGTTCGTGATTCCAAGTCCCGGTTTCAAGTCGCTGTTCTGGCCAACGAAGTCTGGCCGCCGAAACTCCGAAAGGGAAAGGGAAACGGGAAAAGGGAAAGGGCCAGATGCTTCGCTGTGCTGGTCCTGAAGACAAGGTCCCACGTTCTTCGGGTTTCACAGTCACTAATAGTCGTTTCCACGACTATTTGCTGGACCGCCATCGAAAAAGCGCCGCGGGGTCCCTTGGTTGGACCTCCTCGGCGCTGCTTCTTGGTTGAGGACGGGGTTTCTAGAGGCCTGCGGTGGTCTCTACGCCTTCTCTTCGGCTTCCTCGTCCTTCTTCTTCTTCTTCTTGCCGCCCTTCTTGGGCTTGTAGACGCGGACTTTTGGGAGTCCTAGAGGGCTGCTTTCCCCGTCTTTGAAGACTCCCTGGCGTTCTAACTCGCGGATACGCTCGACGCGCGTCAGTACGTTGCGGTGGCGGCTCAGTGCGTCGCGCAGCTTCAAGCTCTTATCTACGGACATGACGTGCTTTCTTGCTCTCGGGCGATCGAAACTATCGTTGCAGTTTGCGTCCCAGGGCCATAAGCCATGGGCCGCGCGAGTTGACCGATCGGAGGCAGCTCCCGCAACCCCGACACTGCCATCTTCTCCGCCCCCCCACGATTTGGCCTCGGGGGCCGACGAGGAGGCCTCGTCCTGGGGTGATGGGTCCGTGGTTTCGATCCGAATCGGGTTCGTCAGGCACCAGAGCTGGCCGCGATAGCGGATTTCGGCCCGGTACACCCCCGGGCGGTCGACTTGCGCGCCCCACGTCGGAGCATCGGCGCTAGCGACGACCTCACCGTCGCGCAAGATCGAGATGTGGGTGCCGTCGCGGTCCGGGGCGGTCACTGAGAGGTGCGAGTCGCGACTCTCGTAGCGGACGTCGCCGCGCCCGGCAACGTTTGCGAACTGATTGACGAAACGCCCGTGACGCAGTGCGTTGCGTAGCTCGGTCAAATCGCGCTGAGCGTCACCGGTTGGGGGCGGCGTCCAGACCAGAACGTTGTGCGTGCCAAACAGCTGCTCGTAGTGGGGACTGTGTAGACGGCCACCGAAACGCGTTCTATAGTGTGCGTCGATGCCGATGAAGCCAGCGGTCGGTCGCTGTGCATTGAGGTGATCCCACAGCCGCAACACTGCGGCAGAGGGTTCGAAGATCGGCAGCGGGCCACCGCGTAGCTGTCGTAGTAGGTTCCAAGGCCGTAGCCGCCCTACCCACTCAACGAGGTAAGTGCTGAGGTCAAGTCCCCCAATGTGTTGGTTCCAGTCTCGCCAGCGAGAGTTCCAGATGCCAAGCCATGGATAGTAGAAGCCGCCCGGATGCGGTACCCAGGCGAAACCACCTGCAGTCGTCACCTCGCGGAGAAACTCGCTGCGCGGCCGCTCTTGCAGATCTTCCGGGTACTCGGAAAGCCCGAAGGCCAAGAGGTGATCGCCGAACGACGACGGCGTGATCTCGACGTCGACCTGCACGAGGAGCTTGTCGTGGTAGCCTTCGGCGTGGCGCGCAGACAGGGTGTTGTGATCGGTGACAGCGATGAAATCGAGGCCGGATCGTTGCGCGGCGGCGATCGTGTCAGCGAGAGTGACGCCACCATCGGAGTAGTCGGTGTGGATGTGGATCGCGCCCCATCGCGGTACCAGCGGGGTGGTCGTCATGTCGGGCGCGCCTCTCCGGCGGGCGCCTCATCCACAGCGCCTTCATCCACACTTCCTTCACGCACGGCCTCTGAGACCGTTGTTGGGTGCCGTAGCTCTTCTTCGGTCTGTTCGGCCAGCTGCGCGGCGGCGACCAACTCGCCACGCCCCTTCAAGTAGAAGTACAGGCCGACCGCTCCCCACAGGAGCCAGCTCACGCGGATCAAAATCATCAGCTCAGCGCCCGGTATCGAGCTGTTGTTGGCAGCCGTGAACAACTCGTCGTAGGCGGTCTCTCCAAGGCCAACACCACCGGGGGTCAAGGGCACGGCGTTGACGAGTTGCCCCATGGGGTCAATGAACAAGAACAGTCCCAGATCGGGGACCTCCCCGACCAGCGCACACGCCAAGTAGTAGTGCATCGCGATGCCGAGGAAGTGACCAACGACCGACATCCCCAGAATGCCGAGTACGAGCTTGGGACGTCCTCGCAACTCGTAGAGCGCATCGGCGACTCGCTTCAGTAGCGCTTTGCCGGGGAGTCTGGCGACGAGTCCTCGCACCGGGGCGAAACGCCAAAACGGTGGCCAGGTCAGAAGTAGGGTTCCTCCGAAGACGCAGATCAACAGGGCCGGAAGAAGCCAGATGAAGCCGCGTAGTAGCTCACTCGCGTAGATTGCATCGAAGTGAAGGGCAACGATCACGGTGCCGATCAACATCAAACCTGTGAGGCCAACGGCGCGGTCGATGATGATGGTCAGCACAGCTTCTGCACGACGGCGTGGGGTTTCCCGGGCGATGTAGATCCCTTTGACAACATCGCCGCCGGTAGCGCCAGGAACCACCTGATTGAACAACAGGCCGATCCACCCGAGCCGCACGACATCGGCGAACCGCGCTGCGATGCCAAACGCACGCAGCAGCACCTGCCAGCGTGCGAACGACAGCAGCAGCTGCCCAAGGAAGCAGACTTGTGCGGCGACGATGGCCCCCCAACGCTCCCCCACTTGTAGCAGAGCGTTGAACTGTAGGCGGTCGCTTGAGACCAGGAACCAAAGAATGGCGACGCCGATCAGTACCTTGGCACTGCCGACAAGCCAGCGTCGGTTCGTCTCTTGGCTCAGTTCGTCTCCAGCCATGCCTTCCACTTCGATGGCAGATACGGCAAGTCCGTACCGAGCAGTTGGTTGGCAGTGCGATGGGACTGAAAGCGTAGGCTGCTGTTCTCCGACGGATCGACGATCACTTCGACGACCGGCCGCGCCCAGCTGGCGTCACCGACCGCAGCGATGACTTTGACGGCGTCGATACGGACGAAGGCGTCGCTATCGTTCGCAAGGGTACCGAGTAGCAGCTGCTTGCGCCCAGCGATCGACAGTTCACGGAGTCCTTTGACTGCCGTGTGGCGCACCGAAGCCGGCTGCTCCGGGTCGACGGCCGCAGTCACGAGCGCGGTTGCGCACGGGAACTCTCCCTGCAGCGCCAACGACAGAATCTGGGAGCGTGCGACCACGTCTTCTTCGGTTGCGAATCGCTCGACCAGGAAGCGATCGATCATTTGCCGATCGGCCTCGGCGCTGGGGTCGTGTTTGGGGAGCTCCCCCACCGTCATCGCGAGATCCGCGAGAAAATCACGGCGCTCGTCCGGTGGACGGTCACCGCCCCAGGCGAGGTGTTCCTCGAGGGACTTGCAGCCCGTCAGCATTGCAGCTGCCAGCATGATCCAACAGACCTTCTTACACATACCCCTGATCTCTCTCCTGTTCGATGGGTCCGCTGCGTCGGCTACGAAAGCGCGGCCCAAGACTAACCGCAACGGCTGTCGATTGCTCCAGGACATCTGGAGACCGAGGAGAGGAGGCCTGTTCGTTTCATCGGTGTCCCCTGCGCCGAGCTGAAGTTCCTTGCCGTTGTTTCGCTGCAGTCGTAGGCTCTCGGCTCTCCGGGGTTTCCGAGAAATCTACCGGGTGGGCGTTGTCCACGATCTGCGCAGGGAGGAAATGTTGGGCAGGACTGGGACTCTGGCCAAGTCAGCCGTTGCGGTCGCCGTGCTCGCTGGAGCGCTGCTGCTACTCTTTCGATCAGGCAGCCTGCCGCGTGCTGACTTCGTCTTCGTGAACTCGACGACCCCTGCGAGCCTCGATCCGCACAAGGTGACCGGTACGCCCGAGGGGCGCCTGCTCCGGGCGCTGTTTGAGGGCTTGACGATTGGCGATCCTGCGACGCTCGCTCCTCGGCCCGGGTGCGCCGAGCGCTGGGAAGTGTCAGCCGACGGCTTGGTTTATCGGTTCTTCATGCGTCCCGGCCTCCAGTGGTCGAATGGGGATCCGTTGAACGCCCATGACTTCGAGTGGTCGTGGCGGCGTTGTCTCGAGCCGGCTACTGCCGGCAAGTACGTGAACCTATTGTGGTCGGTCGTCGGGGCTCGCGAGTTCAATCGCGGCGATATCCCGTGGGACCAGGTAGGCGTGCGCGCGATCAGCGATGCAGTCTTCGAGGTGCGTCTCGCGCAACCGACCCCGTGGTTCCTGAGCTTGACCGAGTTCTATCCACTGTTTCCGCTGCACCGCGCCAGCGTCGAAGCGGCGGAACGTGATGGCGTCACGTTCACGTCCCCAGAGCGATTGATCTGCAACGGCCCGTATCTGTTGGCCGAGCGCTGGTTGCGTGATCGTATCCGCATGGTGCGCAATCCGAAGTATTGGAATGTCGACACGATTTCGATCGAGACGATCGACGCGTTGGCGATCGAGTCCGACAACACAGCGCTGAATCTGTTCGTTGCGGGTGAGGCCGACTGGAGCGGCTCCCACGGCGATTCCGCCTCGTTCTCCGCGATGCAGAACGAATACTTCGACGGCTGTCCCTGCGTCGAGCGGTCGAGCACGCCAGGTGCGGCGCCGCCGATGTTTAACATCGCCAACCGCACCGCTCGACCGATGGTGGCGTTGGCCCGATGCCCTGGCCCAAACGCCCCGTAGCGGGAGTTGACGCCCAGCTCCGCGGCGATGGGTCCATTCACCACCAGCAGCGGCGAACAGGGATGTGTGGTCGACTGCACGGCGAAGAGGTTGAACGCCGGATCGAGCATCGCTTCGACGGCCGTCAGCACCACCACGTAGTGCTCCGGTCGGCACCCGGCCATGACGGCGTTCACTGCCAACGACTCGACGGTGACGATGCCGTGCTTGGGTGGCATGGCTCCGAGCTCGTTATCCGGGGCGCGGTCGGCGCCGGCGATCATCCGCGCGACCCGCTCGGGAGTGGGTGGCACGGCAGGAAGGCCGTCGCTCCAGCCGCGGGCCTCGAGTTCGTCGTCAAAGGCTTCCTGATCGTCGCTGAGTTCGATCAGCTCCGAGGCCACGACTAGGCGCCGGGCGCCGCGGCGGGGTCGAGCGCGAAGTCGATGGCGCAGACGTCGTCGACGCAGACCGCACCACCCTCGAGCCGCCGTTGGGTCAGACGGACGAAACGGCCAGCGTGTTCGGCTCGAATGGCCTCGGCATCGCCGGTGAGGGCCGCGACCACGTCGTCGACGATGCCCGCGGCTTTGGCCGCCACCAGGTCTGCGCTGGTGTCAGCGAGGGGATGCGGGATCGGCACCAGCGGCAGGCCCGCCAACCCCAGCACCTCGGACTCGGCGCGACCAAGCGGACCGAACTCGTCGCTGCACAGCACCACCGTGGGTACCTGCAGGGCATCGAGCTCGACGGAGTCGTGGACACTCCACGACGTGCAGCTGCCTCAATCCGCGATGGCGAGCACAACCGCGTCGCACTCCTGCAGACGTCCCATGACGGCCTCGGTCACGGTACACATGGCGACAGCACATGCACCGGAAAAACTACGTGCCCACCACGCCAAGGTGGCAGCTCGCACAGCCTTACGAGCTTCTCCCTCACGACACCCTGTTGCACCCAACGCAGCACGCTCCCACTTTGCGACCAACCCACCACCCCAACAACGCTACCCAACGTGGAGCCCATCCAAGC
>JBCCHQ010000160.1:0-14571 GCA_039028735.1 Planctomycetota bacterium | reverse complement strand
GAAATGGTGGAGGGGATGCAGTGGTGGTTAGGTTTGAGGCAGAGGACATCTTTAGTGTAACCGCAGATGTTGGTTCGAATGGAACGGTAGAAGTAGCTTCTGCTCCTTCCAGCTTGTTAAGTAATAAAGAAGGGGTTAAGATTTTAGATAAAGGGGATAAAATTAAGTTGGATTTTAATGTGACTCAAAGTGGTGTGGTGCTCGACCTCCTCCGCTCGCTCGACCCCCGGCTCTTTCAAGTCACCCTCGTTGCTGGCGAAGAGACCGGCCAGGAGGGCTCCCTCTGGCATGAGGTCGAGCGGCTCAACATCCCTCACTACAAAGTGCCGGCGCTCGTCCGCGACATTTCTCCGTTGCGCGACTACCGCGCGATGCAGGCCCTGCGGCGAGCCATCTCGAGGGTGCGACCGACCATCGTGCATTGCCACACCAGCAAGGCAGGGCTGCTAGGTTGCCACGCCGCACAGCGCGAGCGCGTCCCGGGCGTCGTTCTCTCCCCGCACGGCCACATCCTCGGGCAAGAGGCAGAGATTCCTGGGGTTCCGAAACAGGGGCTGCGACGCCGCATGATCGTGGCTGCAGCCCGCTACAGTGCTCGCCACGCCGACGTGGTCATCGCTCCCAATGCCGTGGAACGGCACGAAGGCATTCAGCACAAGATGTGGACCGACGGACAGTCGGTCACCGTGCCGAATGGCGTCGACACGAATCGTTTCGTGCCACGCGAACGCGATCACGCACGAGTCACGTTGGGTTGGCCACTCCAGCAGCGGATCATTGGCGTCGTCGCACGTCTGACTCGGGAGAAGGGGATCGACATCGCGGTCGAGGCGATCGCTCGACTGCCGGAAGACGTGCACCTGATCATCGCCGGAGATGGTCCGGAACGCGGCAACCTCGAACAACAAGTCCAACAGCTCGGAGCCAGCGAGCGAGTGACCTTCCTGGGCGTCACCGACCGTGTCGAGGAGCTACTGCCAGCATTCGACGCACTTCTGGTACCGAGCCGCACCGAGGCCCACGGGATGGTCGCAGCGGAGGCTCTTGCCTGCCGAGTGCCGATCGTGTCCGCCGACGTCGGCGGCCTACGCAGCCTGATTCAACACGAACACACCGGGCTCATGGTTCCGACCGGCAACGTCACGGCGCTAGCCGGTGCACTCCGGCGACTGTTGGAGAATCCCGGTTTCGCCGAGCGACTGGCAAGTCGCGGCCGCGCGTTCATCTCCGGCAACTACTCACTGGCGAACATGATCGATCGCACTGAAGCGGTATATCAGCAGCTCGCGTCCTCCCACTGAGTCGGACATCACTTCACTATGCCGGCGGCGGCGCCTGCGCTTCTTCGGGCGGAGAAATGACGCTCCCCGTCGACTTGTTCGTCCGCAGCTCTTCATTGCCCCAGAACTCGGTCATGATCTCTTTCAGATCCGTGTCGATGTTCTCGAGCTTGAACTCGCGCTCATAGACCAATTCGTTGGTGTCGTCCGAGTACCATTGCAGCTTGTCGGTGGCACCAGCGGGACGCTTGATCTCGACGACAACCCCCACCGTGCCAGCGGCACGCTGCGGACTGTGCGGGATGTTGGCCGGCAGCAGGTAGATGTCCCCTTCACGAATGATGATGTCGTGCGGTTTGCCGGTATCGGGATGGATGATGCGCAGCACCATGTCCCCTTCGATCTGATAGAAGAACTCTTCGGTCGTGTTGACGTGGTAGTCCTTCCGGGCATTCGGGCCCCCTACGACCATCACGATGTTCTCTCGCTCGTCGTGCCAGACTTGTTTGTTGCCGACGGGTGGCTTCAGTTCGTCGCGGTGCTCCTCGACCCACTTGCGTAGATTCAGCGGCTGAAAGAGGGACATGGCTCTACTCCTCACCTTTGCATCGACTGCATTCCATCGAATTGCCTGAGCTGACCGAGCTCAATCGAATTGCCTGAGCTGACCGAGCTAAACCGAGCTGTATCTTCTTGGCGCCTTTGGCAGCCCTTAGTCTAACGGTGTAGCCGCCCCACGGGCAAGCCGTTACCATGCCGCCATGAACGAAGAAAACACCCATCTCGCTCCGACGATCTCGCCCCGTGACTTCGACCTGTACCAGGAGAAGTTCCAGCGCAATGAGGAGTACAACGACGCGCGACTCGTCGTCCGACGCAAGCTCGACAGCATCGGCAAGCACTTGCTCACCCAACTCAAGAGCAAGACCTGCAACTTCAACTCTCGAGCAAGCCTGCACCACCCATATACGTTCAACGGCTACCGCGTCTCGTCGCAGTTCGTCTACCTGTCGCGCGGGGACAAGGAGCGTAAGGAGCTCAAGCGCATCCTCGGGGTCGACCTAGGGAAAGACCTCGACCAGAACTTCGCGCATGTCTTGCTGGTGCTGGAGATCTATGAGCACGGCCTCGAAGTAGCGATTCGGATCCACAAGGGCGCATGGTGGGATGGTGAGAACTTGAAGCGGCGCCTCGCCGTTGAGAGTGAGCGCAAGGCGTTCTCAGAGCTCTTGCAGGCGCTGCCAGAGTACGGCCTTCGCATCGACGACCACCGCAAGATTCATGCGTGCGAGACCATGACACCACAGGAACTCGCAGAGTGCTTCCAATACTACACACCGGGCAACGACTGGTTGCACAT
This sequence comes from Planctomycetota bacterium, assembly GCA_039028735.1. Taxonomy (GTDB): domain Bacteria; phylum Planctomycetota; class UBA8108; order UBA1146; family JAJFFE01; genus JBCCHQ01. The sequence goes on along the minus strand of JBCCHQ010000160.1, from coordinate 11,931 downwards.
CTCGCGCGACCTCGATCGCGACGATCCGATCATCGACAGCGAAGACTTCCTGGACTGGACGACGAGTGAGTTCAAGCGCCTGCTCCCGGTGTACCAATACTTGTGCTGGAGCTCGAAGAACAACCACCTCTTCGGCTGAATGAACATGCGCCCGCGCGACGCAGCGAGCTGGAACATCGAAACGCCTGGCAAAAGAAAACGGGCGACCGCGTTGCAACGCGATCGCCCGTTCTCAAAGTTCGCCTAGGAGGCAGGAGTTGGCTTAGCGCCACCCCCACGACTTCGGGAAGCAACCCCAGGACTTCTTGCCAGAGCTCTTCTTGCTCCAAGACTTCTTGCCGCAGCTCTTCTTGCCAGAGCTCTTCTTGCTCCAGCACTTCCAGGATTTGCCGTTGTCATCATCGTCGTCGTCGCAGTCGTCGTCGTTCTTGGAGCCCCACTTCTTGCCCCAGCACTTCTTCGACTTGCACTTGTTCTTCTTGCACTTGTTCTTCTTGCCCTTCTTGCACTTGCCCTTCTTGCACTTGTTCTTCTTGCAGCACTTCTTCTTGCAGCATTTGGGCTTGCAGTCCGGCTTCGGGCAAGGGGTCACGCCCAAGGCGCAGATCGGACCACCCTCACGGCTCTCGGCGTAGACGACCTCGAGATCGCCGAACGTGAGGCCGGGATTGATCGGCTGCGAGCACGACGTGTGGATCTCGATCTCGACACAGTCGACGACGAGGTCGACCTCGGTGCCGAGGGTGCCCTTCTTGTCCATACCGTTGAGCGTGAACTCATCACCGGGGTTGACGGTGCCGGAGAACAGCACGTTGCCCGCCTTGTCGGTCGCGTCAATCGGTACGGCCGAACCACCGTTGTACTTCAGCGTCAACAGCGTGACCTTGCCGTCACACGGCGCACACTGATCGTCACAGACTGGAGGACTGCAGTCGAAGCAGAAGTCGACATCGTCGAAAGAGTCGCCGCGGCCCACAGCCAGGGTCACAGTCGTCGGACACGCACCCGGGACGGCGTCACCGATCGTCGACAAATCAACGGAGACTTCACACGCCCCCTCAGGAACCTCATTGAAGAAGTAGTTGCCGTTGACGTCAGTGGTCGCTTCCGCAGTGAAGTCGTCGCCATCACCGATGATGCCGTTGGGTCCCGCACAAACGAGGTTGACGACGACGCCTTCGATACCGGTGTCAGCACCGTCGAACACACCGTTGCCGTCGACATCGCAGTAGACGAGATCACCGATCTCACTCGGCTCGCCACCCTCTTCCTCGATCTCGAGCGAGAGCGCTGTACCAATCCAAGCAAACGATGCCGGCTCGTTGGTGTCATCCTCGATGATGCTCGCAGACAGCGCTTGCATTTCGAGGGTCGTTGCGCCGGCGGGAATCGTCACTTCCAACACGATGTGATCCCACTCGTCGCCGGAAACAGCAGCGAGTTCGTCGGCGAACAGCGTCTCGACACCGCCGCTCTCGGCCCGAATGATGTTCGGACGCACCGCAGTCGAACCGGACAGCGGGCCGGCAACGGATCCAGCAATGATCGTCACTTCGGCGATACGCTCATACGAAGCCGGCGCAAACGAGAACGTCTGCGGGACGGTTGTGTCGAGAGGCGGCGCGAAGTTGATGAAGGCTAGGTCTTGACCATCGGCCAACTGCAGCTCACGCAGCGCGGTACCATCGTCGATGACCAGCAGGAGGGACGCACCGTTATTCGACTTGTTGTTGGTCAGCGACGAGAGACTCAGCTCGTTGACGCCGGCGACCCAAGGAAAGTCCGTGATGTCAGCGCGGTACGTGGTGCTGTTGCGTGGCGATCCGTTGATCGAGAAGAAAAACGTAGAGCCACCAATCAACGTTCCGGGGACCTGGACGGTCGCGCCGACGTTCAGCTGTGCCGCAATCTGCGGATCACCGAACTCCGCGGAGTGGAAGCCATTCCAATAGAGATAGGCTTGCACGACCGTCGCTTCTGCGGGGATATCGACATAGATCTGGTTGGGCTGGTCGAAGAGGCCAATGCCAGCGCCGATGAGATCGGTTCCGGCAGCGAGGGGCGTCGGCCCCAGCGTTTCTGTGCCGTCGGCGCGACAGACGCCGGGGACCCAGAGGGCCATTGCTAGGACCAGACAAGACAGCGAGCGAATCATAAGAGTTCTCCTAAGAACGCAATAGGGTAGATACACACCACCGAACGAGCCCGCGAGGCGCGCACGCGATGGAGAATCAGAAACGAAGACAGAGTCGTGAAGACGACGGGCTCCGGCTGTGGCCGGTCCCTGAGCAGCGCTTTGTCGCGCCATTGGATGAGTGGAAAAGAGAGAGCTGGTGTCGAGGAATGCCTATTTTAGCACCGCAACTCAGAGCGCTAGTGGCAGAGGTTGAGAAAACGCACAGATTCGCGCCTAGGCACCACTTGGGGCAGTAAGATTCCTGAGGCGACAAACACTGCGGCAGCCGCTGAGCGGTTTCGCGCCTGCCTAACGCCCTGGGGCGGCCCGAGAGCGGTTACCGGAGCGTTACCTGCGGCGCCAGGCCATCCGCTAGGATAGCCACGAGATGCAATGAAGAACCGCCCGCTTGCAACGCTGGACCCAGAGGAGCCGATGCAGAGGCAGCAAGTACTCGTAGTCGAAGACGACGCCGGGATCCGCCAAGGGATCGTCGACGCCCTGCAGTTCGAGGGCTATGAACCGATCGAGGCCAAAGACGGCACCGAAGGGCTTCAGGCCGCAGTGAACTCCCGCTGTGACCTGGTCTTGCTGGACCTCGTGCTTCCGGGCAACGACGGGCTCAGCATCCTGCGTGAGGTGCGCAAAGTGCACCCGACGCTGCCGGTCATCATATTGACCGCGCGCGGCGGCGAGGACGATCGCGTACAGGGGCTACGCCTCGGGGCCGACGACTACGTCGTCAAGCCGTTCAGTGTCCGGGAACTGCTGGCCCGTGTATCGGCAGTTCTGCGACGCTCCCCCGAACGACCAGATACCGTCGAGAAGATTGCGATCCCCGGCGGCGCGGTTGACCTGGCTCGCCAGGAGATCGTTTTCGATGATGGCCTGCGCACCGCGCTATCGGAGCGCGAACGAGAGCTGCTGCGTTACTTTGCCGCCAACTCTGGACGCGCAGTTTCCCGAGACGAAATCCTGACTCGCGTATGGCGCCTGGACCCGAAGGGCGTGGAAACACGCACCATTGATATGCACGTCGCGCGCCTGCGCGACAAGCTGCGCGACCCAGAAGTAATCCAGACGGTCCGGGGCAAGGGATACATGCTCGCGGAGATCGGAGTATGAGCCAGCCAAGCTGGGTCTGGGGAATCTTCACGATCTGCTTCCTCGTGGCCACCGCCGCCACCGGCTGGATCAGCTACACCATGCTACGCCTCGACCGCGCCGACTACGAAGCGCGCAAGCAGGCCGAGCAGGAAGAGAATGTACGACTGGCACTGTGGCGGATGGAATCGACACTGGCGCCACTGATCGCCAAAGAGAACAGTCGCCCCTCCGGGGCCTACCAAGGCGGCTGGGACTGGCCGGCCTCGCCCAGCCCCGCGCCGGTTGTTTCCCCAACGAGAACCAGGCAGCAAAGTGTCGTGTCAGACCCCGTGCAGCGCAGCGTTCAATGGCTCGAAGAGGACCGAGCCGGGGGCAACGACTCGACACAGCGCTATCAACAGCTCTCGCAAGTCGCTCCCGATCTGGTCATGGAGTCGTCGCCGGGGATTCTCGTGCACTTCTTGATCGGCCCAGACGGTGCGACCTCACCACAACTCCAGAACGACTCGCCACCACCGCAGTTCGCGGCCCGCTTGCAAGATCTCAACGACAACTTCGATGACGTTGCCCCCCACCTGGACTTTGGACAACTGCTCGGACGCCTGCCGGAGCCAGAAGCACAACCGGCGCCACCGCCAACTCCTGAATGGCAGATCTTCAATTCTGACATGTTCGGAACGAACGCCCTGGACAACGTCGTCGCTTACGGCGGGAAGTTGCAGAAACGTCAGACCGCACGGAATCAGATGGAGTACGCGGCTCGACAGACGTTTCAGGAGCAAAACGGTGCATTGATGAGCCAGCAGCGAGATGCGACACCCGCGACCGGAGAACTGGGCGTCATGAAGGCCGTCTGGCACGACGATCGGCTACTGCTGGCACGACGGTCGCGAACCGGCGACCTGGAGAAGATCGAAGGTTGCTGGCTGAATTGGAAGAATCTGCAGCAGGTACTCCTCGACGAAGTCAACGACCTGGTTCCGAATGCGACGCTGCACCCGATCGTCGACGAGCAAACCGGCAGCAGAAGTGCCCACCGACTGGCGACGATCCCGGTGTTGCTGTCGCCCGGCGAAATGCCCTTCCCACCGATGCCGCTGCTGACGCCGGCGCGCACGTCGCTGGTCGTCGCATGGGTGTTTCTCGTTCTCGCCGCGATCGCCGTCGCGATCCTTTTGGGGGGCACCCTGTCGCTGAGCGAGCGCCGGCACGACTTCGTATCGGCGGTCACGCACGAGCTGCGCACGCCGCTGACGACGTTTCGCATGTATTCGGAGATGCTTGCGGGCGGGATGGTGGCAGAGGAGAAACGGCAGGGTTATCTCGAGAAGCTGCAGCACGAATCCGACCGACTGGGACACCTGGTCGAGAACGTCCTTGCCTTCGCCCGGGTCGAACGCTCTTCGCGCACCGAGGAACGTAGCGAGATCAAACTTCGGCGGTTCTTGAACGGCTTGAAGGCTCGCCTGTCGGAGCATGCCCAGCAGCAGGGAATGAAGCTCTCTCTGAAGCAGAAGATCGGCGAAGACGCGCACACGGCGCGCATCGCTCCCGGCACGATCGAGCAGATCCTCGTAAACCTGGTCGACAACTCCTGCAAGTACGGCCGCAATCGATTGGGCAACAGTGCCAACCAGGGTTCACCCGACTGCGGTGAGATCGTCGTGTCTGTCACGACAACGAACAATGATCTGATCTTCAGCGTGGAAGACTGGGGTCCGGGTGTCGATGCCGAGACGGCCCGGCGTTTGTTCCGGCCGTTTTCGAAGTCCGACAGCAAGGCCGCGGCCAGCGCGCCGGGGGTCGGCCTGGGGCTTGCCCTCAGTCGCCGACTAGCGCGCGCGATGAATGGAGATCTGACGTACGAGGGTCACAGGCGACCCGGAGCCCGATTCGACTTGAGAGTTCCGCGCAAGTAGGCGCCCCACAAGCTACCGCCGGTGGTAGTAGTACCATTCACACGCGAGTAACAGCAGGGCCAGAGCCACGATCCACGGCCAGAGGTCACGAATCTGAGTGCGCAGCGGCGCATCCTCACTACTGATCGACTGCCCAGCAATTCGAAGTGCCTTGCGTGGTGCCGTGTTCGACTCAGCAGGGGCCAGCAGATTGACCGGTAACGTCTTCGCCAATTGCGTCGTGCTGCCATCTTCGGCGTTCTCTTCCCAGGACACCTCGTACGGCCCGAGAACGTCGGTGCGGGAATAGCGGCACCACCCGTCTCCTTCGGCATTGATCGAGTCTTCGTTGCCATCGGGCCGCTGGATCACAAAGCGCGAACGCACTGCCGGAGCCTGCAGCGACAACAACTCCTCGGCACGGCAACCGAGCTGCGAGTCAAATTCATCACCGGATAGGAAAGTCAGCGCGTTGTAGAGAAACAAAGAGAACGATAGGTCCGTCAACCAGGTCGACTCGAGTGTATCGAAGCCAACGACGATGCCACGCCCAGCGTCGTTGCGAAAGGCTGCGATCAACGCGCCGCCCGTCGTCTCGACCAGCGCGGTCACGCCTGGGGCCTCCGGCAGGATACGCCCCTCACCAATCACGACCTTGCTGTAACCAAGAAATCGATTGACGGCATGCTTGCGGTTCCAAGCGACGATCTCAGGCACCTCGACCGTGCGTAGCGGCCCCTCCCAGACACCCGGCGGCACGGCACCAAAGAAGAGATGACCTTTCACGTCTGCCGGTAGTGTGGAGGGCGTCATACGCTCCCAGACAATGACATCGGGAAGTCGCGCCGCCGTTTCCAGTGCACTGTCTAGGTCCGCTGCAAACACCTGGCGCAGCTCTAGATACTCAAAGAGCTCAGTGACTGCTGAGAGCCCTTCATCGAGCATGTAGTTGTCTTCGCCCACGCGCCAGACCAAGGTCTTGCCAGGCTCTTCCACCTGCAACCACGCCTGATTGTCACTAGCGAGTGTGTCGAGCCCTTCGGGTTCCCACTCGACAGCGATGAGCCCCGGGCCAAGCACTTCGAACGATTGGTTCCACCGCGCCTGTTCGCCCAGCGTCGCCTCGGCTGCCCGGACAACGGTGCCATCTTGCGAGATCGATACCAGCCCTCGTACTGCTGCGCCGTAGTTGCGAATCTCCACGAAGACCTGCGGCCGCCCAGAACCGCTCAGGTCCATCCGCATCGACAGCGCAACGATCCCGGAGTTGTCGCGAGGGCTACCGATAGCTACGTACTCGATCGGCACTGCGACCTCACCCGCGTTCCATTCCGGGAAACCGCCATCGGAGAACAGTACGATCACGGCATCGAGCGTCTGTTTGCCGGCAATCGAAACGGCGAGCTCGACGGCGGGATCGAGTTGCGCACTGGCCGGAATCACGACGAGGTCGTTGATCGCAGCCCGCACCAAGTCTAGATCTCCGGTGACTGGAGTCATCGTGCGAGCTCGGCGGGCAAACGAAATCAACACGGCTTGCTCGCCGGAGGGGATCGTGTCGACGTAATCGACGGCGGCCTCGCGAGCAAGCTCCAGCCGCGACGCCCCGCCTTCATCGGTCCCCATACTCGCGGACACATCGATCAACAACAAGTGCGTGCGCTCCTGCAGGAGCTCGCTACGCCTTTCGGGCTTCGCGAGCGCGAGCGTCAACAGCAGGATCGCGAGAATCTGTAGCAGCAAGAGCAGGCTGGTACGCAGTCGTTGAAAAGGCGAATTGACGCGTTGGTCCTGCAGCACCTTCTGCCAGAGCAACGTACTGGACACGACCACGTCTTGCCGCCGCAGCTTCAAGAAGTACAAAAGGATCACTGCCGGAATCAGCAGCAACATCCACGCTGCGGCGGGGTTCGCCCACGTCATCGCACCAGACCCCGCGATCGCAAGTACCCCAGCACGAGGTGCTGGAACGGCGTCGCCGTCGTTGTGAACAGCGGTGCGATGTTGCGACGACTGCAGGCTTGGGCCACACCTTCGCGAAAGCGCTGTACCGTTTCCTCGTAGACTTCCAACAGCCTGCGATTCACGGACAGATCACAGGTCGCCGACGTCTCGCAATCCACGAGCCGCAGATCGCCCGTCACCGGCGGCTGCTCTTCCTGCGGTGACAGCAAGTGCACGAGAAAGGAATCGAGACGCCGTCCCGCAATGGCGCGTAGCGGTTCGTCGAAACCTGCTGGATCCAGCAAGTCGGAAATCAGAATCACCATGCCGCGGCCACGAAAGGTGTGCGAGAACGTCCGCAACGACGCGTGCAGGTCTGTCACGCCCCCTGGATTTGCCAACTGCTGCTCGAGGTAGCGAAACATCCGCGCAGCGTTGCGGCGCCCACGCACAGGTGAGAATGGCTGCCGCAACTCCTCGGCAAACGGGTAAATCCCAACTCGATCCTCCGACATCAAACCGATATACCCCAGCGCAGCAGCCACCTGTAACGCGTAGCGCAACTTGCCCGGCTCGCCCTGATTCATCGATTGCGACACGTCGACGAGGATCGCGACCGTCAGATCTTCTTCCTCGTGGAACAGCTTCACGAACAACCGCTCCAGGCGGCCGTAGATGTTCCAATCGAGATAGCGCAGGTCGTCCCCGGCAACGTAGTCGCGATAGTCGGCGAATTCGTTCGAGTAGCCGCGCTTCTTCGAGCGCCGTTCACCGCGCACTTGCCCGATGATCGTCGACCGCGCCACCAGCGACAGGCGCTCGACCTGCCCCATGAATTCAGCGTCGAGCAATCCTCCCGGACTACTCCCGCCAGCGGCTTTCGAACCCGCACTTGGGCTCATCAGGCGACGGCCGCATCGGAGGGCATTTGCGGAGTGTGTTGCAGCACTTCTCGCACCAGGTCGTCGGGATCGTGCCCATCGGCCTCGCCCTCGAAGTTCAACAGGATACGGTGGCGCAGCGCCGGCAGCGCCATCTCACGAACGTCCTCGAACGCGACATTGAAGCGAGAGTCGAGCGCAGCCTTTACCTTCGCCCCCAGCAGCAGCGCCTGCGCTCCTCGTGGGCTCGATCCGTAGCGGACAAAGCGACGGATCCCATCAGGAGCGTCTTTCTCTTCCGGGTGCGTCGCCAACACCAATCGCGTGACGTAGTCGCGCACGTGTGGGGCGACCACAATCTCGCGGACCAAGCGCTGTCCCGCAAGAATCATCGGACCATCGAGGACCCGCGTCACTGTTGTGTCGTTGACGTCCGTCGTCCGCCCCAGCACTTCAGACAACTCCTCGCGACTCGGAAAACCGACACTCACCTTGAACAGGAACCGATCGAGCTGCGCTTCGGGCAGCGGATAGGTGCCGTCCATCTCGAGTGGATTCTGTGTGGCCAAAACCAAGAACGGCTCGTCGAGAGTGTGTTTCTCGCGGCCGACTGTCACGGTCCGCTCTTGCATCGCCTCCAAGAGGGCGGACTGTGTCTTCGGAGTCGCCCGGTTCACCTCGTCGGCCAGAATCACCTGGCCAAAGAGCGGCCCTTGTTGGAACTCGAAACGACGCTTGCCATCATCCCCGTCCATGACGATGCGCGTGCCAATGATGTCAGCTGGCATCAAGTCAGGCGTGAACTGTATCCGCGAGTACTTCAAGTCGAGCACGTCTGAAAGCGTGCGCACTAGCAAGGTCTTGCCGAGGCCCGGCACGCCCTCCAGCAAGCAGTGGCCGTTTGCAAACAACGCGACCAGGGTGTTTGAGACAACGTTCTGTTGGCCAACGACGACTTTGGCAATCTCTGCCTGGGCCGTGTCGAAGTGCTGGCGAAACTGCGCTAGTCGTTCTTCGATTTCTGCCATGATCCGTGGTGTCTCCGATCCAGATGCCTGAGGCAATGCGGGTTTGCAGCATCGCGCTGCGGCAATGATAGCCGCTCCGGCGCAGCGACAACAGCCGCTCTGCGAGCCTTAACTTGAGAGCCACGGGGTAGATGAGGGGTCGCGTCGCAACGGTCCTGCGCCGGCAGGATCAGGCGGTTTGCGCTCTAGCACCCTGGCACCGAGCTTCGTATACTGCCCGGTCTCATTCACTGGGGGATTCCGGAAACTGTCGTGCAGCACCTCCGGACAGCTAGGTCGCGTCGGATAGAGGCGCGGGTAGCCGTAGGCAACGCGACGAAAAGCCCCCCGCAGAAATGCTGACCAGCAAGTCTTGAAATGGCAGTCGACCACCGCGGGCGACGCCACCGCGAAAGGAACTCATCGATGATGCTACGCGCCGCATGCATCTCCTGCGCCATGGTCGCACTTCTCGTCACGAGTGGCTGCGTCAACGGCGATTGGGCTCGCCAGAGTCGCAATCGAACCAACAACCCTCCAATCACAAGGCCCCCCGCTGGGAAACCGCCACAGGCAGTCCCCGTGGGCAGCAACAGCAACAGCAACTCGGGACAGCCGGTGGTCGCCATTGCGCCGAAGCCGGTGTCGTCTGAGTTCTCGCGCAACGATGACGATCGAATTGCGAACGCACGCCATGTCAAGACGCTGCAGGTTCGCTGCGGCAGCGGCTCGCTGAGAATCGAAGGTGCCAAGCGCCCGTCGTTGGATGTGAAAGCGTGGGTCTACGCGTGGGCAGAATCAGCCACAGAAGCCGAGCGTCTCAACCGTGAGATCAACGTGCAGCTGTTGTCCGCAGAGACAGACAACCCGTCCGTGATCGTCAGCGATCCGCGCACGGCGCACAGCGGTCAGCGCTTCGAAGTGAATCTGACGATCCAGCTACCGCAGCACGTGCGCGTCAAAGTCATCGACGGACCCGGCAACATCGAAGTATCTGGCCTGACACACGGCATCGAAGTAAGCAACGAAGCCGGCACGGTCGAGATCTGGGACGTCGGTGGCGGTATCGAGCTGACGAACCGCGGCGGCGCGACGACGATCGAGAGCGCCAGCGGCAAGATCAACGTCGTCGACCAGGGTAGTGACCTGACCATCAGCCAGATCGCCGGCGAAGTGAAGGTGCGAGACGCCGGCGGCAAGCTGAGCATTCAGCACGTGACCGGAACCGTCATCGCATCGGGGAACCAACAAGGCATCGAACTGATCAATATCGACGGACAAGCAAAGCTGTACGGCATCGATCCCAGCAAGTCGAAGCTCCAAGGGGTCGCCAACCTCAGCTTCGAAGCGGCGCAATAGCCGCCTATGCAGCTGCGGCACCGTCGTGGGAGCGTGCTTCTCTCCTATGAGATGAATGTGCACCGCGGGGAGACCCTGCGGCAATTCTGGCGTTCGATCGACGACTATGTGGTTCCAGTCCGCGACCGTATGCCCGCGGGGATAGGCGCCCACGGATTCGGGATCGCTCCCCGGATCGGCATCGACCTAGCGGCGGAACTGCGGACGCAGCGGGCGCAACTCAACCTGCGGGACGCGCTCGCCGATCGCGGCTTGTTCGCGTTCACGATCAACGCATTCCCGCTACAGCACTTCCACGCCCGCCGCGTCAAAGAACAGGTCTACGCGCCCCCTTGGAACAAAGCCGCGCGAGCCACGACGACCAACGCCATCGCCAGGATCCTCAGCACGCTGCTCCCGGACGGGGTCATCGGCACCGTTTCGACGCTCGGCGGTGGCTACCGCTCCTGGGGGCACGCAGCGCCCCAGTTCCGCCGCATCGCCCACAACTACCTGCGCACGGTTCGCGAGTTGGTCGAGATCGAACGCGCGACCGGCAAGCGCATCCTGCTCACTGTCGAGCCGGAACCCGACACGACTTTCGAAACTGCGAGCGACGTAATCGAGCTGTTCGAACAGTACATCGCACCAGAGATGCGGGCACAGCTGCAGCAGCCATTGGGCGTATCCGCCGCGCGGGCCGAAACTCTGTTACGCCGTCATTTCCAGGTAAACCTCGACGTGTGCCATCAATCGGTGTTGTTTCGTGACCCCATCAAAGAGTGGCGGCAGCTCGAGCGAGCCGGCTTGCGAGTCGGCAAGCTCCACCTCACCAGCGCGCTTGTCCTGACCAACGCTGGGCGCTCTCAGGCCGGTGTCGCGCAGTTGCGCGATTTTCATGAGCCGCGCTACCTGCATCAGTTCGCAGCCCGCGAGAGTGGTGGCGACGTCCTGCGCGGCAGCGACCTACCCGAGCTCGACCGGATCGATATGTCCGACGTCGACGAAGTGCGTTGCCACTTTCACGTCCCGCTGTCGCGCGCACGCTTTGGACGCTTGACGACAACCCGAAACGACACTGCAGCGGCATTGGCCCACGCGCTCGCAAAGTCGGACCCACCGCACCTCGTCGTTGAAACCTACACTTGGCCCCTGCTCGCAGCGGGCGACGCGCGGCAGCAGATTGTTTCCGGGATCACGCGTGAGATGCGTTGGGTTCTGGGACAGATACCAGCCGCTACCGACGCAAGACTTCGCCGTCGTTGAGCTGCGCGCACTCGGCGGCGACCGTCTCTTCGCGAAAATCGAGTTGCAGCTCATCCCGAGTTTGGACGAGGTCGAGCGGAAATGGCGCCATGGCCTTCCACAAGATCGGCGGCGCGAGCGCCAGCAACACCAACCCGGCGATCAGCAGGTTGCGCCAGCCACCGTCCAGCAAAGGCAGAGCTGCGCGACCGGCCAGCACCAATACGACAACACCGACCAACGTCACGATCGTTCGCCAGCGACGCGACGCGCGATAGCTGTCTTCGCAAGGCGAGCACATCGGAACATCGAGGTCCCTGCGAGCTCCGAAACAG
>JBCCHQ010000159.1:0-14577 GCA_039028735.1 Planctomycetota bacterium | reverse complement strand
GATGAAACCGACTCCGGTCTCGATATCGACGCGTTGAAGATCGTCGCCGATGGCGTGAACAAGCTGCGATCGCCAGAGCGCGCCGTCATTGTCGTGACGCACTACCAGCGGTTGCTGAACTACATCGTCCCAGATCGGGTTCACGTTCTCTCGGGTGGTCGCATCGTGCGCTCCGGAGGCAAGGAGCTGGCGCTGGAGCTCGAAGAGAAGGGGTACTCCTGGATCGAAGAGCATGCCGCGGGCGCGGCGTCGTAGGGGGCGACATGACGACTTTGAAAGAAGCAGGACAGAAGTATCTTTCGGACTTCGAGGCCGCTGGCGCGGACGGCGATCATGCATGGCTGCGTCCACGGCGAGAGGCGGCGATACGGTCGTTCGGAGATCGCGGATTTCCGACGCGCAAGGACGAGTTGTGGCGCTACACAAACGTTGCGCCGCTGGTCGATGCCCCATTCTCGACGCCCGCAGCCGGTGCCGCGGATCAAGCGAAGGTCGCTGAACTGGGGCTTGTTGGCGGCACGCGACTGGTGTTCGTCAACGGGCTGTTCGCAGCGGCGGAGTCGCGCTTGGATGGGTTGCCTGCTGGCGTCACGCTGGGTGGCCTCGCAGCTGCCCTCGCCAGCGACGGCGAGAAGCTGACACCGCACTTGGCCAACCAAGGTGTGACGGCAGAGCATGCTTTCGGCGAGTTGAACACAGCGTTCTTCCGCGACGGAGCGTTCCTGCACGTCGCTGCCGGCGTAGAAGTTGCCGAACCGATCGAGCTGCTGTTCATCGGGGACCCGGCGAGTGCCGAAACTGTCGCGCATGTCCGTAACCTCATCGTGTGTGAGGCCGGCAGCCGTGTCACGTTCGTAGAGGTCCATCAAGGGGTCGCGGGGGCTTGGTGCAACCAGGTCACGGAGGTCGACGTAGCTGCCAACAGTAACGTCGAGCACGTCAAGGTGCAGCTAGACCACGACGACGCGTTCCACGTGTCCGGCCTGCGCGTACGTGTGGCCGAGCACGGGCACTTCGGGAATCACTTCGTGTCGATGGGCGGGCGCCTGGTGCGCAACGACATCGAAGTATCTCTGGATGGTGAGTGGAGCAATGCGACGCTCAATGGGGTGTTTGTCGTGGACGGCAACCGCCACGTCGACACCAACACGTTGATTCAGCATCGGGTACCCAACTGCACCAGCCATGAACTGTACAAAGGGATCTTGGCCGAAAAGGGGCGCGGTGTGTTTCGCGGCAAGATTCACGTCCATTTGGACGCGCAGAAGACCGACGCGAAACAGTCGAGCAGTAACTTGCTGCTATCAGACGATGCCGTGATCAACACGCAACCCAACTTGGAAATCTACGCTGACGACGTGCGGTGCACTCACGGGGCAACCATCGGTCAGCTGGATGCGGAAGCGATGTTCTACCTGCAGAGCCGAGGTCTAAGTGCCGCAGCCGCACGGCGCCTCCTTACGTTGGGCTTCGTGAACGATATGGTCGATCAATTGCCGGTCGACGCGGTTCGCGAGTTGCTGGAAAGCAAGGTTAGCGAGCGTTTGGCTGGAGTGGGGGTCTGAGCGGCATGAACCGTCTAGGTGGTACTGACGGCTGTGGAGCGACAGCGGCAGCAGCCCGCGATGCATTCGACGTAGCGGCGGTCCGGCGCGACTTCCCAATTCTGGACCGCGTCGTGCGCGGCGGCGAACAGCTCCTGTACCTCGACAACGCGGCGTCCGCGCAGAAGCCTGCATGTACAGTCGATGCCATTGATCACTACTATCGCAACAGCAACGCCAATGTACACCGCGGTGTGCATGCGCTCAGCGAAGAGGCAACCCTTCTCTACGAAGGAGCTCGGGAGAAGGCGCAGCGTTTCTTGAACGCGCAACGGAGCGCAGAAATCGTGTTCGTGCGCGGTGCGACCGAGGGCATCAACCTGGTGGCCAACGGCATCGCTCGGCGCCTGCAGGCCGGCGACGAGATCATCGTCTCGCAGATGGAGCACCACTCAAACATCGTGCCATGGCAGATGGCCTGCAGTGCGAGTGGGGCCCAGTTGCGGGTGATCCCGATGAACCAGGCAGGGGAGTTGGACCTTTCCGCGTACGCCGCGCTGCTGGGCGATCAGACCAAGTTCGTCGCTTTGTCGCACATGTCGAACGCGCTGGGAACGTTGAATCCGGTCAAGGAGATGATCCGGCTGGCACACGAGCGCGGGGTTCAGGTTCTTCTCGACAGCGCACAGGCGGCTCCGCACGTGCGCATTGACGTGCAAGATCTCGACTGTGACTTCTTGGTGCTGTCGGGTCACAAGCTGTATGGCCCGACCGGGATCGGCGTCTTGTACGGTCGCGCTGCGGCTCTGCAAGATTTGCCGCCCTATCAAGGTGGCGGCGAGATGATTCGCACGGTTACCTTCGAGGAAACTACCTACAACGACGTCCCATGGCGCTTTGAAGCCGGCACTCCCAATATCGCCGGGGCGGTGGGGCTGGGTGCGTCGATCGACTACCTGGAGCGGCTCGATTGGGCGGGTGTGCACCGCCACGAACAAGAGCTCCACGATCTTGCTACGGAACAGATTGGCGCGATCGAAGGGGTGACACTGATCGGGACGGCCGCCACAAAGGGTTCGATCGTAACCTTCACGTTGGCGGATGTGCATCCCCACGACGTGGGCACAGTGCTGGACACGCGCGGCATTGCGGTGCGCGCCGGACACCACTGCGCGCAACCAGTGATGGACTTCTACAGCGTGGCGGCGACCGTCCGTGCGTCCTTTGGTATCTACAACACGCGGGAAGAGGTAGAGCGCCTCGTTGCGGCTCTGCAAGGCGTGCGAGAGGTGTTTCTGTAGTGGATCTCCGCGAGCTTTACCAAGAGACGATTCTGGATCACAACAAGGCGCCACGGAACTATGGCGAGATCCCCGGCGCCAGCCACACGGCGCATGGGCACAATCCGCTTTGTGGCGATCGAGTCACGGTCCAGGCGTGCGTCGACGACCAGGGACGAATCACCGAAGTGCGCTTCCAAGGAAACGGCTGTGCGATCTCAACCGCGTCTGCGTCAATGTTGACGGAAGCGTTGCAAGGGAAGACCGTGGCCGAGGCAAACACGCTCGTGGATCGATTCCAAGAGCTGATACGTCTCGGCGCCGACGGGAGCGATGAGGAGCTGCAGGCCTCGTTGGGCAAACTCGCCGTGTTTGCGGGAGTTTGCGATTACCCTTCACGCGTCACGTGCGCGACTTTGGCTTGGCACACACTGCGTTCGGCTCTCGAGACGACCGGAGCTGATGCGAGCACCGGTCCTGTGACGACGGAGTAGGCGATGACATCGGAAGAATCGAAGCTGCCGGCCGACTCGGGTTGCTCCGTGACGCAACTCAAAGAAGCAGTGATCGCAGCGATCAAGACCTGTTATGACCCAGAGATCCCTGTCGACATCTACGAGTTGGGTCTCATCTACAAGGTGGACCTCGATTCTGAGGGCACCTGCCACGTCGACATGACGCTGACTTCGCCGGCCTGTCCGGTCGCCGGTACGCTGCCAGGGGAAGTCGAACAGAAGATTGCGACCGTCGACGGGGTCACGTCCGCGAAGGTGGAGGTCGTCTGGGATCCACCGTGGACCCAAGACCGAATGTCTGAGGTGGCGCGGTTGGAGCTCGGCTTCTTCTAGTCGGTAGGGGGCCAGTCGGTGCCGAAGCCACTTAGTAGGCAACCGCCGGGCCGATAAGCCAATCGACGCTTCCACGCCACCAATCCTCCCTGTTTCGAAGGTGCCGCGCTGCCGATAGTAGGACTATCCGGGTCGGTGTCTGGCCCGGGGTCTGTTTCATGCTGAACTCGGAGTTGCGATGCGTTGGGGACTCACTGTTGCTGTGGTCGCGGTCTTGACGCTGCTGTCCTCAGCCGTGATTTGGAGCTTCCGGCTTCAGCGCAACGCAGAACACGCACAGTCGCAAAGACAAGACGGCGTCGAGTCGCGAGCTGCGGCTCTGACCGACGGTTCTCGGCAGGCGCATGCCGCGTCTCCGGAGCCGACCGCGCAATCCGACAAGCCCGAGGACGCCCTGCTCGCGAAGTACGAAGCAGCGACCGCTGGGCAACGAGTGTCCGTCCTTTGGGAGATCTGTCAGAGCGACGCTCTGGATTCACGCCGCAAAGTCACCGTCTTGTGCGACGCCCTCAACGATCCGGAGCCATCGGTCCGCGCGTTCGCCGTCAGCATGCTTGGCAACATGGGACCTGACGCAGCCGCAGCGGTCCCTGCCCTCGCCGCGGCCCTCCAACAGCCCGCGCTTGCCAAAGACGTCTGCGCCGCCCTCGGCAACATCGGCCCCAGCGCGCGCCCAGCCCTCCCAGCCCTCGAGACCCTCGTCACCACCCCCAACAGCCCCCTCCGCACCCCCGCCAAAGCCGCAATCCGCAAAATCAAACCCCGCTAACCCCACTGCGTATTCCGCGTGCCTAGTCTGCGTGTCCGGGAGTGGAAGGTGCAGCTTGAAAGTGTAAGGAGTTCTCGCAGGGCATGAAGCGTGCGAGTCGTCTGCCGGTACGTAATGATCCATGGCAACGCGTCCAAATTCGGTCCTACAAGTTCGTTCATTCGCAGGAGTCACCCGAAGTCGGGTAGAGTGCACGGTGTCCGAGTCTTCTTAGCACGAGTATGACGAGCGTGGTCGCAAACGATTACCCTCGGTGGGGAGGTGGGGTTTGGTGGGGATTTGGCGGGTGGGGGTTGTCTTAGTGGTGGCGTGCGGGCCGCTGTTGGGACAGGAGTTGCGGCATGAAGTAGGGCTGCGGCTGCGGCCGCTCGAGCGGGAGTGGGCTGCTGCTGGTCCGGAAGCGCGTGAGCGAGTGTTGCCGCATATGGAACGGGCGGTACGTGCGTTCTTTGGTTTGAATGCCGCTGGGGTGGCGCGGTCGTTCGACGTGGCGCGACTGCGCTTGGAAGGGAGCTCCGGGCCGCCGCGTTGGTTCGATGCTCTCTCGGTGCAGCCGACTCCGAGAGTGCTGGAACCCGAGGCGGCGCTGTCGCTGCGGATCACAAGTATCTACGAAACCTCAGATCGCTGGCCTGAAGCATCCGTGTTGTTGGCGACCGGTCGCGGCCCGACAGGGGAACTGGTGGCCTTTCGGCTGAGCAGGCCGGGATCAATCAAGCCACGTAGCGTTGAGCTCCCTTGGAAGCTGTCCGTTGGCGATTGGACCTTGACGTTCCTTTTGCGCAGCGGTGGGCAGCCGCTCCGGACTTGGCAGGACACAATCACCGTCTGTGAGGATGCCCGAGGTCGTATCGCGACCCTACGCACCCGCATCGCTGCGCAGGCCAAAACGTCCGATCCGAAGTTGGCGGTGCAGCGAGCAACTGCCGACGTGCTGCTTACGCGCTGTGAACAGGTCGTCGGCGGCCTGGTCCCGGAGCAGCCCTTCGGTATCGACGCCGCCCTCACCAGGATCACGCAGCTAATCTCCGCGGTGGAGTCGCAGCGCTTCGCCGGCCTCGGCCACGGCGAACAATGGTGGGTGGTCCCACGCGGTGCGAAACGCGCCCGCCTGCGACTTTGGATACCACGCCCGCTGAATCGCGGCAGCAGGTCGTCAGTGAACCCGCCGCTCGTCGTCGCCGTTCACGGCCTCGGTGGCAGCGAGAACCTATTCTTCGAAGGCTACGGCAACGGAGAAATCGTCAAGCTTTGTCGAGAACGTGGCTGGGCCCTGGTGGCACCGCGACAACCTCTGTTCGGCGGTATGCCCATCCACCACCTCCTGGAAGAGCTGGCACCCCTCGTCGCATTCGATCCGGATCGCGTTCTGATCGTCGGACACTCCAAAGGCGCCGGCGAAACGCTCGGCGCCGTGCAGGCGACGAAAGCCCCGTTCCTAGCAGCAGCGCTCATCGGGGGAGGTGGCGTCGTCTTCGACGCAGCCGCAGCGAGACGCACGCCGTTCTGGGTCGCCACAGGGGCATCAGACTTTGGCCGGGGAATCGCTGAAAGAACTCACCAGGCCCTCGTGCGCGCCGGCGCCAGCAGCGAGTGGCACATCATCCCGCATACAGAACACATGACTGCGGTGGCCGGCGCGCTCCCGGGAGTGTTCGAGTTCTTCGACCGACAGCTACCCCCGACCCGACCGGCCCTACGCCGCGAACGTTTCTGAGCGACGCCCGCGCAGGCAACCCCGGCGCAACGGCAAAGAAAACGCGACTCAACACACGCGCTGCGTACCGCGCAGGCGGGCGTTGAATCGCGTTCTCCTACCTTGCAAGCAACTACGGACAAGTGTTGTAGACGTTGCAACCCAGAGTGCCGTTGCCGGTCGGATCCGGCCCGCAGACCGCGAACGGCTCGGGGATCGGATGCGTGTTCAAGAACAGAGCAAACAGCAGATAGATCGGATCAGAGAGGTCGTACTGCTCGTCGTCGTTGGCGTCGCAGGCGTCGAGACATTCGAGGACAGGCGGCGTGTTCTGCTGGAACAGATAATCCAACCCCAGCGTCGCGTCCGTGATGTCGATCGTCCCGTCTTCAATGCAATCCCCGCGCATGAACTGCTGCACTTGACACTCGTCTGGAATGCCGTCGCCATCCGCGTCGAGACTTGTGCCGTTGGCGATGTCACAGCTATCGGGAATGCCATTTGAGTTGCAGTCTAGGGCCGCTCCGCTGTTGATCTCATCAACGTCGAGCACCAGGTTACCGTTGCAGTCACAATCGGCGGCAACGGTAACGACCAACGTCGCCACGTCACTGACAACCATGCCGCAGCCGTTTTGCACCGTCACGGAGTAGTCCCCGGCATCCGCCAGCGTCGTCGCAGCAATACTCAGCGTCGCTGCGGTTTCTCCTGCTAGTGGTGCCCCGTTCAGCGCCCACTGATAGGTTAGCGGCGCGGATCCGGTCGCTGATACCGACAAGTCGAAAGCAAACCCTTCACAAATCGTATCGCCGACAGGCTGCGCGGTAATCACCACAGGATCCAGCAGAGTCAGGGCTGCGGTGGCGGACTCGACGCTACACGAGCCGGCAGCAACTCGACAACCGTAGATACCAGCAGCAGCGGCGTCGACGGTGATCGTTAGCGATGCTGCCGTCTCGCCCGAGAGATCCGCGCCGTCCTTGTGCCACTGGTACGTCAAAGCCGAACCTGTCGCCGTCACGGAGAACGTCACCATGTCGCCGACGCAGCCGTCTTGAGGTTGGGGTTGTGCGGTGATCGTCGGGAAGTCGACGACGCTCACCGTTGCGGTCGCGCTGATGGCGATCGAGCAGCCATTCATGACGACCACATCGTAGTCTCCACTATCGGCGGGCACCGCAGCCGCTACCGAGTAGGTTGCACTGGTCGCGCCGACAATGTCGTTGCCGTCGAGACGCCACTGGTACATCAGCGTCCCAGCACCGGTTGCAGTGACGCTCAGCGATAGCGGGTCGCCGCTACAGAGATCACTTCCAACTGGATCGACCGTGATGGACACGGCTTCGACGATCGACACCGTTGCCGGCATCGATGTAGCGCTGCAGGTTGCCACGCCGGCCGTTACTGTGTAGTCACCCGCGTCGGCCAAGGTAGCGCTGGCGATCGTGTAGGTGTCACTGGTCGCGCCAGCCAAGGCGATTCCATCGAGGAACCACTGGTAGACGCCGGCAGCAGGAGTGGTCACAACCTGCAAGACGATCGTGTCTCCGGTGCAACCCGCCTGACTGGTTGGGTTCGTCGTAATCACAGGCTGGTCCGTCACGGACACCGCTGCGGTTGCGCTGGTCACGCTACCGCAAGGGTTCGTGACGACGACGTCGTAGTTCCCCGCATCGCCCAGCGCCACAGTCGCAATGGCAAAGCTTGCCGTCGTTGCGCCAGCCAGGTCGTTCCCATCGAGCCGCCACTGATACGTCAATGGAGCGTCGCCCGTGGCCGTAACGCTGAGGTTCAACGCGTCGCCGACGCAGAGATCGGCACCCGTTGGTTGAGTTTGAATGGCAACCGGGTTGATCAACGTCAACACAGCAGTGCCTGACAACACGTTGCAGGTGCCCAGAGCCACTTCGACCGAGTAGGTACCGGCGTCACTCGCCATCGCGGCGGCGATATCGTAGCTGGCCGCGTTGGCACCGGGGATCGCATTGCCGTCCAAGAACCACTGGTATGTAACGCCCACTGCTGGGTCAGACACGACGCTCAAGCTCACCGACAACCCGAAGCAACCTTGGGTTGCCTGCGGCTGCTGCGTGATGACGGGAGTGTTGCCAACCGTTACGACTGCGACAGCAGAAGTTACGGCTCCACAGGGGTTCGTCACGACTACGTCGTAGTTGCCGGCATCAAGCAGCTGTGCGTTCGCGACCGTGAGCGATGTCGAAGTTGCACTCAAGATGTCGATGCCGTCTCGACGCCACTGGAAGCTCAGCGGCATCGTACCGCTGGCAGCGACCATTAGCGTGAAGGAGTCGCCGACGCAAACGCCCGTGTCGATCGGGTCAAGCGTGATCGTTACCGGTTCGTCGAACGTAAGGGTGGCGGTGGAGCTCAACACGGAGCAACTACCGGCGCTAACCTGGACGGTGTAGTCGCCTGCGTCGGCAGCCACCGGCGCTGGCAAGTCGTAGGTTGCGGCGTTGGCGCCGCTGATCACGTTGCCGTCGAGGAACCACTGGTAATCGACACCGGTGGCCGGATCGCTGACGACGGTCAAAGTGATTGCCGTGCCCGTACAACCATTCTGACTCTGCGGCTGTGTAGTGATCGTCGGAACCACCGTTACCGAAACCGCGACCGCATCGCTAGGAACCGTGCCACAGCTGTTGCCAACGACACAGTCGTAGCTGCCGCCGTCAGCGAGCTGAGTGCTGGCGACGCTGTAGCTCGCGCTCGTGGCACCGGCAATGTCAGAGCCATCGAGTCGCCACTGATAGGTCAACACGCCGCTACCGGAGGCGGATACCGTTAGATCGAGCGGGTCTCCGACGCACAAGTTGGCGCCGATCGGTTGGGTGTCAATCGTGACGGGCGTCTCCAGCGACACGGTCGCGTCCGCAGACGTGGTCACGCAGTTGCCCGCGCTGATCTCGACCCGATACACGCCCGCGTCCGCACTGACTGCAGCCGAGATCGCATAACTCGTGCCTGTGGCCCCGGCGATCGGCGCGCCGTCGAGGAACCACTGGTAAGTCACGCCGCTGGCCGGCGTCGCAACGACGTCGAGGGTGATGCTGTCGCCGACACACCCAGCGAAGTCTTGCGGGTCGGTCGTGATCAGGGGGAATGCAGTCACTGCCACCGAGGCCGCGTCACTTGTCACGCTGCCGCAGTTGTTCGTCACGACACAATCGTAGCTGCCTGCGTCACTGAGCTGCGTGGCTGCTACCTCGTACGTCGGGCTCGTAGCTCCCGCGACATCCGACCCGTCGAGACGCCACTGATACGTCAACGCTGCGCTGCCACTCGCGGTAACGCTGAGCGCGATCGGAGCTCCCTCGCAGACGTCAGCACCGAGTGGCTGCGTCGTGATTGCCACTGGATCGAGTATGGTGAGCGTGGCGTCGGCCGACGACACAGTGCAACTGCCGGCGCTGATGTCCACACGGTAGAGGCCCGCGTCGACGCTCGCCGCGGCAGCGATCACATAGCTAGCACCATTGGCACCACTGATAGCGGCTCCATCGAGGAACCACTGATAGGTGAGGCCGCTCGCCGGGGTAGTCGTCACCTCCAGAGTCACCATGTCGCCCGTACAAGCTTCAATGTCTAGGAGGTCGCCGGTGATCACTGGGAATGCTGTCACTGCAACGGTGACCGCGTCACTGGGGACGCTGCCACAACCATTGGTGACCACACAGTCGTAGCTGCCTGCGTCGGCCGGTTGCGCCGGCATGACGCTGTACGTAGCCGCTGTGGCACCCGCGATGTCAGAGCCATCGAGCCGCCATTGGTAGCTGAGAGTCGCGCTGCCGGTCGCGGCGACCGAGAGGCTGAACGCGTCGCCGTCGCAGAGATCTGCCCCGATCGGCTGGGTGTCGATACTCACGGGCATCAACAACGTCAGCGTAGCAGCCATAGAGGACACCGTGCAGCTGCCCGCACTGACCTCGACATGGTAGACGCCAGCGTCACCGGCCACCGCAGCAGCGATGACATAGCTACTGGCCGTAGCCCCGGCGATCGCGTTGCCGTCGAGGAACCACTGGTAGTCGAGGCCCGTGGCTGGTGATGCAACAACTTCCAAAGTCACGCTTTGGCCAAGACAGCCCTCCAGGTCCTGCAGGTCCGTCGTGATCGTCGGCAACCCGACCACCGCGACTGTGGCTGCGTCACTGACCTGGCTGCCGCATGTGTTCGAGACAACGCAGTCGTAACTGCCACTGTCGGATGCCTGGGCCGCCGCAACGCTGTAGGTCGCCGCTGTCGCTCCGGAGATATCGTTGCCATCCAGGCGCCACTGGTAGGACAACGGCGCGGTCCCACTTGCCACGACACTCAGGTCGAGGGCGTCGCCAGTGCAGAGGCTCGACGTAACGGGCTGTTGCGAGATCGTGACCGGGTCGTTGATCGTCAACGTTCCAATCGTGCCCGTCGCGGTACAGGTACCGGCAGTGACATCTACGGTGTAGTCGCCAGCGTCCGTCGCGGCGGCACTGGCAATGTCGTACGTCGCTGCAGTGGCGCCACTGATGGGCGCACCGTCGAGGTACCACTGGTAGGTCACGCCAGTATTGGGATCCGAGTCGACTGTCAATGACACAGGCGCCCCAACGCAGCCGTCGATCATGGACGGCGTCGACAAGATCGTCGGCGTCGCAGTTACTGTCACCATCGCGGCGTCACTGTTGACGCTGCCGCAATCGTTCGTGACCACACAATCGTAGTTGCCAGCGTCACCCAGCTGTGCGTTCGTGAGGTCGAAGGTCGCGGCCGTCGCGCCCGGGAGATCGCTGCCGTTGAGGCGCCACTGGTACGCAATCGGGCTGCTACCGCTGGCTGTTACCGACAGAGTCGTGTCGTCACCGATGCAGAGATCTGCCGACAGCGGCTGGGTATCGATCGCGATCGGGTCGAGCAGGGTGAGCGTTGCGTTGGCCGAACTCGTAGTGCAAGTCCCGGCTGTCACATCGACGCGGTAGACACCCGCGTCAGCAGCAATGGCGCTGGCAAGGTCATAGGTCGCGGCCGTCGCGCCGGCGATGGCGGCACCGTCCAAGAACCACTGGAACGTTACGGGGCCAGGAGCCGTAGTCACCGCAAGTGTGACGCTGGCGCCGATGCAACCATCAACGTCCTGCAGGTCGGTTATGAGAGTGGGGAACTCTGTCACCGTGACCCCGACGGCGGTCGTCGTCACTGCACTACACGGGTTTGAGATCACGCAATCGTAGGATCCGGCGTCGAGCAGCTGTGCAGACGCCACTGAGTACGTGGCACTGGTCGCGCCAGCCAGGTCCGAACCATCCAGGCGCCACTGGTAGTCAACAGGCTCGTCGCCCGAAGTGACCACCGAGAGCGTGAGCATGTCACCGACACACAGGTCGCTGCCGCTAGGTTGCGTGGTTATTGCAACCGGATCGATCACCGTCAGCATCGCGTCGGCGGACGTGGTGACGCAGGCGCCGATGCTCGCAACGACGGAGTAGTTGCCCGAGTCGAGTGCCGTAACGCCGTTGATCGTCAGACTAGAGCTGGTTGCACCCGGGACGGGGTTTCCGTCTAGCAGCCACTGGTAGGCAACACCGCTGTTGGGGTCAGTAGCGACCGTCAGCGTAACGTTGCCGCCCGTGCAGGCGATTTGCGTAGTTGGGTCCATTGTGATCGTGGGACGACTCACGACGTTGACGAGGGCGCTCGCGCTGGTCTCGCTGCCGCAGCCGTTACTGACGATGACGTCGTAGGAACCCGCGTCGCCGATGACCGCTGCAGGAATGTCGTAGGTAGCGTTGGTGGCCCCGGCGATGCCATTGCCGTCGAGACGCCACTGGTAAGTCAGAGTAGGGCTCCCGAGAGCAGCAACAGACAGTGCAAAGCTGTCACCGACGCAAAGGTCGGCACCGCCTGGCTGGCCAGTGATCTGGACTGGACTGAGTAGTGTCAGGCTCGCAGCGGCGGTCGTCAAACTGCAGCCGTCGGAGGTCACGGTGACCGCGTAGCTGCCGACGTCCGCTGCGGAAACACTTGTCAGGATGAGATCGGCTTGGGTCGCGCCGGCGATGTCGCTGCCATCGAGCTGCCACTGATAGGTCAGATTGTTGCCGGTGGCGACGACGGAGAGCGTCGTGTTGTCACCAGGGCACGCCAGGCTTGGCTGCGGAGCTGTCGTAATCGTGGGTAGCGGCAAGACCGTGAGAACGGCTGCAGCCGTCGACGTCGTGCCGTCGCTATTGGTGACGTCACAGGTGTAGGAACCACCATCGGCGAGCGACACTGTCGCGATGCTGTAGCTAGTGCCGTTGGCGCCAGCGATCGGGCCTCCGTCGAGAAGCCACTGGTACGACAGTGCGAGCGGACTCGAAGCCATCACGTCGAACGAAAACGTGCCGCCTTCGCAGACGCTACCGCCGACGGGATCCGTATCGATCACGGGTGGATCGAGCACGACGACAGGTTGATCGAAGCAGAGGTCGTCGACACCAAAGCGCTGCGCCCCGCTATCGAGAGTGACTTCGATACGGTCAATGTCGGGTGCGAAGATCTCGACGAGCGTGCGCGCACCGGGAGTCCCAGTCACCGTGTCGCTAAAGGCTACCTGGTTGTTGCCGGCGAATGCGGTCACGGTGGCCGTCCCGGTCCCTGCGCTCACGAGGACGAGCGACGCCTGCGTCACTGACGCGTTCTCGCCGGTCGTCGGAAGTACGAAGTCGAGTTCCGCGAGGCCGGGGTTCGGGTCCAGCCCGTTGGGGTTGGCCAGTAGCTGCGTCGGCGAGACAGCCGTGAGGTCACCACCCTGCACGACAACTTCGACGCCACCGGAGACTGGGACCACATCCACACCAAGCCCCAGGAAGACGCTCTGGCTCGCCACTCCGACCGGCCCCGGAGCAACTTCTTCGAAACTGACCGACAGACCCGTGTAGGAGCCAAGTTCAGTGCAGAAGCACCCTAGCGGTACGACGACATCGCCGAAGCGAACCGGCTCGACACCAACGATCGTCGTCAGCGTGATCAGAATCGACACTGGCGGTGTACCGATCGTGTCGCAGAAGTCGATCGGCGTGCTGGTGCTCGCGGTGGGGGGGGCGAGGAACTCGTAGACACCCGAGTAGAGATCAAAACCAACGCCGGTCGGCAGGAAGAAGGAATTCGAGAGATCAACGACCGCACCGACCGTGTAGCCGCCGCCCGGGTTTGGCGACTGGTTCACGCCGTTAAACGCTGGCGGGCTGCCCCCGTTGACGGTGGCGGTGGTCAGACCATTGATGACGTCGACCAGATTGAGCACCGCTTCGTCGTGACAGACGCCGAACGACCAGCCGCTGACCGTTTGGCCGAAGTTGTCCATCGACACCTTCGTCAAGACGACAGACCCAAGCGTACACTCTTGATCGATCATCAAGACGTAGTCTGAGTTGGGCTGCGCGTGGGCGAGATGGGAACCGCCCGAAACAACGAACAAGAGCGCCAAGAGCGTACGCAAACCGTGCATGGTGACCTCTATGCCTCGAAGCGCCGAGCCCCGGATAGCGGGGCGGGCAGCGTGAGTGTTGGACGGAGCATCCCTCCGGATCGGGATCTCCTGAATGTTTCTTCCAGCGACGGAATCCTTGTGCGGTTGGGGACAACTCCGGTGGCACCCGAAGCGCAGCGGCTACGGTGTGGTGGAGTTGGAGAACTGCGAAACACGAGCCCCGAACAGGCCGGGAGCGCCTTGCCATTGCAGACCACAACGAGATGGAGATTCCGTATCGACCCAGGACCCGGCTCTATCAGGCAGAGTCCAAAAACTAGAGCCCCGGATGTTATCAGACAGCCTCCAGGCCAGCAACAGCGCGGGATTGCGGGGGTGCATGAACTGGCCCCGGGGCCGGTCGCGGAGCACCGCCACTAACTACCAATGCCGGAGAACGTTGCGGCAGCACCCCGCGGCCGGTTTCCGGCCCCTGGGTTTTCTGGCAACGGGTCGTTGCCACGGGGGCGGGCTGGTACACTCCCGGGCTTCGCTCGGCGCGGGCAGTCAGACTTTGAGGATAGCATGGCAGCGACTTACGACATCTTGGTGGTGGGGGGTGGACACGCCGGCTGCGAGGCAGCTCTGGCTGCAGCGGGCATGGGGGCCCGCGTCTGCCTCGCCACGCTGAGCGCCGATACGGTCGGAGCGCTCTCGTGCAACCCCGCGATGGGGGGCGTGGGCAAAGGGCAGATCGTCCGCGAGATCGACGCGCTCGGCGGCGCGATGGGGCGCGTGACCGACGCGACTGCGATCCAGTACCGCATGTTGAACACCTCCAAAGGCGAAGCGGTGCGAGCGCTTCGAGCCCAAGTCGACAAACAGCTGTATTGCGAAGCCATGCAGCGCCGCGTTGCGGCGTTGGAGGCGCTCGATGTCGTGGCCGGCTGCGTCGATGACCTTCGCCTGGAGGCCGGGCGTGTCGTCGGG
>JBCCHQ010000158.1:0-15074 GCA_039028735.1 Planctomycetota bacterium | reverse complement strand
CCTGTGGGTGCGCGAGTTGGTCGCGGATGCCGTGTACGGCGACGTGCGTCGCTTGGCTGCGGGGAGGCTTGCGAGTGGGCAGACCTCGCCGAAGTCGTGCGGGAGCACAGCGATGAGGCGTTGCGTTCCTATGCGCTGAGGCGGCTCTCGACTCGTGACCGGCAGCGTGGCGCGCAGCTGTCGTTGCAGATTCTTGCTGGTCAGTTGCGGCCGCAGTACGCAGGTCCAGCTGGACGCCAGCCGCGTTCCGTGCTGTCTGAAGCTTGGCGTTTGCTGCGGCCAGCAGACCTGCAGACGCTGGCCTTGACGGGGCCGGACAGAGACACCCGTCTCGTAGCGCTGCGGCAAGTCGACGACGAAGCCACGATTCAAAAGGTCGCGCGCAACGATCCCGATAGCCGCATACGGCACCGCGCGCTGGAGCGCGTCAGCGACCCGATGTTTCTCGCCGAAGTCGCGATGACCGACCAGGACTCCAGCGTGCGAAGGAAGGCCGTCAACGGCATCGACGACCCGGTCGCGCTGGAACAGGTGGTTCTCCTGTCGCCCCACACGACGGCAGCACAGGCGTTGAAGCGCTTCGACGACTCTTCGCAGCCGCTGCTGGAGAGGGCTGCGCTTTTGGCGAGGAACTCCATGGTGCGAAGGGCAGCCGTTGCGAGGTTGGACGACCAGAGCGTCTTGTTGTCGATCGCGATGACGGACGAGGTTCGCAGCGTGCGCCACACAGCCATTGATGGAATCGACGATTCTGGCTTGTTGGTGGAGTTGGCATTGTCAGGTGCAACGCCGCAAGATCGATCCCGAGCCGCGCGTAGGGTGACGGGGCCGTTGCACCTGCAGGCGCTCGCCTTGGCTGGCGCGTCTGGCATTCGCAACGCTGCGATTCGAAAGGTCAGGGATCCTTTCATCTTGGGTTTGGTCGCGACGACCGACGGCGACCGGTCCGTGCGACGCGCGGCCGTTCTGCAAATGACCGACGAGGGGATGCTTTTTGAGGTTGCCCAGCAAGACGAGGATCGCTACGTACGAAGGAAGGCAGCGCAGCGCCTCACGAGCGAGGAGCTGTTGGTGCGGTTGATTCCGAAGTTGGAGGATCGCGACGAACGGATCGCGATCGTGCACCGGATCAACGCGCCTGATCTGCTGCGGCAGCTCTCCGTGACCGAGGGCGACCAGGTCGTCCGGGTCACCGCAATCGGACGCATCAGCGACGGCCACACGTTGCAGGAGATCATTTTCAGCGGCGCACCGCGCGAGTGTCGTCGCGCTGCTTTCCACCGTCTGCACGTCGACCCGGAAGCGTTTGCCGATGTCTTGATCGGGCCGTGGGACGCCGGCTTTGGGTACTGGGGTATGTCTGCCCTGCGCGACGATGCGGCACTCGAACGAGTCGCTCGCGAGGCCTGGCACTGGCGGGTTCGGAGCACTGCTATCGCAGCGCTGGGAGCTCCACTGGACCAGCGCGGCGCCCATCCGGCGGTTGTTCGGAGGGCAGCGGAGGCCCGCAGGATCGAGATCGTGCGCAACGAGCCCAATGCCAAGGCGCGCTACACCGTGATCCACTCGCTGCTCGACAGCGAGTCCCTGCGCACGCTCGCCCGCACTGCGTATCACGGCAACGACCGGCGCTTGTCTGTTGCGTTGCTCGCGGAGGCCGATGAGCCGCCCCCTCAGGCGCCTGCGAAGGTCGAGGTCGACCCGGCCAGTGACGCCGACGCGCTTGTCACGACGGTACTGAACGCTCCGTTCGACTATGTCGCAGCGGCAGCCGTCGCCAAGATCGAGGCGCCGGAGCTCCTCGAGAAGATCGCTCTGCAGTCGCAGGACGTTTTCGTGCTTCGACACATTCTGGCGCGCCTCGAGGATCCAGCGGCTCTCGGACGCCTCGCCGACGGGGCTGTGGATCGGGCACTGCAGTTGGCTGCCGCGCGTCGTCTGGGACGTCAGAGCTGGGCGGAGATGGCGGCGGCCGCGTCGACGAAACGTGCGCCGTCCGGGGCGTTCGAGGTCGTGCTCGGTGCGATCGAGCTGTTGCCGGACGAGTTGGAGGTCGCGATGGCAGCCTGTCAGGGCGTTGCGCTCCAGTGGATTCGGGAGGGGCGAAACGAGCGCCAGCAAGACCTGTTGGACCTCCTCTTCTTCCACGGCGACCGCACGTTGGCTGAAGATTACTACAATAGCCACCACTACTTACTGCAAGCCAACGCGAAGGAGTGGGCCTACAGGCGCGACCTCGAGCTGCAGCTGGGGGTCGGGTCCCAGCGGGCGATCTGGGAATCCCTGGTGCCTGGGCAATGAGGTAGGGCGCAGAGGTGGTGTCGGGACGTCACAAATCCCAGCAGAAACTTCAACTTCCGTGACTCCACGCGGAGGTCGGCCGCGAAACCTCTAGCAACCAATTGGCTCCCTGGCGAAAGGTCGATTCGTGCCGAAACCGCAACGTACTTTCCTGGCTGGAGTGCTGGTTCTGACGACGGTTGTCGCGTTGCTGATGCTGCCGTCTTGCCGCAGCGTCGTGGAGCGGCGTGACCCGACTGGTGAGCTATTCCCGCAGGTAACGGGTCAGTCCCTCACGCAAGAATCCTTCACGTTCCCCGACGACTTCCGCGGCAGCCCAACGCTGCTGTTGATCGGGTTCAAGCAGGAATCGCAGTTCGACATCGACCGTTGGCTGTTGGGTGCGAACCAGCTCGAACTCGACGTCAAGATGGTGGAGGTGCCGGCGATCCCAGGGTTGGCGCCGCGGATGGCGTCCGGCTTCATCGACGGAGGTATGAGATCGGGCATCCCCCAGGAGGACTGGCGCAGTGTCATCTGCGTCTACGGCGATGCGAGCGAGGTCGTCGAATTCACCGGCAACCGCAATCCAAACCCGACGCGGGTGGTGCTGCTCGACGCCGCAGGCAAAGTGGTCTTCTTTCACGATCGGGGCTACTCCGTGGGGTCACTTCGCCGGCTCGAGGAGACACTCGAGAGCCTCGACTGATTGCGCTGTTTTTCCTGACAACGAGTTGGCTCGAGGATTTCTGAGAAACTGTGCAAGGTTTCGCGTCGCCGTGCGTCTTGCGGCGTATGAGTCATCTGATCGCAACAAAATTCGAGAGCATCGGCGCCCGCGTCGACGTCCACTCCACGGTGCAGCGCCGCTGGGGCCAACCAAAGTCACCTCTTCGCATCGACATCGCGCGCGATCGTCGGGGAGAGTTCTTCGACATCGGTCGCCGCCCGGACGAAGTGCAGCTGCGCGTCCTGGATACGCGTCCACACGCACGGCATCTGCTGTTGTTTGCACAGCTCGAGCGTGGCAACCAACGCTTCCTGTGTGGCTTCGACGAGCGCGAGTGGTTCGTGGCCGGTATCCCTGACCGGGCCCGCGTGTCCACGGTAGCAGCAGCGATGGAAGCTCTGCGACCGGATGAGGTCTCGCAAGAGCTGCTGCGCAAGGGCGTGAAGAAGCGGCGGCGCAATCGGCGCCGCAACGCTGCGTTCGTCCGCCAGGGTGAGTGGTTCTTCATTCCGGCTCCGGACTTGCGCCCGAACGAGCAGTGGCTGCTGCGTCGTGAACCGCTGCAGCGAGGTGGCGGTAAGCCTCACATCGTCGACGAACTGTATCGCAGCGGTGGCGAGACCGTCTACGTCAGTCGGCTCTACCCCAACGGCCTCGTCGAGCGCGACTACCGGGCGTGGCTGAGTCGCTACAACGGTCCCCGTGTGGCGTGGCAAGTGATGCGACGCGATGCCGCAGTCTACGTGCGTGGACGTGTCCGGCACCCGGATCACAAGACGATTCGTCTACGCGATTGGCACCAGGTGCAGATGAATCTCGAGTGGCAGTCCACGGCGATGCGCAACGTGGCTTTTCTCGACTAGCCCTGACGATACGCGAACGCGGCGTAGGCTGTTTCGGATGTGGCGAACCACTTCGAGGACTCGTCGCGGAACTTGCTCCAGTGCTCATAGACTTTGCGATAGCTCGCGTTCGCAGCGGCCTTCTCGTTGACGTATGCCGCACTTTCTGCACGCGCGGCAGCCATGATGTCGTCGGGGAAGGCACGCAGCTTGACCCCGGTCGCGAGCACTTCCTGTAGCGCGGCCGGGTTCTTGGCATCGTAGAGGCTCATCATGCCGAGACTGGCTTCTGCCGAAGCCGCGCGCAGCGCCGCCTGGTAGGACGACGGGAGCTCTTTCCACGCATCGCGATTGACGTAGAACGACAGTGCAGGCCCCGGCTCCCACCAGCCGGGGTAATAGTAGTTCTTGGCGACTTTGTGAAAGCCCAGCTTCTTGTCGTCGTAAGGGCCGACCCATTCGGTGGCGTCAATCGCGCCCCTCTCGAGGGACAGGTAGATCTCACCACCTGGCAGCACTTGGACCGTCACGCCGAGGCGCGCCATCACTTCGCCCCCGACTCCGGGGATCCGCATCTTCAGTCCCTTGAGGTCCTGGAGCGAGTTGACAGGGTTGCGAAACCAACCTCCCATCTGCACGCCGGTGTTGCCGCCCGTCAGCGTCATGATGTTGAAGTCGGCAAACAGCTCGTCGATCAGCTCGCGGCCGCCGGCTTGTTCGGTCCATGCGAGCTGCTGGCGCGCTGACAGCCCGAACGGCACAGCGGCGTCGAAGGCGAGGGCGGGGTGTTTCCCGATGTAGTAGTAGCTGGCGGTGTGGCCGATGTCGACAGCGCGCTTGCGCACTGAATCGAGGACCTCCAACGCCGGTCCCATCTTGCCAGCCTCGTAG
This sequence comes from Planctomycetota bacterium, assembly GCA_039028735.1. GTDB lineage: Bacteria > Planctomycetota > UBA8108 > UBA1146 > JAJFFE01 > JBCCHQ01. The sequence goes on along the minus strand of JBCCHQ010000158.1, from coordinate 10,331 downwards.
GTTCGAATCTGGAAGTTCCCGTCGGTCAGCTCGTCGACACGCTTGGCCATGACTTCCGCGGCTCCATAGAGCACGTCGAGCGATTTCGGAAAGCTCGACGCGAGGTTCCAGCGAATCTTCTTCTGCGTGTGAACCGCTGCGGAGTCGCCACCAGACTTGGTGCAACCAACGCTCGAGCCAACGACGAGGCCCGCGCTGGCAATCACAGAGTTCTTCACGAAGCGACGACGGTCCACTTGGAGCTCCCATCTGGAGATAGAGTTGCGTTCGTACTACTCCGCCGGGTCTGGCTTCATCGTACCCCCGAGCAGCGTCAGGGCGTGCTCTGGGGAGACGCCGGCTTCATCATGTTTCAAGTAGGTGTAGACCGGCCGCCCGGCAGCGAGTTGGGCTGCGATCCACTGCTGCCACTCAGCCAGTTCGGCGTCGGTGTACTCTTCCTTGCGCAGTCGGAGATAACAGAAGTCAGCGGTCACTTCTTTGGGCGTATCCAGCTTCTCGCCTTCAGACAAACAGAGCGCAACGCCAGCATCGCGTAGCGTCGCAAAGACCGCGTCGTCGAACCAGCTCGTGTGCCGAAACTCGATCGTGTAGCGCTCGCCTCCGGGCAGGATGCGAACGAACTCCTGCAAGCGCTCGTCGTCGCGTTTGAAGTTGGGAGGGAGCTGAAACAGGATGGGGCCCAGTTTCGGACCCAGAACACGGCAGCGTTCGATGAAGTCTACCGTGAGCTCGGTCACTTCTTTCAGGCGACCGCGGTGTGTGATCCCTTGGTTGGCTTTGACGGCGAAGCAGAAGTCTTGGGGCGTCTTGTCTCGCCAGCCTTCGAACAGTGTCGCTGCCGGGAAGCGGTAGAAACTGTTGTTGACCTCGACGGTGTTCAATCGGGAAGCGTAGTAATCGAGGAAGTCCTTCTGCGGCAGCTTCTCGGGATAGAAGCTTCCTTTCCATTCCTTGTAGGAATAGCCCGACGTGCCGGCGTAGTGGGTTGCGTTGGCGGAGTCAGTCATGGCGGCAACGTACCATGGTGTTCCAGGTAGAGAAAGGGGACGTCGCGCGTTGCGCGGCTGGGGTGAGGCGCCAGGCGGCTGAGTTCAGGGTTGGACGCCGCCTGGCTCTCGTTGGCTCATAGGTTGTGTCGGTTGTGTGGCGCGTACCTCAGTTGCCCGCGTCGTCACTGACCGCTTGCTGTCGAATCCGTGGGACGAACCAGCCTGGGTTATCACGGATCCGTGCCTGCGCGGCGCTGTCGATTCCCGGGTGGGCAATCACTGCGTTCATCATTTCGGCGTAGGCTTGCCCGGCGACGATCGCCTCTTCGAGGTGGTAGTGTTGCGCTTCCTCGGCCGACACCGGCGTCAAGATCGATTCGACGGCCACCATGTACTGATCGAAGGCGGGTGCGAGGCCGGCGAGCTTCTCGACTGGAATGTTGTAGCCTTGCGAGATGACGGTCGACAATGAACCGCGCAGCTCTTCCGGCGAGTCCTGTGGGTACGCGTTCACCGTCATCATGAGCATCAAGACTGGGGAAGTCACGTCGACCTGCTGCAAGCCATGCAGTTCGTCGGCAATGACGACGTCGCGTTGCGCGTCGGTCATCTCGTTCGTGACTTGCGTCATCGTGTGGTGCTTCAACTGTACTTCGTCGAGCACCCGCTGCTGCTGGAGCGTGAACTCGTCGTAGCCTTCCTGCAGGCGGTCATACTCGGCCTCAAAAGCCTCGCCGTGAGCAATGACCCGCGGCAGTTGCGTGTCGTCGAGCTCCAGATCCGCCCGCTCCAACATGGCGCCGAGTAGATTCGTCAACGTAACCGGGTGCGTGTACTCGCCGTTGACCGCCGCTTGCGTTGGAAGTTCCGTCGCGACGCCGCCGATGTACTTGATCAGCTTGGCGTTCTCCTTCGTGATCGTTTGAGCGAATCCAGCCGGTGGATCTTCGCCAGCGGCGTCGCGGGCGATCAGTTCGACGAACAGGTCCAGCATGATCTCGGCAGCTTCCGCCATCTCATGCCAATTGGCGTTCTTCACGCCTTCGAGTTCGGCATACTTGCCGAAGGCCACCGGAATCGGTCGTGCCCCATCGGGCTCCTGCGGAACAGTCGTTGCGGCTGCCAGTTCCTTGCGCAACGACTCGTTCTCGGCGACCAGCTCGGCTCGCTGCTGCAACAGTTCGTCGATCTTGGCCTGTTTGACTCCGAGCTCACTGCCGAGCTTGTCCCGTTCGGCAGTCAGTTCGCCATAGGCTGTGGCATCTACTTGCGCGACGTCTTGCGATGCGGCTGTCGGCGTCGATGGCGCCGTGTAGCGCCCCATGATCAAGCCGACGGCGCCAATCCCTATGAGGGCGACGCCCATGATAGTCTTACTCATGATGAGGGTACCTCCGGTAGCTGTGAGAAGTGCTTGAGTCGTCACCGCGCTGCCCGCGGTCGTGGTGCTCGTGGCGCTCGCACTGCTGGCTGCAGTTCCAGCAGTGTGTTGCGCTGTCGTCGTCGCAGCTGCTGCGCTACCGGCCGTCAGCACGGGAGCCGCGATCAAGGGAATCAGTAGTGCTCGCCATTCGGCGCGCCCGCCCTGAGAGTTGTCCAGTCGATTGCGGAGTTGATCCAGCGCACGACTGAGGCGGGTCCAGACGGTCTTCACGGGTACTCGGTCACGCTTGGCGATCTCGTGCGGCGTTCGGTCTTCGAAGAAGCGCAAGATCACGGTGGAGCGGTACGGCTCGTCCAGCGACAGGACGGCATCGACGATGACGCGCTGAAGCTCTGTGCGTGCCAGCAGTTCTTCCGCTGACGGCGACTGTGCCTCGGGACGGGCGACGGCCGATTCACGTTTGCGGCGTCGCGCTTCCTGACGGTGGGTCTGCCGTGAGAGGTTGCGTACGACGCTGCGCAGCCAACCCCCAAGGGCCGACTGGCTGCGCGGCGGCGACTCGATCGCGGCCGTGAACGCGCCTTGGACGACGTCGTCGGCACGCGCGGAATCCCCGACCAGCCCCAGCGCCATCGCCTTCATCCAGCCGGCGTGCCGCAGCAGCTCTTCTGGTTTCGGGGTCTGACGGACTGTCATTGGATCTCCTCCACTTTCTGTGGGTGAGTTACCGTGACGTCTCTCGAGTCTTCAAGAAAACCAGAAATTCTTCACTTCTTTGCCTGTAGCTGCTCGATGAAGACCTTGGGGTCGGTGGTCGGCAGCTGGCAGACGCCCTCCTCGCAGACGTAAGCCGTTACTTTGCCATCGATGGCGGCCTTGCCCGATGTCCACGGAATTAGACTCACGAAGCGCGCATCGCCTTGCGTCATCACGACAAGAGTCCGATTGGGCAGGTAGTGTCGGGCGAGAGCTTTCGTGAACGGCCGAATGTCGCTGGCCGCCGTGGGCTTGATGAGCACGATCTCTTTCGGGCGATCCAGAAGGAAATCGTAGGCGCTGGCCAGCTTCGGAACGCCGCGCCCGCGCTGCAGGGCCGCTCCAAAGACCTGCAGGCACTCCTGGCCCCGCTTCTGAAAGTCGAGCCGGCTCGTCATCTCTGCCAATCGCAACAGGTTCAGAGCTGCATAGGAGTTCCCCGACGGAATCGCGCCGTCGTAGTGGCGCTTCTCGCGCACCAACAGCCCCTTCTCACTGTCGCGGCTGAAGAAGTAGCCCTTCCCTTGCGCGTCCCAGAAGTGAGCGTCGACTTCGCTCTGCAGCTGCAAAGCGATCTCGACCCATTGAATGTCGTGATCGACCTCGAAGAGATCCAAGAGGGCGTTGATCAAGAAGGCGTAGTCGTTCAAGACTCCTTCGTGGCTGACTTGCCCCTGCCGATAGACCCGGTGCAGGTGGCTCCCATCGCGCAGCTTCGTGGTCAGGAACGTCGCTGCACGGCGCGCGGAGCGCAGGTACCTGCTGTCGTGCAGCACTGCCGCGCCGCGCGCCATCGCCGAAATCATCAGCGCGTTCCAAGACACCAGGATCTTGTCATCCAGAATTGGCTTCGGGCGCGTGTTGCGATGAGCGTACAGCTTGCGGTACGCCGCCGTCAGGCGTTTGCGAAGCTGTTGCGGTTCGATCTTCAACAGCGCAGCGGCCTGGCCGATTGGACGCGGCACGAACAACAGGTTGCGCCCCTCGAAGTTGCCGCGAGGCGTGACGCCGTGGTAGCGCACGATCGCCTGGTACTCGTCGCTGGACAGCAGCTGTTTCAGCTCCGGGATCGTCCATGAGAAGAAGAAGCCCTCTTCCGTGTGCCCCTCCAGGTTCTTGCTGTCGGCGTCGGTTGCGGAGTAGAAGCCACCATCTTTGTCGGTCATCTCGCGGATCACGTAATCGAGGATTTCGCGAGCGATCCGGGCCGCCTTGGCTTCGTGCACGACTTGGTAGGCGTCCAGGTAGAGGTTGGCCAGCTGGGCGTTGTCGTAGAGCATCTTCTCGAAGTGGGGAACCAGCCACCTGCGGTCGGTCGAGTAACGGTGGAAGCCTCCGGCGACGTGGTCGTAGATCCCACCGTCAGCCATCTTGTCGAGCGAGTGTGTGACAATGTGTAGCGATTGCGCGTCACCGGTGCGCCGATGGTGCCGGAGCAGCAGCTCGTACTGTGCTGGCTGCGGGAACTTGTTGCTGGACCAGCTGAAGCCGCCGTACTGCGTGTCGAAGTTCTCGTGCAGCACCGCTGCGGTAGCCGTGATCGCCGCGGTACCGGTCAGTTCGACAGCTGGCAGCGTTGCGCGCAGCTGTTGGGAGATTCGTTGGGTCAGGCGTTCAGCGTCACGCCGGATTGTCTCCTGGTTGTCTCGATACTGCGTCGAGAGGACGCGAAGGATCCCGAGGAAACCGCGGTGTGCGCCACGATCGCCATCGCGGGCGGGGAAGTACGTGCCGCCAAAGAAGGGTTTGCGGTCCGGGGTCATCGCAACCGTCATCGGCCAACCGCCGCGCCCCGCGATCGCATTCACGGCGGCCATATAGATGTTGTCGACGTCGGGGCGCCGCTCTCGGTCGACTTTGATGCAAATGAAGTGTTCGTTCATGAACTTGGCGATCTCGAGGTCCTCGAACGACTCTTCTTCCATCACGTGGCACCAGTGACATGTCGAGTAGCCGACACTCAGCAAGACGGGGCGATCTAGGGCTGCAGCAGTTTCGAAGGCCGCGTCGCTCCACGGGTACCAGTTCACTGGATTGTGGGCGTGCTGCAGCAGGTAAGGACTGTTCTCGAAGATCAGCCGGTTCGTAAACTGCGCCGTGCCATCGGCGTGTAGGTGCTTCGTACGCGGTTTGTAGTGCGGACCGAGTTTCTCGACCGCGGCGTCGATACGTTCGATCAGCGAACTAGGGTATGGAATCGATCCAGGCGGCGGCGCGGCCACGACGGGTAGGAACGCGCAGAACGTGAACACCATTGTCGCGAAGCCGAAGCGGGGCATCCTGGTCCTCTCGGTAGGTGAAGGACCCGATATCATAACTACGCCCGGATAGGGAAGGCAGCGAATTGGCAGCAGGAACTCGGGAACCGGTGTGTAGCGGTCCTAGCTGGTCCAGCGGGTTGCCAAACGATCCACGATCACGTTGCCAATGTTCAGGGACGCCGTTGCGCCTGGCGAGGGAGCGTTGCCGACGTTGACGACTCGTTCGCTGTCCTGAATCAGGAAGTCATCAACGAGTGCACCTTGTGGGGTGAGTGCTTGGGCGCGGACGCCCGCCGGGGCCGGCTCGAGGTCAGCCGCGTCGATCTCTGGCATCAACGCTTGCAGCGCACGCACGAACGCCCGCTTGCTGAAAGACCGCCACATCTCGCCACAGCCGGTGCGCCAATACTTGAGCGCCAGTCGCAGAAAGCCGCTGTACGTCAAAGACTCGAGCAACTCACCCAAGTGAATGGCAGACTTAGTATATCCTTCGCGGGCAAAAGCGAGCACTGCGTTCGGACCGCACTCGATCCCGCCCTCGATCATGCGCGTGAAGTGGACCCCGAGGAACGGAAAACTGGGGTCGGGGACTGGGTAAATGAGGTGTTTGCACAGGTGATGTTTCTCGGGCTTGAGCTCGTAGTACTCGCCCCGAAACGGCACGATCTTCGCTTCTGGCGTCGTGCCAGAGAGCCGCGTGACGCGGTCGCAGTAAAGGCCCGCGCAGTTGACGATCAACCGGGCGGCGTAGTCGCCTGCTGTACTCAAGACGACCTTCTCATCCTCCGTGTCGCGAAACCCTGTGACACGCGCGCCGAACACGATCTGCCCACCGTGCTTGCGTATCTCGGTTGCGAGCTGCTCACACACTTGGCCGTAGTTGACGATCCCTGCTTCCGGCACATGAATCGCCGCGATGCCCGCAGAGTGTGGTTCGATCTCGACGAGACGTTCGCGCCCAATCACTTCACAACTCACGCCGTTCTGTTGCCCGCGCTCATAGATGTTGTTCATGGCCGCAAGCTGTGAGTCGTCGAGCGCGACAATGACCTTGCCGCAAATCTCGTAGTCGATGTCGTGTTCTTCGCAGAACGCTTCCATCGCTGCCTTGCCGGTGCGGCAGTTCTCGGCTTTCAGGGATCCAGGCTTGTAGTAGATTCCGGAGTGCAGGACACCGGAGTTGTGTCCGGTCTGGTGCTTCGCGACGGAAGCTTCTTTCTCCAGCACGACGATCCGCTTGTCGGGATAGCGCTGCTGCAAGCGATACGCCGTCGCGAGGCCGACGATGCCGGCGCCGATGACGACGACATCGAGAGTCTGGGTCGTTGGATCAGAGGGTGTCGTCGTCGTGTCGGCGGATTGCGTTGGCATCGGATACCTCGAAACATGTGTTCTGGACCAACTCTATGATCGGCGAAGCTGCCGACCAGGGATAGGGTTGTTCCGTTATCGGAACGACGCAGGCTGCTCGTGCTGCTCTCGCTGGTTGGGGCGGTGCTGCCGGCGCCAGCTGTCAGCGATTGTGACGAAGCTCGGGACCGCGATGACAATCAGCGTCAGCGCGCTGAGTAGGCCGAAGCACATCGTTGCTGCAAACGGGGACCAGATCTTCGAGAAACCACCGAGGCCGACCGCCATCGGAAACAGGCCAATGATCGTCGTCAGAGAGGTCATCAAGATAGGGCGGAAGCGTACTCGAGTGGCCTCGAGAATCGAAGTTTCATCGTCCATGCCTTCCTCGGCTCGGAAGCGATTGATCGTCGCGATCAGCACGATGGTGTCGTTGACGACGACCCCGGCCAAACCAACCACCGCGATGAAGCTAGTGATCGTGAACGGGATGCCCATCGCCAATAGCCCCAAGATCACTCCGATGAACGAGAACGGTACCGCGGCCATCACGACGAGTGGTTGCAGGTAGCTACGAAACTGTGTCGCCAAGATTAGATAGATCAACAACAATGCGATAGCGAAGGCTCGCTTCATAGAATCGAACGACTTGCCGGTCTCTTCGAACTCGCCACCCAGCGTGACCTTCTCTGCGGCAGCTTCGATGCCCTCTTCGACAACCCAGCGTTGCAGCAACTCGTTGGCTTGATGCCCGGTGACGATGCTGTCGTTGACATCTGCCGTGATCGAAACGGAACGACGCCCGCTGTAGTGGGGATGGGCTTTGTAGCTCGAACGGGACTCGAGCCGTGCGAAGTGGCTCAGCGGGATCAACTCGTCTGCCGTCGGATGACGCAGTGGCGCCTGCAGCAGGTCCCCGAGGCTGCTGCGGTCACTGAGGTTGAGCAGGACCTTTAGATCGTACGACTCGCCGTACTTGGGATCTTTGAAGGTGCCAACACGCACGCCAAAGTTGCCAGCCTGAAACAGCTCGCCGACGCGGGTCTCGTCGACGCCGTCTAGCGCTCGCGCTTCGGGCAGGATCTTCAGGTCTACGCGCAGGGGACCGCGTTCGAGGTCGCGCTCTATCGAATGCACTCCCGGGATCGTCTCGAGGAACCGCATTGCGCGGAGTGCGAGCGCCTCGCCGACTGCGTAGTCGTCGACCTGCAGTCGCAGCTGTATCGGCTTGCCGACGGGTGGCCCATCGTTGGGTGCAGACACCACCAAGCTGCGGTAGGTCGGAGCGCCGGGTTGCTGAAGAGCCTCGTCGAGAAGTCTGCGAGTCTCTTCGAGTAGCCCGACAGCGTCGGTTTCGTCTTCATGCATGAACACGTTGATCTGTGCGATGTCTGGGGAGATCGCCAGAATGTTGGCGCTGGTCCAGGCTAGGCCGACCGTCGTGTAGGTGTACTGCAAGTCACCACGATCGATCTGTTGCTGAATCTGATCCTCGGCGAAAACCGCAGCCGAGATGCTCTGATCCAGCGTCGATCCTTCGGGGAGCTTCAGCGTAACCGTGTAGAGTTGAAAGTCCGACGGGAACAGCTGTACAGGAATCAGATTCGCGACTGACATGGATCCGCCGACTAGCAGCACGGCTGTTGCCAGAATCGCGAGGGGGCGACGAATCAAGACTCGATTCAGGCGCACGACTCGATCGGCCGCACGTTGGATCACCCCTGGCGTTGGCTCGGCACTCTCGGAGTCATCGCTTGCGGACTTCTTCTTCTTTTTGGCCGACCGCGGACCAAACTCCAGGTAGTGAATCGGCAGAATCAGGAAGCATTCGAACAACGACGCAATCAATGTCACGACGACAGTCTTTGGGATGACCGCGAAGAACTGACCGACGATTCCTTCCATCATCAGCATCGGCAGGAACGCCGAGAATGTCGTCAAGGTGGAAGTTGCCACCGGCCCCATGACCTCCCAGGTGCCGCGCAGGATCGCCTCGCGCAGTTCGAGCCCCTTTTCGATCTTCTGATAGATCGATTCGAGAACGACGATGGCATCATCGACGACCATTCCAGAAACGAGCACGAGGCTGAAGAGACTGATCGCATTGATCGAAAGACCCAGTGGTTCGAACAGGATCAAGGCGCACAGTACCGAGAATGGGATGCCGAGCAGCGCCAGTAGCGCGTTGCGTACACCTACGGTCAGCCACAACAAGAGGCCCACCAGCAAGATTCCGCTGATCAGATTGCGACTGAGGACCGAGATTCGGCTGCGAATGATTTGCGCTGTATCCAGCACCAGGGCGACTTCGATCTGTTCCGGCAGCGATCGCTCGGCGACGAACTGATCCACTCTCTCTTGGATCTTGGCGATCAGCCGTACCGAGTCTGCCGACCCTTCCTTGACAACGCCAAGGCTGACGCATGGCTTGCGGTTGAAACGCTCGCGGCGGATCGCTTCCTCAAAGCCTCGCGACACCTCCGCGAAATCGCCCAAACGGACAGGCGTCCGGTCGGCGCGAGTGAAGAGCACCAACTCCTCGAGCTTCTCTGGGTTGTCGAGCCCACCCTTCGTGTTGAGGATGAACTGGGCCGAGCTGAGGTTGAGCTGCCCGGCCGAGAAGTCGCGATTCAGGTAGCGCAGGCGGTCGGCGACTTCGCCGATCGTGTAGCCCAACTGCCACAGGGCTTCGAGGCTGACGTTGACGTGTACTTCGGGGTCACGAAACGACTCATCGACCTTCTCGACGCCGGGGACGTCGCGGAGCACCGACGTAAGATCGCGCGCAACCTGCCGGGCTTGGAACTCCTCGCCTGCCAGGAACGGACGTCCCGGTTCACCGGCGTTGACGACGACGCGACAGAGTGGAAAGACCTCCCAATTCGTCAGGCTGCGAACAGTCGGTTCCTCAACGTCGATGGGGAGGTTGCTGACGCGAGCAACGGCTGCCCGGAGGTCCTGCAGCCGATTCTGGTACTGCTGCGGCGGCAGGTTCTCGTCGAACTTCACGTTGATCGACGACCGATCTCGAGAACTGCGAGAGCGCAATCGCTGGATGTCGGGAACGGTGAGGATCTCGTCTTCGATCTTTTGGGTGACGAGGAGTTCGACCTCTTTCGCCGTCGCGCCTGGCCAAATGCTGGTGACCGTCGCTTCGTTGAACGGTACATCCGGATAGACGTCGACAGGTAGTCGCTTCAGAGCGAAGTAACCCGCGACGAGCAGCATCAGGAACAACAGCGTGAAGAAGATTCGATAGTGGAGAACTGCGCGCAGGAAACCCATCCTATTGCGAGCCCTCGCGCTGCTGTTTCGATTGGGCATAGGGTGGCAGCCAGACGTCGACGACCGGGCCCTCGACCACGCGAAGTCCATCGCGAATCGTCGCACCGCGCGGCGGCACGATCAGTCGATCTCCGGGCGCGAGGCCAGAGTAGACTTCAACCCAGCCTTCCGTCGGATTGATGTTGCCCAGCGTCACCGGACGGCTGCGGACGACCCATGCTCCGTCGGCGAGGTTGCCCGGTACCAGCGCTCGCCACGCACCGTACTCTTCGTACAGAGACGGGCGCGGCACGCGCAGGCGTT
>JBCCHQ010000157.1:0-15416 GCA_039028735.1 Planctomycetota bacterium | reverse complement strand
GGGTTCGCCCCCTTTCTCTTGGCACAAGCGCTGGCACCGCCTTTGCCAGGCCCCGATTTCTAGGTTTGGCGGCACACGGCTGTCGCAAGGAGAGTTTCATGACGCCACCAGAGCCGCAGGACGATGCCGTCGATTCCACCGACGACAACACCCCTGCCCAGAACGCGGACCCGGCTGCGCCGCCGGGTGCGGAGTTCGCGGCTCTCGGCCTGCATGCGCGCCTCGTAGAGCAGCTCGTCGCGGGCGGCTACCAATCACCGACGCCAATCCAACAGCAGGCCATCCCGCAGCTCATGGCGGGTCACGATCTCGTCGGGCAGGCCCAGACGGGCACCGGGAAGACCGCTGCGTTCGCACTGCCGATCGTGCAGCGTCTCGACATCGGGCAGCGCAAAGTGCAGGCGCTGATCTTGTGTCCGACACGTGAGCTTGCCCTCCAGGTCACCGCTGCGATCAGTAGCTACGGGGCGGCGCGCAACGTGAAGGTGCTCACCGTCTACGGTGGTGCGCCGATCTATAAGCAGATGTCGCAACTGCACAGCGGCGTGCATGTCGTGGTTGGCACACCCGGGCGCGTCAAAGACTGCATTGCGCGCGGGGCTTTGAAGCTGAATGCGGTACGCCAGGTCGTCCTCGATGAAGCGGATGAGATGCTGCGCATGGGGTTCATCGAAGACGTCGAAGCCATCGTCTCACAGGTTCCGCAGGAGCGGCAAACAGCACTCTTCTCGGCAACGATGCCCCCGGCGATCCAACGTGTCGCGACGCAGTATCTACGCGACCCTGTCCGTGTGACGATCGAGCAGCGAACGCGCACGGTCGATCGCATCGAGCAGCGGGTCTTGATTGCACCCGCTGGTGACAAGCTCAACGTGTTGTCGCGCTTGATCGAGTCGGAGCCGACCGATGCGGTACTTGTGTTTGCACGCACCCGAGCCAGCTGCGCGCATTTGGTCGAGGCGTTGCGAGCCCGCGGGGTCGCTGGCGATGCATTGCATGGTGATTTGAGCCAAGACCAACGCGAGCAGATCGTCGCCCGCCTGCGGGCGCGAAGCATACAGCTGGTCGTCGCGACGGATATCGCTGCTCGCGGTCTCGACGTCGAGGGCATCACGCACGTGATCAACTTCGACCCTCCGTCGGAACCAGAGGTCTACGTGCACCGTATCGGACGTACCGGTCGCGCCGGGCGCACCGGAGTATCGATCCTTTTGTTGACGCCGAAAGAGCGCCGTGTGCGCCGCGTCATCGAGGGGTACACCGGGCAGCAGATGACTGCCATGAAGATCCCTTCGAACGCCGAGCTGTTGGCTGGCCGGATCGCTCGTTTTCAGGCCCGCGTGCAGGAGACCATCGAAAAAGGAGGGCTCGACCCGTACGAGACTGCGATCGATCAGATGGTTGAAGAGTCGGGTGCGGACTTGCGCGGCATTGCGTCCGCATTGGCACGCATGGCATCGAAGGACCACCCGCTGCAGATCTCAGAGCCCGAGCCGACCGTGGTGCGTGATGGTGGCACCGTCGTGCGCGACCGCGGCAAGGGAGCACGGCTCCAGGGCGGGACGGTGCGGCTGTTCCTAGCCCTCGGTCGTAGCGCGGGACTATGCCCCGCCGACATTGTCGGCGCGATTGCCAACGAAGCGAAGGTGCCGGGGCGAGCCGTCGGCGCCATCGACATTCGCGAGAAAGTGACCTTCGTCGACGTCGCTGCCGAGCATGCTGGCGCGATTCTGAAACGGCTGGGAAAGGCGACGCTGCGCGGACGGAGTGCGAGTTTCGTCGTCGCGCGACCGGGCAGCTATGAGCGAGGTCACGGCAAGACCCCGCAGCGACGTCCCGGGGGGCCGGCGAGCAAGAGGCACCTCGCCGCCAAACGTGGACCAGCGCGAGGGGGTGCACCCAAGGGTGGGGCGAAACACGCGGCGGCGAAGCCCAACGCACCAAAGTCTCGAGCGACGCTAGGAGGGATGGGGGCCGCAAACAAAGCGCGCGACAATGCCGGCCCAAAAGGGGCTGCCGAGAGCGACCAGCCCCCATGGCGTAAGTACGGCAAGAAGAAAAAGAAGTTCTAGCGGCTAGCCGCAACACTTCTTGTGTTTCTTGCCGCTACCGCAGGGACAGGGATCATTGCGCCCTACTTTTGGAGTCTCACGGGTGATCGGCTCCGGCTCTTCGAGCTTGCCATCCACGAAGTACCAGACACCGCCCTCACGCCGGAACTCCGCGTACTCGTGGTGTTCGAGTTCGTTGTCCCCAGCCTTGTACCGAGCGATGAACTCGACCTTGCCTTCCGTGTCCATCGGAGTACCGGCCTCCGTGGAGACGATGTCGAGGCCAAGCCACTCTGAGCCCGTTGCCCAATCGCTGGCGCTCTTCTCGTCGAAGTTCTTGCGGCTCTCGGGAGCAGTGCTCTCGCGCAAGTATTCGATCTTCTTCTTCGCGTATGCAGTGTAGCGCGAGCGCATCAGCTCTTCGGCGGTCATTGCGGGCCGCGTTCGATCGAGGATTGGCTGACAGCACTCGGCATAAACCTTGTTACTGGTGCACGGGCATTTCATGGTTGGCTTTCGGTTCTCGCAACGGCACGCCAGCTGGCGAGGAAGTATCTCTTCGACGGGTCCATCTCATGGCTTTGACAACCCCTCGTTGACGATGCGGCGAGCCAGGTGCGACCCGAGGGACGGACACTCCAGGAGTTCTATGGGACCGCGAACGGTCCGAGTGGTCAAGAGGCGTTGCTGCCGCTCGTGGGACGTTCGGGTGCCTTCAGCGCACCTTTGACAGCTGCGAGACGTGTGCGTATCCTACCGCCCGCTTGCTTGTTCAACCTCGGCAGAGTGGGGCTATATGAAGATCGTGATCTACGGCCAGGCCAAGAGCGGTACTACGACGCTCAATTTCCGCGTCAAGGAAGCGATGGAGGCGCAGCCTGGTGTCGGTAAGGTTGCAAACATCTTCGAGGCGATTGCGCGTGAGCCCGATGGCGATGGCTTTCGCTATCGGATGAAGAGTGGCTCGCAGATCCGCGAGAAGCAAGACACCCTCGTCAAGACGCTGTTGCCATCGGGCAAAGACCTCGGCGTGAAGGCCGAAGCCGCACTCGAGACTTTTTCTGATTTCGATCGCAAGATCTACATCCAGCGGGACCCGCGAGATCGTTGGGTGAGTGGCTTCTTCTACAAGTGGTTCCATGGACACAACCCGGACGCGGACGCCTTCGCTCGCGCGCTGCGACTGACTCAGCACAAAGAAAAGCACCCCAACGACCTACCGTTCTATGCGCTCCTTACGACTGATCCGGATCTAGTGGCGCGGTGGATTGAGAAAGAGCATGCTCGTTGTGAACACGTGCTCTCGTTCGTCAACGACGCGCGTGCGGCGGGATGGCACATTCTGCGCTACGAAGATCTTGTCGACGACAAGGTGTCAGCGCTCAACGCATATCTAGGCTTCGAGATCTCGGCCACGCGCGATGTGGGCGCCGAGTTCAAACGCGTCGCGCGCTCACTCGGTTACGGCGACTGGCGCCGCTGGTTCACCAGTGACGACGTTCCAGTGTTTCGAGCCATGTACTCGGACCTGCTCGAGGGGCTCGGCTACGACATCGAGGATTGGGCTCTCGACGACGTGACCTCGCTCCCAAGCGACCAAGGGTCGGGCTACATGGCGAAGTTGTTCAAAGGCGACAAGAAGCGCGGGCTATCTGGCAAGTAGCGACTTCTCTCGTAGATCTTTCGCAAACTCATAGAGTTCGAAGTCGCAGCTCAGCGCGTCGTCGATGATACGCCGCTCGTTGTCCGAGAGCGCATCGGCGGCGAGTGGTTGAGGGTCGGCATTGTCGCGCTCGACCTGCAGAGGATGGCCGATCAGCTGCGAGAACCGCGGCAAGTCGCGAGCGAGGTCCTCGGTCAGCCCGATGTGAGCAAATGACGTCGCGAGGTTCTCCTTCGCCAGTGCTAGGAGCGCGTCGCCTGAATAGTAACTGTCGTCGTCGGGGCCGCTTGGATCTGTGTCGGTCGCCAAGAAGCGAGTCATTGTGAAGTGCGAATGAGGCAGTGAGAACAGGCCCGCGATCCCTTCGGCTCGTGCGAGTTCGTGCCAGCGGCTATGGGCATGTCGGTAGTGGTGACGAAAGATCGACAGAGCTCGCGCCAACGGCTGGCGTAGCACAGTCAAGTAGCGAGCTTCGACGCCAAGGTCGCGATGCAGCCCGAAGCGCAAGTGCCCATAGATCAGTTGTGTCTTGCGATGCCTCTTGGGGAACTCAGCAAGCAGCTGTTCCTTCGAGATACCGGGAGGGTCGGGGTACAAGTAGGCCGTGGTCTTTTGCGCCGGGGTGCGATCGATCGCTTCCCGGAGGGATGTGCCTGCCGTCTTCGGCAGATGGATTCCGATCAGCAAGCCGTGACTTCCTTCTACCCAGCTTCATTCCCTGATTTCTCGCCCGAGATGCGGGTGCCAAAGCGAGGCTCGTCTGCCAGAAGACGAGGTATCGTCTCGTGCCAGCGCTCTCGACAAGGTGGGCGTATTCTAGTCGCGGCGATGAGGTGGTCAAGTTCGCGCGGTACGGTGGCTTCAGGAGTAGGGGAAGTTGTTGGAGGAATCGCTCTGTTCGCATGCGCGATGACCGTAGGCAGCACGCGACTCTTCGTGCCCGAGCCGCGGGCTGCCCCGGATCTATCGTTCAGTATCGTTCAGTCGACTTTCTCCCAGCCTCCCTCTGGGCGGCGGTGACCGTAACGCAGCGTACCGCGACGGCGGACTCGGCCGAAGACGATGAGATTGAAGAAATGCATGCCACCGAGCACCAATAGCACGAGGCCGATCTTCAGGCTCAGGAACTCGATCACGCTTTGTACGTCGCTCGGTGCGGCGACGCCGAACTTGAGGCTCAGTGCTAGCGTCACGTAACCGATGTTGAGCAGATAGAAGCCGACCACGAGGAGGTGGTTCACCGAATCGGCAAGTCCCTCGTTGCCGCCGAACGCATCGACGAGAAAGATCCTCCCGTTGGCGTGCAGGGTCTTGGCGACCCAGACGGTCAGACCAATGCTGATGATCAGGTATAGGATGTAGGCCGTTGCGACCGCATTCATGACGTCCTCCGCGTCTTCGTTCCGCAGCGCTCCTGCGAGCGCTTACCTTTGTTACGGTAATTTCTGCAAAGACAGAAATTACGCCCCAAAAAAACTCACTTTCGTCGTCTTCCTGTCGACTTGTTCGCGCCGCTCGTGCTGAGGCCGAACAATTGACCGATCTTGGAGCCGGCTCGCGCGAAGCGTAGAAAGGACGCTTGCGGCAGAGCGCTGACCTGCTCGTACCATCCTGACACGGTATCGACGAATTCGAGCATCTCAGTCAGCTTCTGATGCGTGTGTGCGCTGGCCTTGCGTCCCTTGGAAGCGGCGACACAATCGCGCAGGACCGCGATGGTCGGATCGATCTCCCGCTTCTTGCGCTCGTCCATGACGACGCGAAACATCTCCCAGGTATCGCTGAAAGTGCTGAAGTAGTCGCGACGGTCCCCGAGCTGGTGGCTGACTCTTACCAGCCGCCAGCCCTGCAGCTCGCGCAGGCTGGTCGAGACGTTCGAACGAGCAACCGAGAGAGTGTCGGCAATCTCCTCGGCGTTGAGAGGCTCAGGGCTGATGTAGAGCAGCGCATGGATCTGGGCCACGGAGCGGTTGATACCCCACTTCGTTCCCATCTCACCCCAATGCAGAATGAACTGCTGCTCTGTGTCTTGCAACTTCATAGGCTTGGTGCCTTCCGACTCATCGTTTTCGGGTGGGGTGGACTCAACCCTGTCGCCACTCCTCCGCCGCACGACTCTTTTCTTCAGAAATTTCAGTCACTACAGAATACAGTGTCGGGCCAAAGCTGTCAACACTGTTGCGATTCCCGCCCAAAACTACTCGAACGCCTGTTCCGGAGGCGCGGCGAGGCGGTCTCGTAGCCGGGCGAGAACCAAGAAAGGGAGCAACATGCCGCAGAGTCCGCCCAAGAAGGAACATCCGTAGATGAGGGCCGTAGAGTACTGTGACAGGTCGGAACCGTCGTCGTAGTCACCAAAGCACAGGACGCCGGCTGCGGCCCCCACGATGGTGCCACTGATCCAGGTGGTGACCGTCAGCAGCCGAAAACCACCGGCACTGCGCCCTTTCTCGCGGGCGCGGCGGCCGATATCGCGGCACAGCACGGCCAGCGTGATCAGTTCGAGCACGAGTCAGTGACTCCTGGCTAGAGGCACAGTGGGACCTGGCAATCGAGTGCGTCGGGCGTCGGGTCTGGTCCACAGACCGCGCCGGGGGCGGGTGGTGGGCGCCCGTCGCTGAAGAGGTGCCCTAGCAACAAAATCGGGTCTGCGATGTCGACGATGCCGTCGTCATTGGCATCGGCGGCGTCGTAGCAATCGGGGGCTGCGCCGGACAGGAAGAGGTACGTCATCACGAAGATGACGTCTGAGACGTCCACGGTAGGGCCACCGTTGGCGTTGCCACGCACGAACTTGATGCGGTTGATGCCCAGTGCGTCGTCGACGTGGTTGACGATGACGGCGAGCGATAGCTCGGTCGCTTCCGTGCCTTGTGCGGCTGTCACAGAATCTGCGACATGAATGTGGCCGGCTGCCACACAGTAGTCGGGCGCCGTTGCTGGCAGAACTGGCGGAGCATGGGCGGCTCGATACATGACGCCCAGGTAAGCGATGTAGGCGGACACGAAGCGACCGGCGCTTCCGGGACTCGCGCACAGCGAAGAGTCGAGCATCGTGTGGAGGTTGACGGTTTCAACGATCTTGTTGATCGGCAGAGTCGAGTCCCGACGCGTCGGCCCTCCAGGTTCCGGTGGGACGATGTCGGGGCACGTGCCGTTGGACGGGTCGCAGTCGTCGAACCAGCCGGTACCGGCGGGGCAGCTACCGCAGCAGTCGATGTTCCAGTAGTTCAGCTCCACTTCCCAGCTCGGAACTCCGGTGCCGTCTCCGCCCCAACTGGTCGTGAGGATTGCGGCGGGCTGATGCAGCGCAGCGAAACTGTTGAAGTCGGCGAGTGTGCTGGTGTAGTCGACCCGGAAATCGCCGAAGCCCACCCCGCACCCGAGACATGGATTGCCTCCCGGCGCCTGCTGGCAATTGGGTGGGCTGAACTCCGGGAAGTAGGCATAGACGTCGTAGCCGCGCCCTTGCCAGTTCTGACCGACCCACCCCTCGAGATTCAGTGTCGGACTGAACGGGCGCAACATTTCGTTGGTCGGAGGCCAATAACCGATCACCAGGATGACCCGGTTGCCTTGGGCGTCCGCCGGTTGGATCCCGCCGAAAATGCATAGCAAAGCGATGATGAGGATACGTCGCGACAAGCTTCCTCCCAGGGGCACAGTTGGTCTTGGGGCACGAACCGTCTCCAGCTTGTCGGTGCACGCAACCAAATGCAAGAAGAAGGCGCCTCCGGGCAAGGATATCGCGAGGTGTGCCGTCGTGAGCCGCGTCTGGAGTCGATCGGACCGGTGGCGGAGACTAGTTCTCGCGGCTGCCGACCATGATGACGTCGCCTTCCGGGGCTGCGGATTTCGATCCGCCTTTGTCTTCGATCGACACAGCGAAAGCACTGAGCATCTCATCGGCGCCAATGCTCTCCAGCCGGACGACAGCGTAGCCACCTGATACCGCGTCGATCAGGCCGAGGCTTTGCGGTGAGCCGTCACGGATCGCCCACAGTTGATAGTCACGATCTGCCGGGGCACTCAAGTTTTCGAAAACGATCACGGCGCGCTCGCTGGTCGGATCATACGTGACGCGTGCATGTAGCTCCGGCGAGCCTTGGGCTGTTGGCAACAAAACAACGATTTCAGAGTCTCGCGCCGTCATGACGCTCCCCCAAAGCGCTTCTTGTCGTACCTGATTCTCGAGCTCCGTCAGCGCTGCGCGGGCGCCATCGAGATCAGATCGAGCTTGCTGGCGATCGTTCCATCCGACGTAGGCGACGATCGCAAAGATCGCGGCCGCTCCCCAGCCGCTCCAGCCCAACCAAGTCGGCCAGCGTCGGGGCGTCCGGTTTGCGCTGGTTGCTGGAGTCGTGGGAGTGGCCGCTCTTCGTGCGCGAGGGGTGATGGTGCGCGCGTCAGTGGCTCGAATCGCGGCGAGAATCTGCGCCTTCGTGCGCGCATCTGGCGTCACCGGATCGATCACGGCGCCCATCTCGGTGACCGTGCTCCGGAAGCGTGGCAGCACCGCCTCACACAGGGGGCACCCAGCCGCGAGGTGCGCTTCGAGCTGTTCGTGCTCTTCGGCGTCGAGGCTCTCCAGGGCGTAGCCGGCGCAGAGGTCGAAGAACTCATCATGGGATTCAGGCACCGAGTTCTCCTCTCTCCATGGTCCTGCGCAAGCGTTGGATGCCCCGTCGCATCCATGTCTTCACGGTACCGAGTGGGGTGTCGAATTCGACCGCAATCTCTCGCTGGGTCAGGCCGCGTAGGTATGCCGCCTCGAGTACCTGCCGCTCATCGTCAGGGAGTGCGTGCAACGCACTGACCACTTCGCCGCTCTCCGGTTCCTGGGACACGGCGGAGCGCAGGGGGAGGACTCGCTGCTCACGAAGGCGCTGATCGATCTCGTCACGGTTCGACAGCTTGCGACGCTGGTCCAAAGCGCGGCTGCGGGCCACGACGATCAGCCACGCAGCTACCGTGCCGCGCTTTGGATCGTAGCGATCGCAGCTCTGCCACACGTGGAGCCACACTTCCTGCAGTAGTTCGTCGGCTTCGGCCCGGCTGCTGACGATACGAGA
Organism: Planctomycetota bacterium; assembly: GCA_039028735.1. GTDB lineage: Bacteria > Planctomycetota > UBA8108 > UBA1146 > JAJFFE01 > JBCCHQ01. The sequence goes on along the minus strand of JBCCHQ010000157.1, from coordinate 6,630 downwards.
AATCAGACCCAACATGCGCGGTGCGTGCCGGTCATAGAGCTCCTCGAACCCACCTTCATCACGCGCCTGCATGCGCGCCATGAGGTGAGCGTCTTGCGCTGCTCTCTCCACGGTGCTGGTGTCGCCTCTCTGCGCTGACGTCTTCGCCTCGGTCGACTCTACCACCGGATACGTGGTAAGCGGCCGCTACGGATCTGGAAATCTCAGATCTTCCTCAAGCCGCGTGCGCGGCGGCTCCTACGCCTTTTCTCGAAGCAGCCAATCCAAGCGTGCTCTTCGCGCCGTAGATCAAGTTGCTGGGTTGGTATCAGGCGGTTCCTTGCCGCATGCGTGAAACGGAGAGTTACGTGAGCAGTTGGCAATGTAGTCTGCGACGCGGCCTCGAGAGAGGTCTCCATAGACATCTCCTCGCAGCGTTGCTATTGGGATTGGTGGCTCTGCCGCCGGCTGCCGCGGGCGACGCGACCGCAGCGCTGTTCGTCCCGCACGTCGGCGAGAGCTCACTAGACGTGACGATTCAGAAGTTGCAACGACAGCTGCAGCAACCGCCGCGGCCCGCGCCACTACTGCGCGAGCTAGGCTGGTGTTTCGTGGGCAAAGCTCGTGCGTCGCATGACCCAGGCTACTACAAGCTGGCCGAGATCGCCGCGCGTGAGGTGACTCGGAAACACGCCGACGACTTCGATGCCGCGCTGCTCCTCGGTCACGCGCTGCACAACTTGCACAGTTTCGCAGCTGCCGAGGAGGTTGCCCGGGGGATCGTCGTCCGCCGCGGACTCGCCGTGGACCATGCGCTCTTGGGTGACGCATTGCTCGAACAGGGCAAGCTCTCGGCGGCAGTCCATTCGTACGAGAAGATGATGGATCTGCGCCCCGGCCCCGCAGCATACGGTCGCGCGGCCCAGGTCCGTTGGCTGCACGGGGATGTCGCCGGAGCCGTCGAAGCAATGGCGTGGGCTGCGCGCAGTACCGGAGGTGATCCAGCAATCGACGCATGGCATCGCGTCCAGTTGGGGACTTGGGTGCTTCATGCGGGCCACCCGAAGCAGGCGCAGCAACTCGCCGCCGCAGCGTTGCAGCTTGCACCGAGCTATGCACCGGCGCTGTTCCTATCGGGACAGTGCCATGTAGCTCTTGATGAGTTGGCGGCAGCAGCCGTCAAGCTCGCTCGGGCTGTCGAGGTTGCGCCGCTTCCGGCCAACCAGTGGGCGTTGCTCGAAGTGCTCCGTGCTCAGCAAGTGACGCGACCTGCAGGCCCAGCGACCGCGCCGCGCGGCACCGGCGACGTTGCAGCCGCAATCGCGGCGCTCGAATCGCAGCTGTTGGGCCGCGGCTCGGCCGCTGACCCGCGCACGGTGGCACTCTATCTGGCCACGCAAGACCGTGACCACGAGCGGGCACTACAGCTGGCCGAAGCGGAGTTGCAATCACGTCGCGATGTTTACACCCACGATGCCGTCGCCTGGGCGGCGTGGCGGGCGGGCCGTAGAGAGAAGGCGCTTTCCCACCTGCAGAGCGCTCTTGCGACGGGTTGTCTCGACCCACGGATGCACTTGCACGCGGCTGCCATTCGTCGGTCGTGCCTCGACCTCGCAGGTGCCCGTGCAGCTTTGCGTGTCGTCGAACGCTTTCGCTGCGGATTGTTGCGCTCCGAGCAACGCCTCGCTGACGAGCTGGCTGTGCAACTGAGTGCGCATGAACAGAAGTCTCAGGTGCCGTACACGAAACAGAACCGAAAGAGGAGAACTCGATGAGTATGCAACGCCGAACTTGTACCACTCTGTTGTTGCTGGCGGCAGCGTTCAGCGCAGCTGGCGTTGCGCCCGTGCAGGCCTCGAGCCACATGGACGCACCTTTGATCACGCTGGACCCCGCAGCCAACACGACGGATGTCTATGCCTTCGTGACCGGTTCCGGTGCCGGCAAGCAGCTGGTTCTGGCGCTTGGGGTGTATCCTCACCAGGAGCCAGGAGTTGGCCCCAACAAGTACAACTTCGACGACAACGTGCTTTACGAGATTCATGTGGCGACCGGGGCCGATGTTGCAGCAGGTGCTAAGAGTCTTAGCTACCAGTTTCGCTTCACGACAAGCTATCTGACCGAGATGACGATCTTGCAATCGTACCTCGGCCCGGTCGCGATGGTCGCTGATCCCAATCAGAACCTCGTGCAGAACTACAACGTCACCAAGGTCGACCACAGCGCTGGCGTAACGACGATGCTCGGAAGTGGTGTGGTTCCGCCCAACAACCAAGGCATTGCGACGCCGTTCTACAATCAAGGTGACAACGGTGAGAGCCCGGCCAAGCCTGGCGTTGCGACCGCCGCGCAGTTGGACAGCTATACGCAAGAGGCGGTCGTCGCACTGACCGGTGGCTATCAGGCATTCGCTGGGCAACGTGACGATGGTTTCTATGGCGACATTCAATCGATCTTCGATCTCTTGAGCCTGCGCGACCCCGGCATCGACTCGCAAGGCGGCTTCAATATTCACCTGATGGCTCTATCTGTGCCTATGGCTGAGCTGGGCGGCGATCAGCAGGTCGTTGGAGTCTATGCGACGACGAGTCGGCAGAAGTTGGAGATCGTTCGCGACGCAGGCGATCTAAACGATGATCAAACGGTCAATGTTGCCGATGCCGTGTATCTGTTGAATGCGCTGTTTGCGAATGGCCCGATGCCGGCGCCGCAAGCAGAGCCGGTCTGGCGGCAAGTCGGGCGGCAGGGGAATCCGCTGTTCTGTGAGGGACTCGTCGCGATTGCCGACAAGGACCTCTACAACCAGAGTAGTCCGACTACCGACATGGCAAACTTCAGCCAGTACGCGCTCACCCCCGAGCTGGGAGTCTTGATCAATGTGCTGCTGCTCGGTGGGAGCCAACCCGGCATCGGGATGAATCGCACAGACCTTGTTGGGATCTTCATTCCGGATCTGATCAAGGTCGATCTGTCGACACCGGCGGCGCGTTTGGCGGGCGGTGGCGCCACGCACCCGACCAATCCGGACGATGCTGGCTTCTCTCGACTCAGTATCTTCGGTGGCGATGTGTTGGCCAGTAGCGTGCAAGACCCGTTTCAAAATGGTGGCTTCATCCCGGGGGGGTGGCCCAACGGGCGGCGCTTCGGCGACGACGTCGTCGACATCGCGGTGGACGCGATCCTCAGTGACTTGACCGTGCTGCCGCCGGTGATCAACACGTTCGCGCCTGGCGACGGTGTTGCGGCAAACGACGCTGTGTACAGCCGTGTCTTTCCCTACGAGAGTACGCCGCAGAACGGACGCAACCACACGCACCCGTAATGTTGTCGAGACACTTAAGCGAGGCACCTCTTGGGGAAGGTCACGGGCGTCGGTCCCGGCGCTCGTCCTTCCCTGCCCTCTTTTCGGAGCCGACCTATGCGTGAGACTGTCTTGTTGCTGTTTCTCGCTACTGCTACCCCGTTGGTGGCGCACGATCCCGGCCTGAGCTCGTCGGTCTGGCAGGTGCGAAGGAACCAGGTGTCAGCGAAGTTCACGTTTGCCCCGGCGGACGCCGATTGGCTGGATCTTGCCGCTTCGGTACCGCTGGCAGTCGAGGCCGACGGCGTGTCGGTGGCGCCGACGGCGCAGCTCCTCGATGTTGGCGACCCCGAGAACGTCACTTTGTACGCCACGTATCCGCTGCGGGCGTCAACGTCGCTGAATCCAACGCTGCGCCTCGCCTTCGTGGCTGCTCCAATGCTGCCTTGGGGTCATCGGCATCACAGTCGCATCCTGGATCAGCGAGGCGTGCTATTGGCAGAACACCTGCTCAGTGCAACGCACGAGAGTGCTGTCGTTCGTTTGCCTCGGCTGCAGAGGGCGCGGCCGTTGTTCGCCAGGCACGAACCCGTCGCGGCGTCGCAACCGCAGCCGCAATTAGAGCTAGCAGTAAGGAAACCCAAGAGCAGCTTGGTGGAGTCGCGAACCGCAACTCGCCGAACCGCACTCGCGGCTACGGTCGCTGGCTCGTTCCTGCTCGTTGCTGTTGCCGTTTCGCGTTGGTGGCGACGCCGTCGGTGACCTAGTCTTCAGGGCGACGCAGTACGAAACTGTAGTAGGCTTCGTCGCCGTTCTTGAACTCCTCGTAGATCGGGGAGCCCTGGACTCCGGCGAAACGCGCAAACGTCTTGCGCCACCGCTTGCCTATGAACTCTTGGATCTGATTTCGCTTGCGGGAATCATCGAGTTCGAGAGCGCGGACGACGTTGGCCGCGATGTCTGTTTCACTGACCACGAACAGGTCCGATTGCTTCAGCGCTTCTCGCATCTCTTGGAGCTGTTGCCGGGGGCGAAGATCAGCAAACAGGAAGTGTCCGCCAGGGCGGAGCACGCGTGCAACCTGCTCCAGGAACCGAGCGAAGTTGCCGTAGCAGTGAGACGACTCCACGTTCAAGACAACGTCGAAGGACGCTGCCTCGAAGGGAAGTTCCTCAGCGTCTCCAGTCTCGAAAGACAACCCCTCGACCTGGTGCGTGTGCCGGCACAGCTCGATCGCCGTCGGTGAGAGGTCGACGCCCGTCACGGTACGGGGGCCCAGGTAACGCTTCACGTAGCTCGCGCCGCCCCCGCGGCCACAGCCAACTTCCAGCACAGTCTTGCCGTTCAGGTCGATCGCACTTGCCACGTGGTGATACAGCTGAATGCAGTAGCGGTCCGGCTCATCCACTGCGTCCAACCTCGGACCGGCGCGACCGTGTGCGGGCGCGTCGGTGGTGGACGTGTCGGTTGTCGACGCATAGCCGTAGTTCATGAAGGACCAACGCTGGGTCTTGTAGCGGCTCGCGAGGAACTCGTACCAGCGTCGCCACAGCCAACGCTTGCAGCGGGGCGAGCAACGGCAAAGTAGGTTGAACAGTCGCGTGAGCATTGTGTTGGCGCGCTTTCTTGCGTTCCTGGGACTCTCTCTGCCGGGCTCACAGTGCTCGGTCTGGCTCTCCCGCCGGTGAATCTTGGCGAGATCCTACCGATATGCTACGATCGCGTCAGCGCTCGAGGGCTCGAGCGCACCCATACATCCAGGCTTTGTTCGAGAGGTGTTCTTCGTTGAGAACACGGCTGCTCGTCTGCGTATTGCTTTCCGTCCCCTGTGCGGGCGCTGCCGCCCAAGGTGTGTCCTTCGTTGACGTGACCACAGCGGCCGGGCTCTCTGGCGAGTACTTCATGCCAGGGTACGACATCCCAGGGGGTGGTGCGGTCGCTGACTTCAACAACGATGGCTTCCAGGACGTGGTTCGACTGGGGGGGTGGTTGGGGGACAAGCTGTTCATCAACAACGGCAACGGCACGTTCACCGAGTCGTCGCAGGCGTGGGGGATGAACGGCGTCCATCGCGGTATCGGTGTGGCCATCGGCGACTACAACAAGGACGGCTGGCTGGACGCCTACGTCACCAGCTTTGGTCTGGGTGCCCAGGTCGGGCAACACAAGCTGTATCGCAACGAGGGTGGCACGCACTTCTCGGACCAGGCCGTGAACGCCGGTGTGCACCTGGTGAATGGCCCGCTGGAAGATGGTTTTGGCGCAGCATTCGGTGATTACGACTTGGACGGAGACCTGGACCTCTTCGTAGGGGGCTGGCACACGTTCGCGGGCAACACGCTGTTCGAGAACCTGGGCACGGGATCGTTCGCCATAGTCACGCAAGCTGCGTTGGGCGCAGTGAACGCATACTCGTTCGCACCGCGCTTTGTAGACATGAATGGCGATTTCTACCCGGAACTTCTGATCGCGGGCGACTACGCAACCAGCCAGTACTTCCTCAACGACGGTGCCGGGGGTTTCATCAACTACACCGTGGCGTCGGGGACGGGGATCGATGGCAACGGCATGGGGCAAACCGTGGCAGATTACGACGGCGACGGTCGATTGGACTGGTACGTGACCTCCGTACATACCCCCGTTGCCCCGGATCCGATCATTCCTGGGACAGGGAACCTGCTGTACATGCAGCAGCCGAATCACACGTACGCCGAAACTTCCCTGCAAGCGGGCGTCAACGATGGCGGTTGGGGTTGGGGAGCGCTCTCCATCGATTTCGATCATGACGGCTTTGTCGACATCATCGAAACCAACGGCTGGAAAACCGCGGAGTGGGACAACGAGAACAGCCGCGCTTTCAGAAACGATGGCACCGGCAACTTCAGCGACGTCTCGGTGGCGACCGGTATCGCCACTCACACGCTACAAGGACGAGGCATCGCTGCGCTCGACTACGACAACGACGGGGATCAAGACGTCTTGTTCTTCGCCAACAACGAGCCGATGCGCCTCTACCGGTGCGACTTGACTGGCCCAGATAGGAACTGGCTGCGCATTCTTCTCGATACGTCGTCGGTCGCGACCCTGGCCCCGAATGGTTTTGGTAGCCGCGTGCGCGTCAATGTTGCCGGCGTCGAGCAGCTGCGGTCTCTGGACGGTGGTTGCAACTACTTGAGCCAGAGCGAACTCTCCGTGCACTTCGGCCTGCAAGGGGCGACGGTAGTGGATGAGGTTCGCGTGGAATGGAGCAACGGCGTCGCGTCGATCTTCGAGAACGTTGCAATCAACCAAACGCTAACTCTGGCACCCGGTGCGATGACGTTCGTCCGCGGCGACTGCAACGCAGACGG
>JBCCHQ010000156.1:0-15483 GCA_039028735.1 Planctomycetota bacterium | reverse complement strand
CCCGATCTTGCGGATTGCGCCGCCCGGCGGGCGCGGCTTGCTCGGTTGGGTCGGTGGCGCGCGCCACTCGGCCGTGCATGTCCTCGACGACGACGGACAGCTGACCGAGGAGTATCGTTCGCGCTACCCGATTCGGTGGGTTGCCGCAGGCCGCGAGGGAGTGCTCGGTGTCGATCGGTTCGGGCAGGAGTTGCTCGTGTGGGACTGGAGTGATCCCACCGCTCCGAAGCGACGAGTGCGGTTGCCGGCACAGATTCAATCTTTGGATGTGCAGCGCCCAGGGGAGTCTCCGGCAGGGAAGGGGGACGCATGCTAGGGCTACCGATCAAGTGGCTAGGCACAGGACTATTGGTGCTGATCGCCGGCGCGGGCGGCACGTTTTACTTCATGAATCGGGGTGAACCGATTCCTGAACTGGAAACGCTGCCGGAGCTCGTCTACGCGCGGGTCACCGATCAGATCGTTGGCGATGTCCAGATACCGCCGGGTGCTACGCGAGTCGTGCTACCGCCGTTCCCGCGTGATCCCAAGGATGCGCTCCGGCGCCGTGTTGGCGAGCAGTTGCAGCAGCGCCGTGGCCTCGAAGTTGCTATCCCGAAGCGGCGCGCGGAGCTGCTCGCCGGGAGCGGTGAAATCGATGCGCTACTTGGAGCAGTGTTTGAAGAGTGGAAACAGAAGATCATCGTCGAGTGGACGGGGGATCGCCCTGACTTCGTGGTCCTGGCGCGAGTCAAAGACTACGCCGATGACGACGAGCGAGTACGACTCGATGTGGATTGGGAACAAAGGGCTCTCGACGGATCGAGTAGCGAGCAGTGAAACTGCAGCCGTGAGATCCCGAAGTCCTGGTTCAACGTCGACTATTCGCGCTCCCGTATCGCAGCGTGGTCGGGGGCATGGCGCTTTGGGCTCTGGCTCCTGTCGTTGGGATTGCCAGCGTTTCTGTGCGTCGGCTTGATTCGCAAGGTGCTGGAGGAAAACTCCAACCTCAACAATGCGCGCCTGGTCATCGCCCTCGCGGTTCCAGGAGCAGTTACGGCCTGGATCCTGACGGCGTTCGGTTGGGGCTGGGTCGGCAGTTCGTTGACGCTGTTGGGCACTGCGGCGGCCGGAGCGTTCTCGTACTTCTTCTGCACAGCCGTCGAGAACTTACGACAGTGATTGTGGTACGTGTCTTTCTTCGGCGAACGAGCCAACCGCGAGCGGAAAGGAGCTTCGGATGATTGCACTGCAGCCGGGTGACCGGATCAGCGAATACATCCTCGAGGAACCTCTCGGCCGGGGCGCGTTCGGCGAAGTATGGCGTGCGCGCCACCACATCTGGGACGATCGTCGCGTTGCCGTGAAGATCCCGACGTCAGTCGACGCCGTGCGACAGCTCTCCAATGAAGGCGTCATCCAGGCAAGTCTCGATCACCCCGGTATCGCCAAGACTCTGGGGATGGATACTACCGGTGACCCGCCGTATTTCATTACCGAGTATGTGCAGGGGCGTAGTCTGCGAGACTTGCTCGAAGAGCGTGGTAGCTTTGCCCCGGATGAAGCTCTCAATGTGATCCAGCAAGTACTGGTGGTGCTCGACTACGCGCACACACACGGTGTCATCCATCAAGACATCAAACCTGGCAACATCCTTCTCACCGACCAGGGGGAAGTGAAACTCACTGATTTTGGTCTGGGCCAGAGCACCAGCGGTGAGTCGCTGCTGTTGTCTGCATCTCTACGCAGCGACGAGGCTGCGGGTATGAGTGGCACGGTCCCATACATCGCCCCTGAGATTCGCGACGGCGCCACCGATCTCGACGGTCGCGTGTACCTCTACTCGCTGGGCATCGTCTTCTTCGAGATGCTGACTGGCAAGCGGCCCGCCGGCGCAGAGGTTCCTTCGGAATTGACACCCGGGCTCCCGACTTGGGCGGATGAGATCTTCCGCGGCCTCTACACGCGGCGCGAGAGCCGCTTTCCTACAGCGGCCGCCGTCACAGAGCGCCTGCACAAAGCCACGGCGACAGCGAAACCGAAGAGCGCGCCCCGAGTTGTGCCCGTACAGCCGCCTAGTGGCGAAATGTTGACCGAGCAGCAAGCGTGCGCCCGATTGGGTATCAGCCGCGAAGAGCTGCGTGCGTATGTGCGACGTGGGACGCTGAACGAGATCAGGCTCGGCAACGAAACGCGCTTTTCTGCCAATCAACTGAATCGGTTCCAGGCAACCTTTGCACCGCATCGAAGCGCGAGTGCGCAGTCTGGGCCCGGCACCGGTGTTCCCGTGCCGCCCCACCCGAGAGGGGTTGGGCGCCCAGCGGGCTTCTTCATTCGCGCCGTGGCCATGTTCATCGATCTCGTGATTCTGTCAGCGATCAGCAGCAGCCCAGGCATGTTTGCACTGGCCCCGACTTTCGTGCCCACACTGTTGTACTTCGGGTTGTTCACCGGGTTGGCCGGGCGCACACCGGGCAAGATGGTCATGGGACTTCGTGTCGTGGGGCAAAACGGCAAAGCGCTGAACGCCTTCGACGGCTTCGTGCGCACGTTGAACTACGTTGTCAGCATGCTCCCAGCGTTCGGCGGTTTCCTCGTCGTGCCGTTCTCGCAACGCAAACTCGCGCTGCACGATTTCCTGTGTGGGACCAAGGTGATCCACACGCGTTGACTGCCTCGGATCGTTGCGAACGGATGACAGCAAACTCGAAAACCCGCATCGTCGTGCTCGTCGGCATCTGCCGTTCTCTGGGTCGTGCGTGATGCCGCCGGAGGCGTGATCAGCGTTGGCGGTACTACGTATCGCTAGTCACGGTTGAGTTGCTGTTTGCTGGTGGGGGTCCCAGCGTGCGCCTTCTTGCGGCGCATCCCAGTCTTGTTAACGAGTCTCTAGGACCAACTCCGAGAGGCCGCGCAATGGGAACGGCGTGTGATCACGGGGGCCTTGGGTGACGTAGCGGGTGATGAGAGCGGGGACCTTGTGGTCCGAGAACTCGTAGCGGATCAGGAACGTGGCCGCATAGTCCCCGTCGGCGGTCACTTCGATGCTAGGGATCAACGAGATCTTGTTGTCGGTCGAGAACCCGAGGCGTACGCCGAACACTGGTTCGTCGACGTCGCCCGAGAGATAGCCCAGTGTGAGTTCTCCAGCGACTCGATCGGTGAAGTCGACGCCCCAAACGAGATCGTTGCGGAGCAGGACCTTCTCGTCCGCGCTCGCTGTGCCGTCTTCGAGGATCTCGTCAGTGTTCAACGGGAAGCGCCCGCGCCACGCGATGTGATGACGTGTTGGCAACGAGATGCCCACGGTGCCACGCAGCGCAAACAGATCCGTGTCTTCGCGGGTGCGGAAGTAGTCGAAGAAGAGGCCCGCGCCCCAGAGCGCTTCGCCGAGGCTGGGGACGGCCCGCACGAAGCCACGGTCGCGGAGTGACAGACCCGATGCGATGTGAATGTCGAGCCGATTGCCCTCGCGTTTCGTGATGTCTGCGCCGACCTGATAGTCGAAGGGTGACTCGATGGGCGCCGGCCCGCCGTAGTTGATGCCGATAGCGCCAAGTGCCGTACCGTCATCGAGGGGGTGTTCCGAGGCGCCGACCGTAGCTTCGATCAGCAGGTTTTGGATCTCCTGGGGCGCCGAGCTCGGGGGAGCCAGGGCTCGATCGGCTTCCCCGGCGGCCTCCAAGAGTCGGCGCACGCGGCGTTCGTCGGCAGACGCTGGGCGTGACGAAGGAGTGGTACTGGGCTCGCTCGTCGTGTTGCAGGCCGTAAGGACCAGCATCAGTAACAGCGCTACTCTCAAAGCTGTAACCTCAGTCCTAGCCGGCGTTTTTGCGCGGTCAGTCAACAGCGACTTGCTCCTCACCGTACGGTTTGCGTGGTACCATGCACGGCATCAATATAACAGTGCCGGCCCCGTTCGAGTCGCAGTTTCGAGGGCCCCAGCTATGCCGAGTGCAGCCCACTTCGTTTGAAGAAAGCCCAAGGGCACATTCGTAGTACTGCAGTCGTAGTAACTTTCGTGCAGCAGTTCTCGACGAACCCGCTGCTGCCGCAACCGGGGACCGCAGTCAGGAGCGTCAACAGCAGTGACCGAGCAGCGTCGCGGCACAGAGCCCGGCTCCGACTACTTCTTCCGCGACCCAGCGATGGCCGCCGAGGATCCTGGCCCCGATGACGACGCCCTGCTCGAGGGCGCAGTGCGTGAGTTCATCCGCTACCGCCGAAACCCCGGTACCGAGTCCGAGCAGTCTTTTCTGGCTCGCCACGAGACCTTGCGCCCCTATCTCGAGTCTTTGCTGCGTGGGGATCGAGAAGGACTTCTGCGCGCGCAGACAACCGCACAGATCGGCGAGGATGGGGCCGAGGTCCTGCCACGGGTCGGATCGAGACCGGCACAGTTGGGACCGTACCGATTGCTGCGCGTACTCGGTGAAGGAGGGATGGGGACCGTCTTCCTGGCCGAGCAGAAGGAACCCGTCCGGCGCCAGGTGGCGCTGAAAGTCGTGCGGGCGGGGCGCGGCACCGAGCAAGGAATCGCACGCTTCGCCGCGGAGCGCCAGGCCTTGGCGCTGATGAACCACGTCAACATTGCCAAGGTCTACGAAGCCGGAACGACCCCAGAGGGGGAACCCTACCTGGTGATGGAGTACATCGCTGGGACGCCTCTGACGAAGTACGCGGACTCGCACCACGTCGGCGTCGAGGCGCGCTTGCGACTATTCCTGCAAGTGTGTCAAGGCGTGCAGCACGCTCACCAGAAAGCAATCATTCATCGCGACCTGACTCCCGGCAACGTGCTCGTCACCGAAGAAGATGGGATTCCTGTTCCGAAGATCATCGATTTCGGCCTCGTGAAGGCACTCGATCAAGATCTGACCGAACGAGCGCTCATTACGTCACAGGGGCTGGTCATGGGGACCCCGGCCTATATGAGTCCCGAGCAGGCCGGACGGCGGCCGCACGACCTCGACATTCGTACCGACGTCTATTCGCTGGGAGTGATCCTGTACGAACTGTTGGTCGGCTGTGTGCCGTTTGATTTGGCTGGCGTGACGCCGGCGGAGTATCACGAGTACCTCCGTAAGATTCGCGACGACGACGCACCGGCGCCCAGTGCGAGACTCTCGGAAGCGAACGACGGCGTCAGCATCGCCGATGGTCGCGGCACGACGGTCACGACTTTGCGCCGCATGCTAGAGCGGGATCTGAACTGGATCGCACTCAAGAGCCTGGAGAAGGACCCCGGGCGCCGCTACGCGACGGTGGCCGAACTCGCCGACGATGTGCGGCGCTACCTCGACCACGAGCCGGTCTTGGCGAGCCCACCGACGACGACCTACCGTTTGCGCAAGTTCCTGCGCAAGCACCGCGGTCCAGTGTTCGCGGTTGCGATGGTGATGCTGGCGCTCTCGATCGGACTCGTGTCGACGTTGTTCTTTCTGTCTGAGTCGAAAGAGAACGAGCGCCTTGCGTTCAAGAGCGAAGGATTGGCTCTGAAGGCAGAGAGGCTAGCCGAGGAGCGGGCGGACGAGGCGGAGCGTCGCAAGCAGGAGGCCGATGCAAACCTGCGACTGGCGGTCATGCAGGAAAAGGAAGCCAAGAAGAACGAACGCCTTGCACGACAGAACGAGCGCATTGCGCAAGACAATGCCGCCGAAGCGCAACGGGAGCGCGAACGCGCCGATCGCAAAGCCGCGGAAGCGCTCCGAAACGAGCGACAGGTCCGCAAAGAGAAAGCTCGCGCCGACGACGAGCATGAGAAGCAGCTTCTTCTCTACGACCTCACGCTTGTTCCTTTGTACCAGCAACAGGCACGAGAGCTGGGGCCGGCGAGTCCGAACAATATCGAGAACATGCAGGCCTGGATCGACCGCGTGCGTTCTGTGCTCGAACGCCGGGGGCGCTACACCGAAATGGTAAGCGAACTCGCCGCCCAGATCGCCGCGGGCGGACCAGCGCGCAGTGGCAACGAGACGGCACAGGGGGCCGTCGAAGCAGCGGCGGAAGTCGAGTTCGCGCGAGCTCGCCGGCGGCAGTTGGAGGAACATCTAGACAAACTGAGCCAGCTCGAGGCACGCCATCGCGCGGTCTCTATCTGGTGTGAATCCGCGCGGACGCTCGCCGACCGCACTTTGCGGGGGGACGCCGCCGTCGCCTGGGACAAGACTCTCAAAGATCTGGCGCGGCACCCGCAGCTGCGCGCGCTGCGACCCCAGCTTGGCCTCGTCCCGCTGCGCAAGAACTCCGCGGGGTCTTGGGAGTTTTGGCACGTGCAGACCGGCACGCAGCCACGCTGGGATGAAGCTGCCGGTCGCTGGGCGGCTGACCCCGATGCGGGAGTTGTTTTCGTGTTGCTGCCTGGTGGGTCGTTCGGAATGGGCGCGGAGGGGCCGACGCCGCTCCGATGGTCGGGGCAACCCAACGTCGACTTCATGGCCCGCGACGTCGAAGGGCCGGTACACCGAGTCGTGCTCGAACCGTTCTACATAGCCAAGTTCGAGTTGACCCAGGCGCAGTGGCAGCGGGTCAGTGGTCAGAACCCCAGCACGTTTGCGGCGGGGACGGTGGTGGCGGGAGTGGGTCACACTCTGCTGCACCCGGTCGAGTCTGTCAGTTGGGAACTGAGTACCGAGACGCTGCGCTTCGTCGGTCTCGACTTGCCCACGGAGGCGCAGTGGGAGTATGCCGCCCGCGGCGGCACGGCGACACCCTGGGCGGAGTTCGCTTACGACGCAGACTTGCATCGGTTCGCAAATCTTGCTGATCAATCGGCCAAGAAGAGTGGGGTGACTTGGTTCCACGATCGCGAGTGGCATCCAGGCGACGACAGCTACGTCGCGCATGCACCGGTTGGCTCCTTCTCGCCCAATCCCTTTGGGCTGCACGACATGCACGGCAACGTCTGGGAGTGGTGCCGCGATTGGTTCGGACCCTACGAGAACCCGGTGCGCGCCGGCACCGGCGAGCGCTTCGTCGAGCCGGGCGTCGGGCTCGAACGGGTTGTCCGCGGAGGCTGCTTCTCCAGCGTGGCGGCCAGCGTCCGCTGTTCTCATCGTGGCAAGAACGCACCGTCTGTCAGTGCCCGAGTGTTGGGCGTTCGCCCGGCTCTCCGTCCTACGGGGCTCGGCGGCGACTAGCAGCACCTTCTCGGAACACGCCGCGAAGCGTTTCACCGAATCTCCGTCAGGTAGCCACGCGATTTACCCGATAAGGAAGAGGCAGGACGGACCTGCTTGTGCTTCTCCCGCGCGGGAGAACACGCAAGAGAACGATCGAACCAACGGCGTGGAGTGAACATGAACCGGACTCTGTCTCTTTTTCTGCTGGTGACCCTCGCGGTTGGTCTGCTGCCCGGCTGCGCCTACATGAAGGATCGCGGGAACGACTTCCTGGATATGGGAGGGATGCAAATCTCCGCTGGAGCTCAGCTGGGGTTCAACGCCCGGGCGTCGAAGCTCGCACAAGCCGGCGTGGGTTACGCGACCGGTGACGTTGCTGCTTGGGACGGCCGCACGCTGGCGGTGTTCGAAGAGAACCGTGCCGAAGCCGGCGTCAGCGTCCTGTATGGCAATGGTGCCGAGCGCCATGTGCACCGAGCCAACGAAAGCTATGTGAAGTGGGACAAGTTCGACGAGAACAACGACGTGAACTTCGACCTGAAGCGTGACTTCGATCGCGGCTTCTGGGAGATCGGTGGCCACGTCGGGGCCGGTTTCGTCGGGTTCGGTGCTCACTTCGACCCAATGCAGATGTTTGACTTCCTCCTGGGCTGGTTTGCGATCGACTTTGCACGTGACGATGCCAGAAATGACTACCGCGAGCGCCTGTCTGGCGTGCCGTACGGCGCCTGGCCAGAGTTTCCGCCTGCGACCGTCGAAATGGAAGACGCGAACGACTCCGAGTAACTTACCGGCGCTGTTTCGAGCCAGGGACACACCCCGCAACGGGGCGTGTCCCTGTTTTCGATGAAGAATCCTGCTAGACTCTGGGTCGCTCGGGGCGCGGTCGTACGGTGCGGCCGCTGAGAGTGTACCCGTCGAACCTGATCCGGTTCAGACCGGCGTAGGGAAGCGAAGGAGTCGCCATGATACAGCGTCAAGAAACAAGTCGATCCAGTCAGCCCGATCCGTTGCCACGACATCCATTGCCACGACACGAATTGCCACGAAACGGGGCCGGCAACCCGTCCACGCAGCAACAAGGAACCACCCCGGGCAGCTTTGCGCTGGCCCCGGACATCGGTGGTCCCCTGACGTTCGCATCCCCGGACACGCCCGGGATGCCAAGCCCGTCCAACCTGACGGCCTGGGACTTCAACCCCGCTCCACGCGACGCGACGCATGCGGTGACACAGTTGGAGCGTGCGCGCCACGGCGAGATCACTCAAGAGATGCTGCGCGTTGCCGAACGGGAGCCGCACCTCACCGCGCAGCAAGTCCGCGATGAGGTGGCCGCCGGCCGGATGGTGATCCCGGCCAATCGTGTGCACCTCAGCCATCAGTTGGATCCGATGGCGATCGGCCGCGCGTCCTTGACGAAAGTGAATGCCAATATCGGTGCTTCGCCGATTTCGTCCGATCTCGATGAAGAAGTCGAAAAGATGCGCTGGGGAGTGCGGTGGGGGGCCGACACTGTCATGGACTTGTCGACGGGGGGAAACCTCGACGCTTGTCGTGAGGCGATCATACAGAACAGTCCGGTACCGATCGGTACAGTGCCCATTTACTCGATGATCATCGGCAAGAAGATCGAAGAGCTCGATGCCAAGACGATCCTGAGCACGCTCGAGCACCAAGCTGCACAAGGAGTCGATTACTTTACGATCCATGCCGGAGTGCGCCTCGGGCATCTGAAGTACATCAAGGAACGATTGATCGGCATCGTGTCGCGTGGTGGAGCGCTGCTGGCGAAGTGGATGCTGCACTACCAGCGTGAGAATCCGATGTACGATCTCTGGGATGACATTTGC
Organism: Planctomycetota bacterium; assembly: GCA_039028735.1. GTDB lineage: Bacteria > Planctomycetota > UBA8108 > UBA1146 > JAJFFE01 > JBCCHQ01. The sequence continues at coordinate 6,533 of JBCCHQ010000156.1, read as the reverse complement.
GATATCATGCGTGAGTACGACGTCACGTTCTCGATCGGCGACGGCTTGCGCCCCGGAGGGCTGTCGGATGCCACCGATGACGCCCAGCTGGCGGAGCTCGACACGCTCGGTGAACTCACGGAGCGCGCTTGGGCCAAGGGTGTCCAGGTGATGATCGAGGGACCAGGGCACGTGCCACTCGATCAGATCGAGTACAACATGAAGCTACAGCGGCGCGTGTGCCATGGCGCGCCTTTCTACGTGTTGGGCCCGCTGGTGACCGACATCTTCCCCGGCTACGATCACATTACGTCGTGCATTGGTGCGACGAACGCGGCCTATCATGGGGCGTCGATGTTGTGCTACGTGACTCCGAAAGAGCACGTTGGCTTGCCCAAGCGTGACGATGTCAAGCAGGGATGCATTGCGTACAAGATCGCGGCCCACGCAGCTGATGTCGCGCTGGGAATCCCCGGTACGCGCGACCGTGACGATGAGCTGACGAAGGCTCGCGCTGCGTTGAACTGGGAAAAACACTTTGAACTGAGCTTCGACCCAGACACGGCGCGCGCGTATCATGACGAAGACCTCGACGTCGACACCGACTTTTGTGCCATGTGCGGACATGATTGGTGCAGCGTTCGCATCAGCAAGGAGATCGTCGAGTTCACATCGGGCAAAGCGGCTGAGTATGCACGCGACAAGGCGGTCCAGAGCGGGGCGTTGACGCCTGAGCAGCAAGAGATCCTCGCCAAGCGCGGAGTGTTGAGTCCAGAGGAGATCCATCGACTCGCTGCCAAGACGCAACGAAAGGTGGGTGCGGTCGCTGGCGAGCGAGCGGCCTGCCACAGCGACCAGGCCGATGCCGCCACGGCTCAGGCGGTGCAGGAAGACAGCTAACGAAGACTCGCCGCACCGCCAGCGTTCACCAAAGAGCGGGAGTCAGTTCTTCTGTTCGGCGAGTATGCGCTTCACTTCGTCCCATGGCAGTCGCTCGGTGACGCCGCTCAGCCGCGCGACGACGACTTGCCCCGATGCGTCGGGATCAGTCTGATAGATGAAGATTCGATCTCCGCGTCCCGTTTGGCGATAGCCCGAGACGTAGCTGAAGCCTGCGATCAATTCCGCGCCGATATCATCGGGGTAGGTTCGCACGAGCGCATCCAGTGACCGAGGGAATTTCCCGCCATGCTCATCGGCATACATCGAACAGTAGATCGACAGCATGCGGGCGTTGTTCAACGTAGTCACCGACTCTGCACGGCGCCGGGTCATGTTGATCGTGGGCACGGTCAAGCCAGCCACGAAACTGACCGCGGCTGTCGTTAAGACCACGTTCGAAAGCGAGAACGGCAGTGGCCCATAGCTGATGGCCGTGTACGCATCATCGCTGAGCAGCTCGACGCCGACGTCAGGGAACATATGCGCAGCGACCGCACTCGGCGCCGGCAACATCGCAGTCTGCATCTCGGGATTTGCACCACCCAGATACGATGCAGCCATTTGCAAGAAGTACGCGACCGTCGGGTAGAGGCTCTGAACGGTGGCGGGGGTGTTTGAATAGCTCACCCCATGGGCTGGCGTCGGGAGCTTGCTCCGCGACGCGCGGAAGTCGACGTTTGCCGTCAACGATCCAGCGGCTCCTTCCGTCTTTTGTCGATAGATCGCCTCTTCGATCGAGGCACTGTGCAGGGCCATGTAGAGACGGCCGTCATGGACGGCCCAGGCCGGAGCGACTGGAATCGGGAGACCAGACACAACTGCGTGCGACAACTCCATGCCGTCTATGGTGGTGCGGTGTACGCGCAGCCGCCAATCACTGTCTTCTGGGATCATGGCTGCTACGAACCGCAGAATCTTGTGCATGCACTCGTTGAGCTTGTTCGCATCGGTGGGCTTCAGGACGACCGTCAGGCTTGGTAGCAGAGTCCGCATTGCCGGCTCTTCGTAGACGATGGCCTGAGTTCCCAGCGAGGCGAGAAAGTCCTCTCGCAGGCGAAAGCCGAGCCGTTTGTCGAGTTGCTGGAGGTCGGCATCGATCTGCTCCAAGCGGTCGGGCATAGCCGCGCGGACGCACTCCATGAAGAGGTCGTACCACATGGCCAAGTCGAACGGCGTCACCGCTGCAAAGTTCGTGTCCTTCGGGATCTGTGCGATGTCTGCGTCTTGGACCGCAGGGAGTTGCTTCGGGCCTCCCTCGATGCCGATACGAAACACCCGACGAAACCCCGGGCCGTCGAGTGCGCAGCTGTACGAGATTCCGCGCACACGGTCGATGCCACTCTTTTGCAACAGCACGGGTACGACAGGTGGGAGGGGCTGCCCCATCTCGGAGAACACCGTCAGGCCCCGTTGAATCAGCGCTGGAACGTTGACGAAGGCGCTATCGGTGATCGTGCCTGTCGTTGCAGAGCGCCCCGCCGCGAACGCAGGGTTGCTGCCCAAGTGCGGTTGCTGCTGCCGTAGGTGAGCCGTGATTCGTCGCGCGGTACTGCGACCCAACGCGATGATGACCCGGCCGTCTACGGCGCCATAGAGTAAGGGGAAGGGAGCATCGGGTAGCGGAACTTGGCGCCAAGACGTGGCTCCGTCGGCAATGCGGTTGTCGGTCGCGACGTCCATCATCTCGCAAAGCTCGTCGAGCTTGGCCAGCGTGCCGTCGGTGCGGTCGGCGGCGTCGAGGCATACCACGAACTGCGGCAGCGGACCTTGCTGGCCCAGTTCAACGTCGAGGAGCGCGATCGCGCCCGGCTTTCGGTACATCGTCTCGAGCAGCGTGACAATTGCGTCGGTCAGTTCCGGGCCGGCGTTCTGGAGCGCCAGTTCGCGGAGCGATTTCCACCCCTGGTCGAGTATGCTCGCAATGGCCGGGTCGGCTAGGACTTTCGCCAGGCCGGTCTGTGCGTACTTTGGTTGGAGGTTGTCCATGCCATCCCACCCCCAATACGCCAGTGTGTTGGCGGGCATTGCTTCGATCGGGTCCGCGGCGTGCAGCGGCACGAAGGTTGCGCACAGAAGCAGCAGTGTGGCCGGCAACCGTAGTGTAGAGCGATCGTTGTTTCCTGTTCTCCGCATCGGACTATTCCCCACCTTTCTGCTTCTGCCATTCGGTGATCATCTGCTGCACTTCCGCAAACGGCACGCGTTCGGGGCCGCGCTCGGCCGCGCCTCGAACGTGCATGTAGGCGAGGCCGTCACTTGCTGGCTGCCGCTGGTAGAGCAGGAGCTCTTCGAGACCGGACTCCGGATCGATGCGCCGGACGGCCGCGAAGTCACTGATTGAGTCGGTGGTTCTCACGTAGTCCGGGTGGAGTTGGCTGAGGCTGTCGGGGTAGCGATCGTGATCGATGCGGTACATCTCCGTCGCCATAGCTACGGACCGCATACTCTGCTCGACGAAGGTCTCGCGCGCTTGCGCAGTATCGGCGGAGATGTCGGCGACTCTAGCAGCGGCCATGCCGGCGATCCCAGCGACGACCGGAATGTACATTGCCGTAGAAGCCGGAAGCGCCAGCGGGAGCGGGCCATGACCGATCGCCGTGTAGCCGTGCGAGTCCGTGTACTCCGCTGTGATGTCACCAAAGAAGGCACGTTGGACTCGGTAGGGGGGTGGCATCAGCGCCGCTCCGAGCGTGGGTTCGTCTTGGCCGAAGTAGGACATTCCGGCCTGCATTCCGTACACAAACCAAGGATAAACCGTGCGAGCCGTTTGCTTCATGTCGACATACGTGAGGCCGTGGGCGCCACTCGGCAGAGTCTGACGTCGGGCCTGAAAGTCAGCATTGGCAAGAATGGATGTCTGCGGGTCATTGGCCTGCAAACGGCGTAGGGTTTCGAGCACGTCGATTGCGGTCAGTCCAAAGACCATACGATCTTTGTGAATGGCCCATGCTGGCGCGAGACCGATCGGCGCGCCTTGTAGGGTCACTTGTGTGACGTTGCTACCGCTGGTCTCGATCGCGTGAATCGCTACCCGAACATCGGGCAGCATGCCGCTCACCATGGTTCCAATGAAGTCGGTGAGCTTGCGCAGGCAGCTGTCGAGCTTGGCGGCATCGGTGGGTTTCAGCACCAGCGTGAAGCTCATTGACATCAGTCCACCGTGCCCAGGCTCGGTGTACATCAAGAACTGCGTGCCAAGGGAGGCCAGTAGGTCTTCGTCGATCCGCAATTTGGCCTCGGTTTCGAAGTCTTCGATCGCGCCGAAGACGAACTGCTCGACGTCGGGGAGGACGGTGCCGAGAAAGCTCCGGAGGAGGCCGTACCAAACGCGCAGGTCGCTATGAGTTAACGTGAAGAATTCGCAATCGCGCGGGACTGCCAGCAGGTCTTGATCGGTGACTGCAGGCTCAGGTTGGGCCCCGTCGATGCCCAGGTGCAGGACGCGGCGAAAACCAGCGCCGTCGAGAGAGAGAGCCCACGTCAACGCTTGCAGCTTCTTCACTTCGTCGCTGTCGACAATGCTGCTGACAATTGGCGGGAGCGACTGGCCTTGGTCAGTGAAGAATCTCTTCAACGCTTCGATGGCGCCAGCAATGTCGACGAAGAGATGTCCCAGCGCTGGGTGGTCTCCAACGTGGGGCAGCGCAGCTACGAAACGCGGGTTCTCACGGAGGGTTGGCAACGGCTCGTCGCCGCTCGGAGCGCGCCGGCCTACGACTTCGCGTGCGGCTGCGTCTCCGATACAGATGATGTAGCCGCCGTGAGCTTGCCCGTAAACCAGCGCGAACGGTAGGTCCGCAACCGCTACTCGCGTCAACTTGGCGCCTGGCATCTCGAGCGGTGTGAGCGCCTCGAGTCCAAATGCTGTGCGCAGATCTTCGATCATTTCGTGCAGTTGGCCGGCTGCCTTGTCGCCGCATTCGATCTGCATGGCGAGCAGCGGTTGCGCGTCCGCGCCAGAGACTCCGAGGAAGCTAAACGATCCGGGGTAGCGACAGATCAGGCGCAGCTGGGTGAGCCCTGCCACGACGGGTGGCGGCAGCTCCGCGCGGACTCTGCCCCAGGCTGTCTCGAGGAGTTGTGCGATTGCCGGTTCCGCACAAAGTTTGCCCATGCCGGTAGCTTTGAACGGAGCATCGAGAGCGGCGGTGCCGTCCCAGCCCCAATAGAGCAACGTGTCTGCGGGTACCTTCTGTGGCGAAGTCGTTGTCGTGTGTGTGCCCGCGAACGCGGGTCCCGCGAACGCGCAGAGAGCGACTGCGATGCATGCCCGCAGTTGAGTCATGGCAAGATCCTCCGATTCGTGGCGACGGAAAGCACCTCATAGTCTGTGCGAACTAGGGTGTACGTCGGACGATCGTCGGACGCAAGGCGCCCCGAGCAGATTTCGGCGAGTGTTGCGACTAGTGGGTCGCGAGGCTCCAGAGAGTCGCCAAGTTCACCGGGTCCATGTCGTCTTCTTTGGGGGTCTCGAGGATCTTCGGGACGCCGAAGAAGCGCGGGTCTTGGACCACACACTGAAATCCAGTCTCGCCGATCTCACCTTGACCGATGTGCTCGTGACGGTCGAGATGACTGCCCAGCTTGCCTTTGGAGTCATTGAGGTGCCAAAGCCGCACCTGATCGGCACCGACTGCTGCTTCGAGCTGTGCCATGGTGGCGTCGTACCCTGCGCGCGTACGTATGTCGTATCCGGCGGCATAGAGGTGGCATGTATCGAGGCAGACCCCGACGCGCTCGGGAGCATCGATGCCGTGTAGCATCGCAGCTAGCTCCTCGAACGAACGGCCGAGGGTTGTGCCCTGCCCAGCAGTGTTCTCGAGCAGGATCCGCGTCGTGCCGTGGGGAACGCTTTCCAGGACACGGTGCATGCCCTTGACCAGGCGTTCGATCGCAGGCTCGACCCCACTACCAACATGGGCACCGGGGTGGGTTACGACGAAGTCGAGGTCAAGCTGCTCGGCACGTTCGAGTTCGTCGATGAACGCGACGACGGACTTCTCCCACAACGCGTCGTCTGGGCTGCCCATGTTGATCAAGTATGAGTCGTGACTCCCAGCTGCAAACGGGCCCCACTCGGCACGCTTTTCCTTGAAGCGGGTGATCTCCTTCGGGTCGAGCGCCTTCTGTTTCCAGCGATTGGCGTTCTTCGTGAAGATCTGCAGCGCTCCAAGTTTGAGATCGATGGCTCCTGCGACCGCATTCGAAACACCCCCGGCAACCGATAGGTGTGAGCCCAGAGAGAGGCGAGTCTTCATATCGTCGTGTTCAACTGCCAACAGTTTGCTCCCAGATGCGTTCGAGTTCGTCAAAGCTTTCGACCCACGCGTGTGGTTCCGGTTCACCACCGTCGTAATACCCGAAACGGACCCCGAACGTGAAGACCCCGGCGCCGTGTCCCGTCGCGAAATCGGGGCAAGAGTCGCCTATGAACCAGCTGCGATCTGCGTCGTGCCCCAGTTCGGCGAGGACATCGTGCATGGCGTCTGGGTCGGGTTTGCGGACCCGCGAGTTCTCGGGGCAGCGCACGGTTCGAAACAGCGACGTCAGCTGTAGGTGCTCGAGGATGCGGCCGGTGATTCCCAATGGCTTGTTGCTGAGAATCCCTAGAT
>JBCCHQ010000155.1:0-15604 GCA_039028735.1 Planctomycetota bacterium | reverse complement strand
ATGAACACGTCCTGCCAGCCGTCGTTGTTGAAGTCACCACATGCGCCACCTGAGCAGTAGTGCGACAGCGAGAACGGACCGCTGGTGTAGGTGTTGTTGATGGTTGCTGCACCATTTGCTAGCGCGAAAGACAGCTGTCCGGAGGCAAGTTGAGGCGCGACAAGAATCAACAGTAGGCAAGCCAAACGCAATACCATGAACACCCCCTGCGACGATCTTGTTTACCAACCACGAACCGCGAGGATATCACCTACGGTTTGGGCTCCCAATCGGAATCACCACTGGCGGGGCGCCGTTTCGCGGCAAGAGTGAGAATGCACTCCCACAGCTGACAACGAACAGCAGCACAGGCGACCCCTTGCAAAGGAGCCACTACCCGGCTGTTGAAGCTTGAGAGTGGCAACGCTTGACTTCCAGCCAGGCGCCAGCTATCAGCGCTTTGTACGGTCACGCTGACCGTCGGAGGAACGGGAAGCGAGGCACGCATTGGCACTCACGTACGGCACCTATTTGCACGTGGATCGTCTGCTCGATCTGCAGGAACCACAGTCGTCGCCGGCAGAGCACGACGAGACTCTTTTCATTATTATCCACCAAGCCTACGAGCTGTGGTTCAAGCAGATGTTGCACGAGCTGCAGAAGGTGGAGCAAGACCTGTCCAGCGACGATCTCTTCGGTGCGATCCACACGTTCAAGAGGTTGCGCACGATCATGAAAACACTGGTTGGGCAGATCGATATTCTCGAGACCATGACACCGATGTCGTTCACGAGCTTTCGCAATCGTCTCGATGAAGCTTCCGGGTTTCAGTCCGTGCAGTTTCGCGAGTTCGAGTTTGCGCTCGGATACAAGCGACCCCGCATGATCGCGTTTCACAAGGATCCTGTCGCAGTCGAGAAGTTGCAGCGGCGGCTCGAAGAGCGATCGTTGATCGACTACTTCTACGACTTCCTCGAACACCGGGGCGTGGCGATACCGGCCGAAGTTCGCGATCGTGACTTGACCGAATCGAATGCACCGAACGAAGTCGTGCAGCAAGGAATTCTGCAACTGTACAAGTCGCAGCCTGACGTGGCGATCCTGTTCGAATTGATGACTGACTTCGACGAAGGACTGCAGGAGTGGCGCTACCGACACGTCAAGCTCGTCGAGCGCTCTATCGGTAGCAAGAAGGGAACGGGGGGATCGCTGGGAGTCGCGTTCTTGAAGGAGTCTCTGTTCCTATCTGTGTTGCCCGATCTCTGGGCGATCCGCCACGAACTCTAGGGGACATAGAGATGCCGTTGATCGATATCACACCGCCGATTACAGAGCGCTTGCGCGTGTGGCCCGGAGACACGCCGCCAACGCGCGAAGTGCTGTTGGATATGCAGCAGGGTGACAACATCACGCTGTCGACGTTGCATTCCACGGTGCATGTGGGCGCTCACGCCGATGGCGCGAACCACTACGGCAAGGACGCGCCGGGCATCGATGGACGTCCGTTGGACGTCTATGTCGGACGCTGCCAGGTCGTTCACGTGGCCGCCGAGCGAGGTACGCGTCTGACGGTCGAGCAGCTCGGCGTGGCGATCACCGAAGAGCGCGTCTTGATTGCGACGGGGACGTATCCGGACCCCGAGCAATTCAATGAGGACTTCACGGCGCTCGATCCAGGTCTCGTCGATGCGCTGCACGAGCAAGGAGTGCGGCTGGTCGGAGTCGATACGCCGAGCGTCGATACGTTCACGTCGAAGGACCTGCCGAGCCACGCCAGGTTTCTCGCCAACGACATGGCCATCCTCGAGGGACTTGTCCTAAGTGAAGTTCCCTCAGGGGCCTACGAGCTGATCGCGCTGCCTCTGTCGCTCCCCGGATTCGACGCGAGTCCAGTGCGGGCCGTGTTGAGAACGCTGTAGAGAGCCTTCTTTGGCGACAGCGTGCTCGTTGCCGTGCAGGTCGTGGTATCATGGCCGGCGCGGCACGGAACCCTCCTCTTTGACCGCCGCAACGCCGCTGCCTGCATTCGCTGTTGGGAACTGGCCCTGCTGGTTCTCGGCTGGCAGACGAATCTTGCCGGCGACGCCCCAGAAAGAGACTCGCTTGCGCACTCTCGTCGTCATTCCGACCTACAACGAAATCGACAACGTTCGACCCATGGCTTTCGACGTGTTGCAGCAGCACGTAGACATCGATGTGTTGTTCGTCGACGACAATTCACCCGATGGCACACCGGAGGCGGTGCGCCAGCTTGCCGCCGACGAAAGTCGAGTGCATGCGTTGATCCGGCCGTCGCGGCTGGGGTTGGGGAGCGCCTACCTCGCCGGCTTCGACTTTGCGCTCGAGCGTGACTACGAGGCCGTCGTCACGATGGATGCCGACTTCAGTCATGCGCCACGCTACATCCCAGCTTTGCTGGACCAGCTGCGCGATCGCGACATTGTCGTCGGGTCGCGCTATGTTCGCGGCGGGGGCGTCAAGAATTGGGGACTGGTCCGCCGGTGGTTCTCACGGGCTGCGAACCTGTATACGCGATTGCTGCTGTGGATCCCAACACGTGATTGCACCGCAGGGTTTCGGGCCTATCGAAGCGAGGCGCTGCGCCGTCTCCCTCTCGATGGCGTCTTGAGCAGCGGCTACGCCGCGCTCGAGGAGTTGATGTATCTGGCCCACAAAGTCGGTTTCAAAGTCGACGAAGTGCCGATCATCTTCGAGGGACGCCGGGCCGGGGAGTCGAAGATCTCTCATCGCGAGATTTTCCACGGGTTGTGCCACGTTCCCTTGTTGCGCGTGCGCTCGCTGTTTGGAATCGGCAGTCTGTAGCGGCGTCGGAGTCCCGCTGACCCCTCGCTGAGCTGCACTCGACCTCCCGATGCACCTATAGACCCACGTGAAGCAGTTCCTGTATGATCCCCGACTCACGAAAGGGGCTCGCAATGGCGCAAGAGCGTGGCAAGTGGGGATCGCGCACCGGGTTCATCCTGGCGGCCGCTGGTTCCGCAGTCGGACTGGGTAACATCTGGAAGTTCCCGTACATCACCGGCGAGAACGGTGGCGGACTGTTCGTCCTGATCTACCTGGTTTGCATTGCAGTCGTCGGCCTCCCGATCATGGCGGCTGAGATCATGATCGGTCGCGCGGCCCAGAAGCAGCCCGTGGGGGCGTTCAGCACCCTCCAGGGACGGCAGACCGGCTGGTCTGCGATCGGTTGGCTGGGGGTGATCACCGGTTTCATCATCTTGTCCTACTACGTCGTCGTTGCGGGTTGGGCGATCGACTACACGCTGAAGTCCGTCGTGAATTTCTCGTCTGAAATCAAGGAAGAGTCAGTCCTCGAGGCCAAGCATTACAGGGCAACGGCTAGCGATGACGAAATGATCGAGACGTTGGCCGAGGAGTTCGGTCCGCGACACGCCAAGAACGAGGTCGCGTCGATCCGCAACGAAGTGAAACCATCGGTTTGGAAAGACCATGGTGTCGTTGCGTCAACGATTGCGCGCGTTCAGGAGGCCGATGCCACGGGCGACAGCGAGTCCGCGGCCGTTACGCTGGCCAAGCAGCGATTGTTCGAGGATTCGGACCTGCAGGCCAACTATCTGCTTGGGCAGGCGTTGCTCGAGCGCATCGACGCGACCACCAACGACCACATCGATCGCGAGCGGACCCGCCTGCGGGCCCTGCCAAAAGATCAACTCCACTCAGAGGCTGAAGATCTGCACCGTCGTGGCGCGATTGCTGATCGAGTTGGCGCGCGCTTCGGTGGCTTGCTCGCCGATGGTTGGACTTCGACGTTCTGGGCGGCGCTATTCATGATGATCACGATCTTGATCGTCGCTGGAGGGATCGCATCCGGCATCGAGCGCGCGTGCAAGGTCTTGATGCCAACGCTCATGGTGCTGATCTTCATCATGGTCGGCTACGGATTCTTCCAGCCAGGGTTCGGCGAGGCTTTCTCGTTCGTGTTCTCGCCGGACGCCTCCAAGCTGAAGGCCAGCGGGGTCCTCGAAGCGCTGGGTCATGCCTTCTTCACGCTGTCTCTCGGCATGGGCGCGATGATCACGTATGGCTCCTACCAGGCGTCGAAAGAAGGCCTGGTCACGCAGTCGGTGCTGATTGTGGTCTTCGATACTGCGATCGCGTTGCTGGCGTGCATGATGATGTTCCCGATCTTGTTCTCGTATGGGCAAGAAGCAGGGGCAGGTCCGGGTCTGGTCTTCATGAGCATGCCGTTGGCATTCGCTGAGATTGGTGCCGGTGGCATGATGCTGGCAATCTTCTTCTTCGGTCTTCTCGTTTTCGCGGCCCTCACTTCGTCGATGTCACTGCTCGAGGTCGTCTGCTCGTACTTCATTGACCAGCGCGGATGGGCGCGCCCGAAAGCAGCCTGGCTGATCGGGGGGTTGGTCTTTCTGTTCGGCCTCCCGGTGGCGTTCGGGCACTCCGATAGCTTCATTCTCGCGAGCTGGAACGAGGGCTTTGGGCTGTCGTACCTGGACACGGTGGACTACCTGGCATCGAACTGGCTGCTGCCGCTGGGCGGACTGTTCGTCGCGATCTATGCCGGCTGGATCATGCCGGCTCGGTTCCGCGAGCAAGAGTTTGTCGGTGCCGGACCGATGCTGATCCAGGGTTGGTTGCTACTCATCCGCTACGTCGCGCCGATCATGGTCGTGGCCGTGCTGCTGCAGAAAGTCGGGATCCTCGAGATCGAGGAGTGGTTCGGCTAGGGAATCGCCTGGGCGAATCGCATGGGGGAATCGCCTCGGCAATCGACCGGTGAGTCGAAAAACAGAGTCGGGGCTCGGGAGAGCGTCTGGCGAGGCTTCGCGTCGGGAGGCGCAGGTTCTCGCTGTTGCGCAGGCCATCGCCCGAATCCGCGGCCGCGGCAGCGTCGAAACCGCCTTCGTCGAGCCCTGTGCTTTTGCACGAGCTCCTAGAATGGGGACTGCTGCATCCGGTATCATGCCGTTTCCAGCAAGCCTCGCGCACACTGCCCAAGATCAAGGATCATCATGGACCGGGTTGAGATTGCCGTCGTCGGCAGTGGGCTCGTCGGCTCACTGCTTGCAATGTTTCTGCGCCGTCGCGGACACGAGGTCGTCGTCTACGAGCGGCGACCGGACATGCGTCGCGCTGACATTCCCGCCGGGCGTTCGATCAACTTGATCTCCACATCGCGCAGTCTCAATGCGCTCGCGAAGCTGGATCTCGCCGACAAAGTGCGCGCTCACGGAGCCCCTGTGCGTGGTCGCATGATGCACGCCGTGGACGGTACGCTGTCGTATCACCCCTACGGCAAGGACGACAGTGAGGTCAACTACTCCGTCTCGCGCGGCGAGCTCAACGAGCTGTTGATGACCGAGGCAGAGGAGCGCGGTGTACGCATCTTTTTCGAACACAAACTGATGGCCGCGTCGCTCCCTGAGGGGCGATTGCGCTTCTACGACGAAGCCCGCGGTTGTGAGGTCGAAGTGCAAGCAGAGCGGATCTTCGGTACCGACGGGGCTGGCTCTGTGATTCGCGATGCGATGGCGCAATCACCTGGCCATGGAACGACGTTCGATGACCTCGGGCACGGCTACAAAGAGCTGCACATCCCGGCCGCTCCCGACGGGACGTTCGTGATCGACGGGCACTCGCTGCACATCTGGCCGCGAGGGCGCGAGATGCTGATGGCGCTTCCAAACCACAACGGGACGTTCACCGTGACGTTGTACCTCCCGCAGCACGGGGAGAGTGGTTTCCTCGAACTCGACAGCCCCGAGAAGGTGCTGGGATTCTTCGAGAGGCTGTTTCCAGACTCGATCCCGCTGATCTCGGATCTCACTGACGACTTCATCGCAAATCCGACCGGCACGCTGGGGACGCGTCGCTGTGCCCGCTGGGACTTTGGTGACCGCGCTGTGATGCTTGGTGACGCTGCGCATGCCATCGTGCCGTTCTTCGGTCAAGGTATGAATTGTGGCTTCGAAGACGTGTCGGAGTTGGATCGAATCCTCGACGAAACCGCGGGCCCCGATGGCGAGGACTGGGGCGCCGCGTTTCATGCGTTCTCGCAAGCGCGAAAGCCACACGCCGACGCGATTGCCGACATGTCTCTCGAGAACTTTCATGAAATGTGCTCCCACGTCGGCGACCCCGACTTCCTGTTGCGCAAGGGGGTAGAGCATCGCCTCGAGAACGAGTTGCCGGGCGAATATCGCTCCCGCTACTCGATGGTCGTCTACAGCCTGATTCCTTACCGGGTCGCTTTCGAGGCCGGCAAGATCCAGTCGCGTCTTCTCGATAGTCTGTGTGCTTCGATCGACACTCCCGAACAACTCGATCTAGCGAGTGCTCGCGAAGCTGTACGATCCGAGCTGACGCCGTTTCTCGACGAACACGGGGTTCGTCTCGACTATTGACAGTGCGTGACCGATCGCGGCGGTCATTCCGAGCGCCGCACGCGGTAGCGCAGGTCGTCGAGCAGGCGTCGTTGTTGGCGTAGGTTCTCACCCAAGAGCGCAAACCCACAGAGCTGGAGGGCCGTCAGGAGTGCGACGAGCGCAGCGGCGCCGGTTTTCGGGGCGTCGCCAGCTGCTACCAGCCACGCGGCTCCGGCCGTTACGCCGACGGCGAGCGCCGTGATTCCCGCAACCCAGAACGATCGTGTCGTACGGCGTACCGAGTTGCTGCCCAAGCGGTCGAGCCACGAGCGTCGCAGTTGCGCGTCGGCGGGGCCCAGTTCCTCGTCGTAGGGCCTCGCGACGGGAACTGCGCGCACGGAGAGTCCATTGATTTCACGGTCGAGTAGATCGGCGATGGGATCTGTCGTGCCATCCCCCGGTTGCAGGTGCAGCGCTGTTTCCCTCGTGAACGCTCGCAAAGGCGCGTGTCGGCGGGCGGCGGAGCGGCGATTTGCCAAGCGCGACACGAAGTCTGCGACAGACAACAGCATTTGTCGCAAGCGGTCAGGAAGGGCAGGCTGCGGCGGCTCCTCGCCAAGCACACAGTCTGCTTCGCCGGCGACGAGCGGTCGCACGAGCGCTGCAAGTTCGTCGCTGCAAACTGTGGGCGAGTCGACATGTACGATGAAGTCAGCGCCGGTGGCCAGTGCCTTGTCGACGCCTGCCGCCAGCGCCGCGCGACTCCCACGCGGTTGTGGGAACTGCAGTACGTGATCGGCTCCGTGGCGCCGTGCGCAAGCTGTTGTGTCGTCGACGCTGCCGTCATCGACGACGACCCACTCGATCGCATCGATGTTCGGCAGCTGCCGTGGGAGCGCCTTCAGGAGCTCCGAAATGTCAGGGGCGCTGTCACGGCTGGTCAAGATCAGTGTGCACTTGGGGCTCTCGTTGGCCGTCGTGGGCACGTAGCGGCGAACGAGTTCCTCCGCGTCGATTTCGTGCAGGATGTTCTCCTGCTCCAGAAGCTCAGCGCGACGGCTTCTCAGCTGCGTTACGGCACGGTCCACGGCTGCGGCGATGTTGGCGGCGGGTTGTTGCATCAATCTCTCCGAGTCAGGTCACCAAGGTTTATCGGTTGTTCCGTTATCGGCAGGTGAGGGCGCGGCAATGAGGGGATGTTGGAGTTTTGTGGCGCTGTCTAGAGTGCTTCGAGGAGTTCGATCCAGGCCTGTCGTTCACGTTCGGGGTTCACGAACTTACGGCGTTCAGCGACCCCTTCGGTCAGCGCCTCGATGAACGCCTCGTCATTCTCGGCGCGCTCGAGCAGCTCAGTCAGAGCGGCGGTGTCGCCGGCCGGAAAATAGCCGGGGTAGCCTTCTCCGAGGAGTCCGACGTTGCCGGGAATCTCTGTGGCGAGCGCAGGGACGCCGACGGCGATGGCTTCTGACAGGCAGTTCGGGCCACCCTCGAGCCGCGATGTCACGACGACCAGCCGACAGCGTGCCATCAGGCGCAGGGCCTTCCAGTGCGGCAGCGTCTCGCGCCAGACGTAGCGGTCCGGGTGCGACTGGAACTCCTCTAGTTCCGGGCGAAGCTCTTCGCTGAGAACCTCCCCGAGATGCACGATCTGGACTCGCGATGACGCGGGTAGTGCCAGCGCTGCCCGCGGCGCCAGGAACGGATCCTTGACGTCGCGAATGTTGGCTACCAGCAGTACTTCCCAGGTGTTCTTGCGCTTGCGAAACGATCCCTCCGGCGCCTCGACAGACTGAAAGATCACGTGTGCCTTGCTGCGCTGTGAGGCCGGCAGTTCATCGGTGGCGAGTGGCTGCAGCGTGATCAGCCGGTCGGCTCGTGCGATCGAGTCCTGAGCTTCGGGAGTATCGAGGTCGCGATAGATGTCGGTCCCGGTCAAGGCAACGATGACGGGACGCCCAGGGCGTTCCGCCTGAAACTGCACCACGGATTCGTGGCTGCGCTTGGCGTGCAGGGCCACCAGTTGATCGAACTTCGTGCCGTGGGCGGCCGCGCTGCCGTAGTCTTCGGAGATCTCGACTTGGTGTCCCTGCTGGCGCAGGAATCGAGCCCAGCGATCGGCCGTGACGCGGTTTCCGCGCGCAGTGCCTGGAGGGGCGGGTGTGGCTATGCAAACTCTCAACGTCGTTCTTCCCATTTGCGTGACTTGTACCACAAACCCTGCAGTTCTGGTCGGGTTTCGAGGACCGTCGCGGCTTCCCAGTCGTGCCGGTCGCCGTTCCTGCTTGCGCAACCTCTGCCAGCGCCGCATTCTTCCTGGGGATAGGGAGCGAGACCTCGAGGAGGAGTTGGCCATGTTCGACAAGACGGCACGGTACTACGACGCGCTGTACAGCTGGAAGGACTACCCGGCTGAGGCACAGCGGGTCGTGGACTTCGTGCGGCAGTACAAAGCCAGTCCCGGCAACGCTCTCCTCGATGTCGCATGTGGTACCGGCAAGCACATGGAGGCCTTGCAGGAGTCGTTTGCGGTGACTGGACTCGACCTCGATCCGGGGTTGCTGGAGATCGCACGGGAGCGTTATCCAGCGTTGCAGTTCGTGGCTGCAGATATGCGTTCTTTCGAGCTGCCACAGCGCTTCGACGTCGTGACGTGCTTGTTCAGCTCGATCGGCTATCTGACGACGATCCAAGCCGTGCGCGACACATTCGATACTTTCGCGAATCACCTGCACGCCGGTGGCGTCGCGCTGATCGAGCCGTGGATCTTTCCAGACCAGTTCGAGCCAGGAAACATTCACCGTCTGACGCCGGACGACAGCGATGGCGTCAGCCTGTGTCGGATGGCAACGACACGCCGCGACGGCGACAGAGTGCAGCTGGAGATGCACTACCTGATTGGGACCGCTGATGGGATCGAGCACCTACGTGAGACCCATCACACGATGATGTACCCGCGGGAAGTGTTGCAGGAGCAGCTGCAACAAGCAGGGTTCGACGTGACCTGGGACGAGGAGGGGTTGATGGGGCGCGGCTTGTTCATCGGGGTCCGCCGCAGCTAGGGGGACCTACTCCCAGGAGGTCTCAGCCCAGATGCGGCGGGTAACCGACCAACGTGCGCTTCACCGTTGGCAGGAGTGGTCGCAGATGACTGCCTGGGGAGAAGAGCTGGCTGGACCAGAGGATCCGGCAGTCATCCTGAATGTTGAACGACATCGTCGCCGAATCGAGGCTAACTTCTCCCATGGATTGGACGCTGTCCTCGCCAAGGAGCGCTCCGACAATCGTTGCATCGCCACCCGAATTGACGTTCAGACCTGCGTTCCAGCCCACGACCAGAACCAGTCCTGTCCACTCGAACGTACCGTTGATTGACAGCCACGCATGGGTGTCGGGAGTGTTGTCGGTGTCCACGTTCGGGTCGTAGTCATCACGAATCACCAAGATGCCAGAGCCGCGAAAGGTCGTGCCGCTGGCGACATTCAGTTCGCCGGTAACGAACGTGACTTCGGGCGCGGCTACCGTGCCGAAGCTCCCCGAGTGAGTTCCGCCAGACAACTCGTTGGTCGTGGTCTTGCCGCGCTCGGAGTTCCACAGGGAGCTCGCGTACGTCTGCACGTCGGGGAGGTCGGGACGAATCGGGAACGCGTAGTCGGGGGAGGTCGGGTCGGTCGAGTACGACGTGCCGACCGGTGGAAACACGTTGATCAGCGGGTCCCCGCTGCCAGCGGAGTTCTTGAACCATGCCTCCGTGTTGAACTGGCCGATCGCGTTCTGCGAGCTCCAGATCGGATATTCGTGTGGATACGTCACGGGGGCGGGGCTGCCTCCGTTGTCGATGTAGTCGATGGGGTAGTCGCGGGCATCGACGACCATCGGTACCCATGACGCTTGGCTCGACGAAGCGGTCGTGCTCGGCGTCCAAGTGCTGGGGTCCGTTGGATCGACGCCGGGGGCCTCCCAATCGAAGCCGCCGAGTGGCCGTTGGATGCCGCCGTTGCCGACGTAGTAGGCGCTCTTCGGAACGAAGACGTCGTGTTTGACAAGGGCTTCGACCCCTTCGACAGTCCAACCCGTCGGGTCCCAGCCGGTGTCGGTGGGCGCTACTGTGGGAGCTGACAGAGCTCGTCTCGAGCCGATGCGCCCCCAAGCCCGAATCGTCGTCGCGTCGTTGGCGGCGTCCCACAGCGTCTCATAGAGATACTCGCCTCCTGAGAACGTCACCCAGACCGCGTCGGTACCGCCGCCTGACGCGGGGGCTTCGATGCCCGAGCGTCGCAGCATTACGAGCGCGTGAGCCAGTGCGGACTCGGCGATGGAACGTGCTTCAATGCGATCTACTTGATCGCGCTGCGTCATCGAGCTGAGCTTGGTCGTTTGTACGCTGAGGAGAGTTAGTGTCAAAATGCCGGCGCCGATGATCAGCACCATGACCAGCGCTGAGCCGCGCTGCCGACGCGGAATGGGTTGGGGGAGCGTAGCGCTGTCGACTTGCGGTCGGGCGCCGACGTCGGTCGTCATGGTCTCGCTACCAGGCCTCGACATCCCAGATCCGCTTCGTGCCAACCAAGGTCCTCTTGACGGTTGGCAGGAGGGGGCGAATGCCACCACTGGTCGCAAAAAGCGAGTTCGACCAGAGGATGCGGAAGTCGTCCTGGATGTTGAACACCATCGTCGCCGAATCGAGGCTGACCTCCGCGCCAGACTGCACGCTGTCCTCGCCCAGTACGGAACCGACGACGGTGCCATCGCCACCGGCGCGCACCTGTAGGGACGGCGCCCAACCCGTGACGAGCACCAGCCCCGTCCATTCGAACGTTCCGTCGATGACGAGGTTGGCTCGGCGATCGGGGGTGTTGTCGGTATCGACGTTGGGATCGTAGTCGTCACGGATGACAAGGATGCCAGAGCCGCTGAACGTTGTGCCGCTGGCGACGTGTAGCTCGCCGGTGACGAACGTAACCTCCGGCGTCGCGACGGTACCGTAGCTACCTGTGTGCGAGCCCTCGATCAGCTCGTTCGACAGCGCGGTGCCGCGGACAGTGTTCCACAGCTCGGCCGCGTACGTCGATACGTCGGGGAGTTCCGGGTTGATCGGGAATGCGTAACCGGGTGCGGTCGGGTCTGACGAGTAGGACGTCGCGACGGGCGGAAAGACGTTGATCAATGGATCGCCGCTACCGGCCGAATTGCGAAACCATGCCTCGGTGTTGTACTGCCCGATCGCGGTCTGCGACGTCCAGATCGGATATGGGTGAGGAAACACCGAAACCGCCTCGGGTGTACCACCGTTCTCGAGGTAGTCCGCCGGGTAGTTGCGCGCGTCGACCATCATCGGCACCGTCGATGCCTGACTCGATGACGCACTGGGGCTTGGCACCCACGTGGAAGGGTCGGTCGGATCCACCCCAGGCTGGCTCCAGTCGAAGCCGCCCAGCGGGCGCTCGATACCACCGTTGCCGACGTAGTAGGAACTCTTCGGCACGTAGACGTCGTGCTTGATCAGCGCTTCGATCCCTTCGATCGTCCAGCCTGTCGAATCCCACCCAGCGTCGCTCGGGGCAACAGTGGGGGCTGACAGCGCTCGACGAGAGCCGATCCGTGCCCAAGCGCGAACAGTGGTCGCGTCATTCGCCGCGTCCCAGAGCGTCTCGTACAGGTACTCACCGTTTGAGAAGGGCACCCATACGGCGTCGAGACCGCCTCCTGACATCGGCGCTTCGATGCCCGAACGGCGAATCATGACGAGCGCATGAGCGAGCGCCGACTCCGCGATCGAGCGCGCTTGGATGTGGTCGACGCGGTCGCTCAGAGAAATGGCGCTGGTCTTGCTGGTTTGCACGCTGAGCAGCGTCAGCGTCAGGATTCCAGCGCCAATGATCAACACCATCACCAGGGCTGAGCCGCGTTCGCGCAAACGAGTCGTTGTTTCGTGTTTCATTCTTGTGTCGTCGTCGTTGTCAGGATGTGGAACGTCAGCGAGTTCTCAGAGTTCACGCCGTAGGTAACGTTCAAGACCATGGGAACCAGCTTCAGATCGGTCCCCAGTGATTCGTTGCCGAGGTTGTCGGCAGCATCGCCGTCGAAGTTCAGGTCCTGGGGGCCGCCGAGAATCGCCGGCACGGCTGCCTCGTCGGCAAACACCGTAATCGCGATCTGACCGTTGGGTACGCCAGGGATCGCGATGACCTGGCCGTCGTAGCGCTGCATCAGGGCTGAAACACCCTCCTGCGCGACGAGGTCCTCGGTCCGGTTGGCGATGTCTTGGATCTCGGCCAGTTGATTCTCGATTGCGTGCGTGACCTGGTGCTCGTCCAAGAGGTCGCGCTGAAAGCCCATGCCGGACGCGACGGCGACACCGCCGCCGAGCGCGATCAGGCCGAGCAGAGTCATCGCGACAACGACCTCAGCGATCGAGAAACCTGACTGTCGGTTGTGATTCTCTCGGTTGTGATTCTTCGGCACGATCCGTGTCCGTTCCGTTCTACTGGCGCAGCGCGATGCGCCGCTGCAGGACCAAATCCTGCGCAAGCACGAAGCCACCGTCTGCATTGCGAGAATTGACCCGCAGCGTAAACGTGAGCAGCCGCGGCGAGGCGGCCGTCGATTCGACGAGGAACATCTGTCCAACCTGCGGCTGCATCGTGTCCGGCAGCAGGAATTCCAAGTTGCGGACGCCATCGGTTGTACTCGTGACGTCGTCGCTGGTCCCCAGCCAGCCGTCGGTGCCGGCCGCGGACGTTGCGAGTTCGGCTGCCGAGCTGTCGCGACCCACGATCAACCCGGTGCATACGGCACCCGCGTCGTCGGGCCCCATCAAGAACACCTTCATGTCATCGTTGTAGTTGACGTTGCCGCCGGTCAGCGAGTCCACGACTCGAAAACGCATGGTCGTGAAGCCGGTGCCGACTGGATCGAGCAACGCAAACTCTGCGTCGGTCGTCATGGCCTGTTGCGCCATCGTCGTCACCTGGTCGAGTGCGCGTTCCGCTCGGACCGACAGTTGGGCGACGACTTGGTGATCGGCGAACGCGTTGTGCAGCCCGAAGACGGCCTGCATCATGCCGGCGCCGAGAACGCCAAGGAGCACCGTAGCGAACGCGAGTTCGATCATCGTGTAGCCATCGCGCCGTTGGTTGGCTCGGCGACAGTTCGCTGGGCGATGGGCTTCTGGGCCATAGTGCGCTGCTGGCTGACGGTGCTGAGATTCGAGCTGTGTGGGCATTTCTCCCCCGAAGTCGTGCGTGCACAATCCCTCTTGTTGAGTTTACACCACAGCGTGCACATCGGCCGGCGTAGCGCCGGCCGCTGAGCCGCAACTTCCTTCGTGACAGCGGCTTGGGGCCTCGCTTACAATTGGCCGCAGCGAGATAGAGTCGAACCTGGGCCCACCCTCGGGCACCCACGAACTGAAGTCCAGTAGAGGCAGAGACATGGCGCACGTCGACAAGGATCAGCTGTACCCGTTCTTCTACGCATTGGGACAGCACGTCCAAGGGATAGAGCGGATCGAGGGGGTGCAACTCGACGACGAACTCGCACGCACGGCCGAACGCCTCCCGAAGCGCCGCTTCTCGAAGGCTCCTGCCGAGGAACACCGCCTCGATACGAAGACGCTGCAATCGATGGTCAAGCACGCTGAGAAGTGCAAAGCGTGCCGCCTCATTGTTCTCGAGGATGGACCGAGCGTTGATCGTAAGCTGGGCACGGAAGAAGAAGCGGAACTGGCACGGGCGAAGTTGGATGAAGAGTCCCGCGCGGCGAGGCGTTTCTTCCTATCGTTGACGTACGGAGTTCTCTGTTTCATGGCGACGTTCTGGATCCGCAGCGTGATCCAGAACACCGACGAACTGCCGACGACCGAGGCGACGATCGGCACCGAGACCCAACTGCCGTTCAATCCCCTCTGGTTGGTGTGGTGGTTCTTGATCTTGGTGGCGTCGTGGGGGCTGGCCGATTGCTGGATCATTGCCAATCGGCTGTGGCTCGACTGGAGCCGCGCGCAGAAGGCGGTCCCGGTCGTCGGCGAACGTTGGGCGGCGAGAACCGCGCGCAAACGCAAAGAGCGTGGCTGGGACTAGGGCGGTAGCTCGTTGTACTGGCTGGATTTGTGCGCCCGGTGCCGGACGCCGGCCCTCTGGCGAAGAGCCTAACTTTTTTCGAATCGAGCCCCGGTCGAATCCGTTTCATTGGCGATTCTGGGAGTTAGAATCGCAGGGCGGTGTACCCTCCGCCGAAGCACCGCTCCAATCGAAGTTTGTTAGAGAAGTTTGAAGGAAAGGGACAGCCATGCGACGTCTATTCACGCTCGCGATCGTGGCCCTCGCACTAGCCGCTCCAACGGCCGCCGAGGCTGGGAAGCTGGTCGGGAAGAAGGCGCCGAAGTTCTCGGCGTCGTATGTGATCAATGACCCGAAGGCGCTCAATCTGGAGCAGTGCCTTGGCGATGTCGTCCTGATCAAGGCGTGGGGCATCCAATGAGCTCCCTGTGTGGCGGCGGTGCCGTCACTCCAAAAGTTCTGGAACAAGAACGAGAAGCGTGGGCTGCACGTCTTCCACATTGAGTGCCAAGACAACGATATCGATGCGGTTGAGCGCTTCGTCCGGGCGCGCAAGATGACGTTTCCGAACGTTCGCAAGGCCGACGGCAACTTCGGCAAGTATGCAACATCGAATCTACCGTTGCCTCATGCGTGGGTCATCGGCGTCAACGGGACCGTGATTTGGGAAGGCGCCAAAGGCTACAAGCCGATCGTCGAGGCCGAACTGAAGAAGGTTCGCTACCCGGGACTCGGTCGTAATGATATTGCAGCGGATGCCAAGCGTTCTGCCGAAGCCTTCGGCAAGGGCACGTTCGGCAAGGCGATGTCCGAGGCCAAGAAGCAGCTCGGGAAGACCGAGGACAGCGAGGCGAAAGCCGATCTCGAGTACATCGTCGCGCGCGTCGATGCATTTGTGAAGCGCAAGCAGGCCACCGTTGAAGAGGCCAAAGGCGAGCGCCAGTTCGGGCGCGCCGTCGCGATCATGGACGAGCTCTCCAAGCGTATGAAGGGGAGTCCGATCGGCGACACACTGAAGTCCGACCTGAAGAAGTTCCGCAAGGACAAGGCCTGCAAGTCGGGTCTGGCTGCGGAAGCGGCATGGCCGGCGGTCTATAAGATGCTCGGGGATGAGAAGCGCACCAACTCTCAGAACAAGAAGCTGCTGCAAGGCTTCATCAAGAAGCACGAAGGCACCAAAGAGGCCGAGAAGGCCTTCGAGAT
>JBCCHQ010000154.1:0-15801 GCA_039028735.1 Planctomycetota bacterium | reverse complement strand
TCTAGCATCTAGCATCCTCGCATACTCGCCAGCATTCTTGCCCCTCCGAGTGAATCTCGGAGGATGCATCTTCAACGGCCTTGGAAGGATTCTCAGACGATGCGCAAGTTCACCTGGTTGACTCTCGCTCTGTTGCTCGCCCTCCCGGCGGTCGGTGGGTGTGTCCACTCGGACGGCCGCGCGTCGGTCTTCTCCGGAGCTTATTGGGAAATGCACTACAACAAGATCGGCGAAGACCTGCACGGCTTCCGCGTCGATCTCGATCGTGCCGTCTTCGACCTCGAGGAAGTTCCGGTCGAGCTCGACGACTAGAACGCGTCGATCGCGCTCAAACAAAAAACGCCTGCACTCCAAAGAGGGCAGGCGTTTTTTCATTCAGCTGCATTCAGGTCGCGCAACACGACCAAATGGACCTATGGATGGTCCTATTTGAATATCCTAGTAATCGCCGACCAGCGGGCGCTCGTCCAGATCCCAGAAGATGCGATCGTAGTCGAGGCGAGCTTGGTGGAAGTCGTCGCCGATCTGACGCCACCAGCGTGACAGGTAAGACGGGCTCAGGAACTTCTCGCGAACGCCGTCCCCGGCGCATCCCGACGTTGTCATGCAGAGCAGCCCCAGCGCTAGGGCAAGACACAACTTGCGCATTGCAAAACCCTTCCAGCCGTTTGCAGCTCAGCGTACCCCAACTGGGTGGAGGGTGCTGCCGTCGGCATGCTTCTGCGGTCCGTGGCCTGGTGTCCAGCGCCACAAACCTGCTTCCTTGCTTCTATCCGAAGAGGACAGGATAGCCCGGGTGGACTAGCTGTCAACGTCAGGTCTGTTTCGGCAACACCGAGGAGACCAGGCCACTGTCATCACCCCGTCATCACAGGATGTAGGAACTCTGCTGCTGATCGGCAGCAATCTCCGACAGCTGTTGATCGACGAAGCCCGCCGTGACGTTGATCTTACGACCATCGGGCGGGATCAAGTCCGGGGCCTGGAACAGGGGGCCCTCGAGCAGCTTCTCAAAGAGCGTGTAGAGGCGGCGGGCGCCGATGTCTTGGCTGCCCCGGTTCAGCTCCCATGCTAGCTCAGCCAGCCGGGCGATCCCGTCCTCCTGGAAGTCGACCGTGACCCCTTCGGTGTCGAGCAGGGCGTGGTACTGCCGGGGGAGGGCATTCTCGGGCTCGGTCAGGATCCGCACGAAGTCCTCCTGGCGCAGCGAATCGAGCTCGACCCGGATCGGGAAGCGCCCCTGGAGCTCCGGGATCAGGTCGGACGGCTTGCTACCGTGGAACGCGCCGGCGCCAATGAACAACACGTGGTCGGTGCGGACCATCCCGTAGCGTGTGGTCACCGAGCACCCTTCGACGATCGGCAGGAGGTCGCGCTGAACCCCTTCTCGCGACACCTCGGGCCCGTGGGCCTGCCCCTTCGAGACGACTTTGTCGATCTCGTCGAGGAAGACGATCCCGGACTCTTCGGCGCGCTGGACGCCGCGGCGGTTCACCTTGTCGTCGTCGATCAGGCTCTCAGCCTCTTGAGCGCGCAGGATCGGGCGCGCTTCGGAGATCGGCAGCCGCCGGCTCTGTTGGTGCTGCTTGCCGAGGTTCTGGAACATGTTCTGCATGTCGAACCCGATCTGCTCGACCCCGGTGTTCGACAGGACGTCGACGAACGGCACCGACTTGTTCTCGACCGAAATCTCGACTTCGCGGTCTTCGAGCTCGCCGGCCTGCAGTTTCTTGCGAAACGTCTCCCGCGTCTTCTCGCGCCGCTCCCTTTCCTCCTCATCTCCAGGCTGCGCCGGAGGGACCAGGATATCGAGGATCCGCTCCTCGGCGCCGCGGGTAGCCTTGGTCTCGACCTGCTCCAGCTCTTCGGCTTTGACGAGTGCGATCGCCACTTCGACGAGGTCGCGCACCATCGATTCGACGTCGCGGCCGTGGTA
Organism: Planctomycetota bacterium; assembly: GCA_039028735.1. Lineage (GTDB taxonomy): Bacteria > Planctomycetota > UBA8108 > UBA1146 > JAJFFE01 > JBCCHQ01. Next base: position 13,865 of record JBCCHQ010000154.1, on the reverse strand, counting down.
GCCGACTTCGGTGTACTTGCTGGCTTCTACTTTGAGGAACGGAGCGCTGACGAGCTGCGATACCCGCCGGGCGATCTCGGTCTTGCCGACCCCGGTCGAGCCGATCAAGATGATGTTCTTGGGCAGCACCTCGTTGCGCAGCTCTTCTGATAGCTGCCGGCGGCGCCACCGGTTGCGGATTGCGATCGCTACCGCCCGTTTGGCGTCCATCTGGCCGACGATGTGTCGATCCAGCGCCGCGACGATTTCAACAGGTGTTCGTTCGTTCATGCCAATACCTCGACGTTGATCTGATGATTGGTGTAGATGCAAATCTCGCCCGCGACCGCCAGCGATCGCTCGACGATCTCTTTTGGCGTGAGCTCCGTGGCGTCGCTGAGGGCGCGCGCTGCAGCCAAGGCGACGTTGCCCCCCGAACCAATCGCGACGATCCCATCGCTGGGCTGAATCACCTCGCCGTTGCCTGAGAGCAGCAGCAAGTGTTCCTGGTCGCCGACGGCGAGCATCGATTCGAGGCGGCGCAGTACGCGATCCGTCCGCCAGTCGCGCGACAGCTCCGTGGCCGCTTTCAGTAGGTTGCCTTGCGTGGCTTCCAGCTTCTCTTCGAAGCGCTCGAGTAGCGCAAACGAGTCGGCGACGGCGCCAGCGAAGCCGGCGATGACCTTCCCCTGGTACAGGCGCCGAATCTTGACCGCGTCTGCTTTGACGACGCTGTCGCCCAGCGTGACCTGCCCGTCGCCGCCCATCGCGAGCTGTCCAGCTCCTCGCACTGCGAGGATCGTGGTTCCATGAAATCCTTGTGTCATTTGTCGATCTCCTTCGAACCGCGGAGTCTACTCGCTGCTCCCTACGATTCACGACCCCAATCCAGAGCCACAAAACGACCCTAGGGCGCCGCTGCAGGCCCGAAATGTGCCAGTCGCCCGTCCATGTTGTAACGAGCTACCCCGGGTAGGCTTAGCCAGGGCGTTGCTAGAGTCTCTGCCGGGACGCCGTTGCGCCTGTCCACATTCGGGAATAGAATTGCGCTCGCGTTACTTTCGTGGGGAACTGTTTACCGGGGTCTCCAACAAAGCTGGGTCCAGGGTCGTATCGAATCTGTTGCGCCTGGGACCTCTGAGTCTCAGGCACCCTGGAGATTCGAAAGACACTCGTCCCGCTCCCTCACCTCCCCGGGTGGCAGCTTGCCAGCCAATGGAATCTGACAGGTCGCGCCGCCGACCAACAAGGAGGAACCCTTATGTTTCGATGTTCCGCAGCCGCGTGGCTCTTGGTCTTCTGTTTCGCCGCATCCGCGAATGCCCAGACCATGTCCCACTCGCTCTCACCTGTGGTCGAACCGCTGATGTCGATCAACTGCAGCAATGCGAATGGCCACGCCGACAATTCGTACTGGCGCAGCTACACGCTGTGTGACTTTGGTATCGACGATGGCATCACCATCAACTCAGTGTCGTTCGGAGTCGAGAACTCGACGGTTGGCGTGGGCCTGACAACGCAGCCGATCAACGTCCGGATCTACGAAGATCCGACGCCCGGCAACATTGGTAACCCGGCGACGTTGAACCTCCTCTATGGAGAGACGTTCCAGGTCGGCACGTTGGCGCTGCAGACTTTCGTCGCAACGTTCGCGACGCCAGTCACGGTGGCTTGCCACACGACGATTGTGGTTGAGATCAACTCGCCGAACGGTCAAACGGCGGGTCACCTGTTCTTCATCGGTGCCAATGACAACGGCCAAACGGCCCCGAGTTACATTTCAGCGGGTGCGTGCACGATCAACGTGCCGACCGACACCGCGCTGATCGGTGCGCCGAACATGCAGATGATCATCGACGTGAACTACACCCTCGGCGCAGTCTGTGGCTCGTGCTCGGGAATCGCGGTCGATTGCCACGTGCCGGCGCAGGGCAGCTACGAGCTGGTCTTCGAAGAGGCCGACGTCTTCACGAGCAGCCCGAACGCGTTGATTTCCGATACGCTGCCGACGACGACTGACTCGATCACGGTGGCTGGTGTCCCGACGATCGACGACCTCGACGTCATGGTGGACATCACGCACGGCTTCGTCGGCGACTTGCTGATGACTGTCGCGGACCCGGCCGGTACGACCGTAACTCTGCATGCAAACGCCGGTGTCAACTTGGCCGACATTCGTGCCGTCTACGACGACAACGGCGGGCTGAACGCCCGACCGTTCAGCACGCCGGCGCCGAACCCGCCGGTGCGCATCATGCCGGCCGGGCCAGGTACGCTAGCGGACTACAACGCCGGCATTGGCGACGGTACGTGGACCTTGTCGATCACCGACGGAACGCTGGACCCGAGCGTGGGTCAGCTCAACAGCTGGGAGCTGCGCTTCATCAACCGCGTGCCGATCCCCGACAACACGCTGACCCCGGTCGATACGACCTTGAGCGTCAAGTCGACGAACGTGGATGAGATCATGGACCTCGACGTCCGAACCGAGATCAGTCACGGTATGGCTGCACAGTTGACGGTCGATGTCACGTCGCCGGCGGGTACGTCGGTACGACTCGCGGCGCAGAACCTGACGGGCGCCAACGTCAACGAGCGCTTCGATGACGCCGCCCCGACGTTCTGTGACGGCTTCGGTACGCTGGTTTCCGGCCCCGGTAGCATGTCCGACTTCGACGGCGAAGGCGTTGGTGGCGACTGGACGCTTAGCGTTCGCGATGGCGTTGCTGGTGTGACCGGCGACATCGAACGCTGGTTCTTGATGATCAACCCGGCGCCATGTGATTCGCCGACCGGCCTTCTGTGTGAGTCCGATTGCGAACTGAGCGACGTCAACCTGACGTGGACCAACCCGCCGACGAGCACCTACACGTCGATCGAGATCCGCCGCGACGGCGTGGTGATCGGCTCGGCTCCGGGCGCCGCCACGGCGTTCACCGACGTCGGTGTCGCCGCCGGCAACTACCAGTACGAAGTCATTGGTGATTGCTCACCCGGCCGTGCGTCTGCTGTCTGCGAAGTAGAGCACCAGGTCTACAATGGCGCGACAGACGTGATTTTCGCGCTCGAGCTGCCAGACCTGATCGACAGTGCCGCGGCCCTCGAGGCTGCACTGGTCGGCAACGGATTGACCGTGTTGGTCGCCAACTCGTTCAACTTCGACTGTGTCGCAGCTCCGGGTGTCGAGCGTGTGTGGGTCCTGTGCGGTACGTTCCCGCAGAACTACCCGCTGACGCAGGCCGACGGTGACCTGTTGGTCAACTGGGTCACCAGCGGTATTGCTGTGTACATTGAAGGCGGCGATATCTGGGGCTTCGATCCGGTCACCGCGTTCGAAGGCTACGACGGTGTCGAGAACGCCGTGTTTACGAATCTTCAAGACGGCGACGACAGCCTCGTGCAGCTCACCGGCCAGAACTCGGGCTTCGGCCTCGACTTCACCGGCACGATCGTGTCGTACGGTCAGGCGAGCACCGGTATCGACTCCAACGACCGCTTGGTCCCGTGTGACATCAACAGCGATCTCGGTGGTACGTCGGCTGGCGTGATCTGGACTGGTATGGATCCGACCGCGGGTCCGTACAACGTCGGGATCTACTACCAGAGCACGTTCTCACCGGTGATCTCCCAGTCGTTCGAGATTGGTGGCTTTGGCGGTGACATCGGCCAGCTCACGTCCGACTACGTGGGCGCGCTCGGTGGCGTCGTCGGTGGCGGCTTCAAGCGTGGCGACATGAACGCTGACGGCTCCGTCAACCTGCAAGATCCGGTACTGGTCCTCGGCTTCCTGTTCAACCAGGGCGCCGCGCCGATCTGTCCCGATTCTGCCGACGCCAACGACGACGGCTCGATCAACCTGCAAGATCCGGTGCTGATTCTGAACTTCTTGTTCAACTTCGGCCTGCCGCCGGAGGCCCCGGGCCCGAACAACTGCGGCCCGGACGTCAACGTCGACACGCTGGATCCGTGCAACTACCCGACGACCTCGCCGCCCTGCTAGGGAAGACCAGGTTCTCGGCCGACGCGCCTGTGGTGATCACCCGATCATCACAGGCGCGTTTTTCATTGGGGGACACGGGACACGGGACACGGGACACGGGACACGGGACACGGGACACGGGACACGGGACACGGGACACGGGACACGGGACACGGGGTGAGCGTCCTCAGGTGCCATGCGCCGCAGAGCTTGTTTTGTTTTGCACGGAGCGAGCCAACCAACGTAGACTGCGCGGTTTGGGAGGGTGCCGACAACCAGAGCATCGAAGAATGCAGGAACCGAGATGACCGAAGAGCAGATTCGTCAGGTGAAGCTCGACAAGATCGAGCGGCTACGAGAGCAGGGGATCAATCCCTATCCGGAACGCTTCGAGCGTACGCATTCGTTGCGGGACGCGGCCGAGTTGGCGGAGGGGACGACTGGGGTCCGCATCTGCGGCCGAATCGTGTCGCGTCGCGAGTTCGGCAAACTGTCATTCTTCGACCTGCAGGATATGCAGGGGCGTTGTCAGGCGTCGATTCAGCAAGACGAAGTCGGCAAGGACGTTTTCAAGCGCTTCATCAAGCTGGTCGACATCGGCGACTTCGTCGGTGTCGAAGGGGAGATGTACAAGACCCGAGTGGGGCAGACGACCGTCAAGGCCACCGAGTTTCAGTTGCTCGGGAAGACGCTGCATCCGCTGCCAGAAAAGTACCACGCGATCAATGACCAAGAGCTGCGCTATCGCCGTCGCTACTTGGATCTGATCACCGATGAAGAGTCGCGCAGTCGCTTCTTGCTGCGGAGCAAGCTGATCCGCGTCATGCGGGACTACCTCGATTCGCAGGGCTTCGATGAAGTCGAAACCCCGGTGCTGCAGACGAAGCCTTCGGGCGCGTTGGCGACGCCGTTCATGACGCATCACAATGCGCTGGACTTGCCGCTGTATCTGCGCATTGCGCCGGAGACGTATCTGAAGCGCTGCATCGTCGCGGGCTTCGATCGGGTCTATGAGTTCTCGCGCGTGTTTCGCAATGAGGGGATGGATCCGTCGCACCTGCAGGATTTCACGATGCTCGAGTACTACTCGGCGTACTGGAACTACATCGACAACATGAACTTCACCGAGACGTTGATTCGCGACACGCTGGAGAAGTGTCTCGACACGTTGGAGGTGGAAGTGGGCGGCGAGAAGGTCGACTTCGCCCAGGATTGGCCACGGCGCGGCCTGACCGAGCTGATCGACGAGCATGCCGGGATCGACGTGGGCAAGTATGCAGAGGCCGGTGCACTCCGCGAGGCCATTACCGACAAGAAGATCCATCTCGACGGCATCGAGAAGTTCGGTCGCGGGGCGTTGATCGATCAGCTCTACAAGAAGGTTTGCCGCCCGAAGCTGACGCAGCCTGTCTTCGTGACTTCACACCCGATCGATCTGTCGCCGCTGGCCCGGCGCAACGACGACCAGCCGGAGATCTCCGATCGCTTCCAGTTGGTTGTGCGCGGCTGGGAGTTGCTGAACGCGTATTCCGAGCTGGTGGATCCCATTGATCAGCGCCAGCGTCTCGAGGAGCAAGCCCAGCTCAACGCCGGGGGCGACGACGAAGCCATGGTGATGGACGAAGACTATCTGCTGGCCATGGAGCACGGCATGCCGCCGATCTCAGGCTGGGGGATGGGGATCGACCGGTTCGTCGCGCTGGTGACCGGCGCCGAGAACCTGCGCGATGTCGTTTTGTTCCCTCTGCTGAAGCCGGAAGACTTCGGATAGGTGGGACGCCGCATTGCGATGGTCGTCGCTGTCGTCGTCTTGGCCGCCGGGATGGCGATCTGGAGTCGGCAACGCGACCCCGAGCCCGTTACACCCGTCAAGCCAGCGCCACTTGCGCCGCTGCCGCCGCTCGAGCAGCTGCGGGCCGCGATCCAGTCGGAAGCTGCCGCACAACAGAACCCGTGGGTGTTGGCGCATGCGATGTTGGCGCTGGGTCCCGACGTTCAGCTGGGAGATCGTACGGCGCGCAAGGCACTCGACGGTCTCCTGCGGCGCGATGACAACGGCCCGTACTTCGACTTGATGGATGCGCAAGGTGGGCTGGGCGAGGTGCATCCGCATCTCGTGCTCAAGGTGCTCTCCGATGTTGCTGCAACAGACCCGCTGTGCCAGGAGTTGCTGCACCGGGCCATCGCGACCTTCCGGCGGCCGAACCGCTTCGAGAACTGGAACGATTCGGCTTGGTTCCTGGAGGCGTTGCATCGTCTGGGTGTTGCGAAGACACAGCCGCTGGGGACTAGTGGCGATACCGTCGCGACCTTGTTTGCCGGCGCCCATCAGCAGCTCCTCTACGCGCAGCGGGTCGTAGAAGCGCTGCTGCAACAGCCTGAGTTTCGACGCCCGCAAGGAAACGTGCCGGTCGACGTCGGCGGCGTCTGGTCGTACACGTGCGGCGGTCAGCACTTACTGCAGGCACAGCTGCTCGCAGCCCGCTATGCCGGTACGACCGAGCGCGCGCAGCTGCTGTCGGTGCTGCAGACGTTCGGGCAGCGTCTCGATGCAGAGTATTCGTTCCGCGTGGCCGAACGGACGCGGGCCGTCCAGAGCGGCGTGAACCCCAACTCGGCGCTGCTGCAGACGGCGCTGTCGTTGCTGAAGCTGTTGGGGCATGCCCTCGAGACGCTGGCGTATGCCCGTGACGCCGGCATCGGCGATCCCGCGAAGTTGGAGCAGCAGGCCCATCAGACCCGCGCGCGGCTGTTGGGCGTGCTCGAAGAGTTGACCGCCAAGAGCGATCTTCGCCAGCTGTTCCCAGGTGCCCGCAAGCGCGCCCCCAAAGACTGGCTGCTGTGGTTTGGCGACGGCTGCCATGCGCTGCACGGGCTCCGTCTCTGGGAGTAGCGCCAGTCCCTCTTGCGCTTGTCGCGACTTGCCGTTAACTGATTGCCTGCGAATCCGTATTCCCCCGCGAAAGGACCCTGGGTCATGGAAGTGCACGGCTCGAAACGACTGAACTCCCTTGGCGCCTATGCCTTTGCCGCGATCAACGAAAAGGTTGATCAGCTGCGCGCGCAAGGACTCACGCCGGTCGACTTTGGTGTCGGCGATCCGACGTTGCCGACGCCAGAGATCGTGCGCCAAGCAACGATCGCCGGCGTCGAGCGCTGGAAGTCTGGCGGCTATCCGCCGTACGTGGGGACGCTCGAGTTTCGCCAGGCCGTTGCCGATTGGAACCAACGTCGCTTTGGCGTGACGCTGGATCCACAGACGGAAATCTGCTCGTCGATCGGGTCGAAGGAGGGGATCTTCAACTTCCCCGAAGCGATCCTCGATCCTGGTGACATCGTGCTGGTTCCGGATCCCGGCTACCCGCCATACGCCCGCGGGACGTTGTTTGCTGAAGGGGAGTCCTTCTACGTGCCGATTCTGGCCGAGAACGACTTCTTGCCAGACCTCGATTCGATTCCCGCAGACATCGCCGCGCGCGCAAAGATCTTCTGGCTGACGCAGCCCAACAGCCCAACGGGCAAAGTGGCGTCGGCTGACTACATGAAGCGTTGGATCAAGTACTGCCAAGACCACCAGATCATCGCGGCTAGTGACGAGGCCTACACCGAGATCTACTTCGGCGACCCTCCGCACAGCGCGCTCGAGTTCGACCGCGATGGCGTCGTCGTGTTCCAGTCGTTGTCGAAGCGGTCGGCGATGACCGGCTATCGGGTCGGTTGGGTCGCTGGAGACGAACGGATTCTAGCGCTGTTTCGCAAGGTGAAGACGAACCTCGACTCGGGCACACCGCTGTTCGTGCAGGACGCGGCGGTCGCTGCACTGTCCGATGAAACGCACGTTGCCGACATGCGCGGCGTCTATCGCGAACTGCGGGATCTGCTGGTCGACGCGTTTGTCGCCGCGGGTTGCCCACGCTGCGAACCGGAGGCAGCGATGTACATCTGGCAGCGCGCACCGGAAGGAGTCTCGGCGATGCAGTTCGCCGAGGCGCTTCTCGATCCACGCATCGCGGCCGTGACGGTGCCGGGAGAGTTGCTGTGTCTCGAACCGTCCAAGCACGCAGATGGGTGTCCGTTCGTGCGCTTGGCCCTCGTGCCGACGGTAGAGGATTGCCAGCGCGTGGCGACGGCGATCCGCGAAGTGTTGCCGGAAGTGTTGGCAAAGATCACTTAGGCTTGCGCGGCTCGTTGCGGACTCTCTCGCGGGCGAAATCGATGACCTCGTCGTCACACCAGTCTGCGAGCGCATCCAGGAGCGCTAACAAGTCGGCTTGCGGCAGCCCGCACCTCAGCGCACCGCGCAAATGCGAGTGCAGCGGTGCGCGCCGTCCCTGTGCCAGCAGCGATGCGACACCGAGTGCCTCGCGCAACGGCAGCGGCAAGTGCGGGCGGCACAGTACGCGGCCGTACGCAAACTCGAGGATCCAGCTTTCGAGGTCTTCGTGGCGCCGGCGTAGCTCGCCCAGTACCCGCGCGTCGACGTCGCCGTAGACTTCATGAAACAGCGCGGCCCCTTGGTCGCGACGGGTTGCGTTGGCCGAAACGATACTGGGGCCCGACTCGGCCTCGGACGAGGCTGCCCCCGCCAGCGCTCGCCAGGCCCCCAACGCTTCGACGGCCCCGGGGAAGCCAGCGTACGGAATCCCCTGGAGAATCGCTTCCTCGACGTCGCGATCACTGATCTCGGGGGCACTCGCGCACACGGCTAACGCCGCGTCCAGTCGATCGCTGCGGGCCTGAGCGACTGCCAATGCGATGCGACAGAGGCCGCTGACGCGCTGGATTTCCAGGGATTCTGGGGGCTGTGGGTTCAAGGGTTCCGTTTCCGTTTCGGTGGCTGTCGTTGTACCGTAGAGGTGCCGTGCGTGGAACCTCCACGAGGGGTTCTCCCGTCGAACGCAGCGAGGACAGCCGGGGAAACGACCAAGAAGGTTCGGGGAGTAGGGAATGACTGCCAAGAAGATCGCTTTCATCAACCAGAAGGGTGGCGTCGGCAAGACGACGCTGACTGCGAACTGTGGCGCCTATTGGGGGCACGCGGGTCGGCGTGTTCTGATCCTGGACCTGGACCCGCAGGCACACCTGACGCTGCACCTCGGTGGCGCCGCCGCTGGCGAAGAACGCAACCTGTATCGGGTGCTGCGTGGCGACTACTCGCTGCAGGATGCGATCATCGAACTGCCCGACGAGAAGGTCGACGTCATTGCGTCGCACATAGACTTGTCTGCGGCTGAATGGGAGTTCGGGCAGGAGGTCGGGCGCGAAGTGATCTTGCGCGAAGGGCTCAAGACGCTGCTCGAGTCGCGGCCGTACGACCTGGTGCTGATGGACTGCCCACCGTCGTTGGGCTTTCTGTCGTTGAACGCGCTGGCCGCGGTCGAGGAAGTCGTGATTCCGGTGCAGGCCGAGTTCTTCGCGCTGCAAGGGATGTCCCAGCTGCTGCGCGTGTTGTCTATGGTGCGCAGCCGTTTGCACCCCGACCTGCAGTGGCGCGCGATTGTGCCAACACTGGTGGATGCGCGCACGAACCTCGGACGCGAAGTGATCGCCGATCTCGAGCGTCACTTCCCCGAAGAAGTCACGAAGCATTGGATCTCCAAGCGCGTGAAGGTCGCGGAAGCCCCCGGCTTCGAACAGTCGATCTTTGCGTATGCACCGGACTCACCCGCTGCAAAAGAGTTTCAACAGCTGTGCCAAGAGCTGGAGCGCATCCTCGAGATCGCGCCGCTCGACAACTCAGCTGCGCCTGCTGCCGATCCCAATGCAGCGGCCGCTGCAGAGGCAGAAGCACCCACGATCGTCCCCTCCGCGAATACGGACGCGCCCGTTCCTGTGGAAGAGGAGACGCATTGACGAGACCCCTCGTCGTTGCCCTTTGTTTCGTACTCGGTGCTTCGCCGCTGGCGTTGATCTCAGCAGGCGACGCCGATCTCGGAGCCGCCAAGAACTCCGAAGGGGTGAAGCTGTTTCAGAGCGGCGACTTCGCTCGCGCTCTGCAGTGCTTCCTTGCTGCCCGCGAGCAGCTGCCCGAGTCAGAAGAAGTCCGACGCAACCTCGGCAAAACCTACGCGGCGCTGGCGATCGGCATCCTCGAATCTGCGATGACGCAAGAGGTCGGCAACGCCCCGTACCAGCGCGCCCTCGAGAACCTGCAGAAGGCGCTACTGCACTGGAAAGGGGATGCAGACACCTACCATGCGGTGGCGCTGTGTCACATCCAGCTCAAGGAACTCGAAGCGGCGCAGAAGGCGTTGGAACGCGGCGTCGCGTTGCAGCCCGACGCCTATCCATCGTGGCGTTTGCTGGCTTCGGTGCTGGAGCGACTGCAGAAGTTCGCGCAGGCAGAGCGCGCGCTGGACAGCGCCGCGCGGCTGCAGCCGTCGGCGCGCGCAGAGATCGACCTGCGCCGCAAACGCATCCGCTACGACCGCGAAGCTTTGACTGAGTACCCTGCGATCGACAGCGCCCGCTTCCGCGTCGTCTATCCACCGGCGCTGGGGCGCGAGAAGGGGGAGCAGGTACAAAAGCTGCTCGACGAAGTGTGCGCAGACCTCGAGAAACGCTGGGCTGTGCAGGCTCCGAAGCGGACGACCGTGATCTGCTACCCGCCGGGTGAGTTCGCCGAACGCACGGGTTTTCACGAGGACGTGGGTGGTGCCTTCGACGGCAAGATCCGCGTCGCGTTCCCGAAAGAGCTGCGCTTGGGCGGGCTGCATCTGGCGCAAGTCGTGCGCCACGAAGGGGCCCACCTGATGCTGAACCAACTCGGCGTTCGTGCGCCGCGCTGGCTCGATGAGGGGCTGGCGCAGTTCATCGATGGCGAATCGCGGGAAGCGCTCCGCCCGCAGTTCGTAGAGCTGGTCCGTAAGCATCCGGGTCTTGGCGTGCAGGATCGCGAAACTCGGTTCCGAGAAAATGATCCGTCGAGCTGGGGCGCGCTGTACCTGCACGGCTACTTCTTTGTCGAGCACGTCTGCAAGACCGCGGGGCAATTCCGGCTAGACATGATCGTCCGCGAAGCGGGACGTGGCAAAACCTGGGACGAAGCCTTCCAAGCGGTCCTCTCCAAGCCGATCGCCACGCTGGACCGCGAGTGGCGGGCGACGCTGCTCGCACCGAAGAAGGCCCGGTAACCCGCGCCGGTCGCCGCCGCCAACTACCCTTCAGTTCCGCAGAGCCGTCTGTCGATACAAAGGAACGCGCAGTTGCGTGATTGCTGCCCCGTTCCTGGCTGGAGGTCCTATGGCGAATGCACTATCCGGTGAAGAGCTCGAGTTCGTTCGAGCCATCGAAGAGTTCAAGAAGGCGAAATCGAAGACGTTCCTGTCGTGGAGCGAAGTCCTCTCGATCTTCAAGGATCTCGGCTATCGCAAGAGCGAGCAGATGAAGCGCAAGCGTGCGAAAGTGAAGGGGAAGTAGAGTGACAAGCGTCAAGGAAGCTGTGTCCAAGCTGCTTGCGATCGCTGACGAGGGTAGCGACGCATACATTTGGAACGACCTGCTGAGCGAGCACCCCGACGGGCTCGACCTGCAAGGTGCCGATCTGACGGGACGCTCCCTCGACGGATACAGTTTCGAACGCTGCGATCTCCAAGGCGCCAACTTCGGGCGCTGCTCGCTGCAGGGCGCCAACTTCGAGAACGCGAACCTCAAAGGGATCGTTCTGATCGGCGCGGACCTGCGCGGTGCCAACCTGCGCCACACCCAAGCGTCGGGGGCCAACCTCGAGGGCGCGCGCCTCGACAACGCCGACATGAGCTGGGCCTTCTTCAAGGATGCCAACCTCGCCGGCGTCGACCTGACCAAGGTGCAGCTGTGGAAGACCGACCTGCGCAACGCCAACTTCCCCGAGTTCAAGAAGGGGAAGGACCAGGACTACCTGGTCGAAAGTGGCGCCCCGGTCGAGCGCAAGCGGGTCCACTTCACCCGGCTGCTGCGGCTGCTCGGTGCCATGATCGGCGTGCCGTATCGGTGGACCGGCAGCGGTGACTTGCCGCAAGTCGAACTGCCCCCGAAGGACGCCGACCCACAGCGCTACCTCGATGCCGTGATCATCGAGCTGGGCCTCCGGAAGATCCCGCACAAGACCGGCCGCGGCGAGGTCGAGTTCTACGAGATCACCCGCTAGGACGCCGTAAGAGCCCCTCTAGACCCACTTTCTGGTGGACATCGCCGACCCGGCGATGACAATGTTCCCACCTGGTTTCGAAAGGGGTGTGAGATGGCTCACGATTTCACTACCGAAGGCCTCACCGCCGAAAGCAGTGCAACAGACGTGATTGCGGTCGACGAGCTCTGCTCTAAGTTCCGCAGCCACTATGTTTTGCTGGATCTGTGCCGATTCAGTGAGCAGCACGCATTGACCCATGGACGCGTTCTCCGGAGCAGCGCCGAGCGCGATGATGTCTACCGCGCCCTGCACGAGCATCCCAACAGCGTCGTAGTCTTCACGGGTCCCGTTGATGACGAGGTCGAGGAACCGATTCTCGTCGATTTGAGCGCTGGTTTGGTCGAGATGGGGTAGCGACAGCCCCGGCCGACGACAGCGATCCTGGGTCGCCGTACGCCCGCCTCGTGGGTCGCCGCCGCGATCGTTGCCCCCCGATTCTGCCAGCTGGTTCGGCCACAGATACCTCACAGATACCTCACAGATACCTCTCTGAGGCCCGCCGATCCATGGCCACACCTTCTTCCAGCCCCTCCAGAGCCCAAAATCGCCTCTAATCCCGGATTGTGGCTCAACTTCCGCCCAAGTTGGTCCGAAGTAGGGGCTGTGGGAAGTGCTAAACCCTTCCCTGGGTTGGACAAAACCGCTTTCCGTGTTGCAGAGCGGATTTTGGTGTGCTAGTTTGTCGACGCTGTAAACCCCTCGGTCGACTGGATCTAGGGGAAAGAGTCACGGCGAGACCAGAGAGAAGGAAGGACGGCTAGATGCGCACCATCACCAAGCGTGACCTGGTACAGCTCATTGCCGAAAAGACCAACGTCCAGCAGCAAAAAGCCAAAGAGGTGATCCAGACGTTTCTAGACGAGATCATTTCCGAGCTTGCGAACGGCAACCGCTTGGAGTTCCGAGACTTCGGAGTCTTCGAGCCGCGCAAGAAGGCACCTCGATTGGCCCGCAATCCGCGCACTGGCGAGAAGATTCAGGTCCCGCAGAAGGTGACCGTGAAGTTCAAGGCTGGCCGGATGATGAAAGAAAAGCTGCAAGAAAACTGCGAAGAGGCCGCCGAGAGCACCACTCCGACGACGGCACCCGGGGCGTAAGTAACTCCCAGCCAAACTGTTAGCCAACGCTTGGTCCACGTGCGGCACGCCGCACGTGTGCGCCAAACGTAGGTCTCAGGGAACGGAGCCGCATGAACGCCTCTTTTCGCGACAAGACCGTACTGATCACCGGTGGCACCGGCACGATTGGGTCCGAGATCTTGCAGCAGGTCCTCGCGCAGCAACCGCGCGTGGTCCGCATCTTCAGTCGCGATGAGACCAAGCATGCGCAACAGCGGGTGGAGTTGCCAAGCGGCGCCCCCGTCCGCCACCTGATCGGCGACGTTCGCGACCTCGAACGCCTGCGCTGTGCTCTCGATGGCGTCGACGTCGTGTTCCACGCCGCCGCCCTGAAGCACGTTCCCGCCTGCGAGTACAACCCCTTCGAAGCGGCCCAGACAAACGTCCTGGGCACCCAGAATCTGATTCAGGGATGTCGCGAGGTTGGGGTCAACCGCCTCGTCTATATCTCCACCAGCAACTTCGTAGCGCCCATCGTGTTGACGGGGCGTACTAGAAATCTCTGGCCAAACGTCTTGCTACAATTAGACGGTTAGATCTGAAATTATCAAAAGCTTCTGATTGTGTTTCGTCACTAGGACTAAAGGCTGTTTTAATCAGAGCGGTAGAAATATTAAAG
>JBCCHQ010000153.1:0-15842 GCA_039028735.1 Planctomycetota bacterium | reverse complement strand
TTCGCGTTCGGTCCCCCCTTCGACCTCGAACATCATCTTGCGTTCGAGTCGGGCCAGCCGCGGGTGCGCTAGGTAGAAAGGGATACCGATCCCCGGCACTCCATCTGGGCAAAACCACTCGTCCGTGAGCCAGACGTGGGGCCGCAGACGGATCCCGCTGCGATCGAGTTCGTCGTAGAGCCGCTGCACTCGATCTACCAGAGGAGTTCCTTCAATCGCAACTCCGAGATCGCAGAATCTCAGGTCGAGCAACTCGTCGTCACTCCAATCGGCCCATTCGGGGGCCGGCGCTTTCTTCCGGGTCATCTCAGCTTCGGTGTTCACAGGCGTGGGCTTCGGTCTGCGCTCTCACCTCGAGAGCCTCAACGGGAGCGCATCCTAGCGCCAGCCGTCGCGCTCGAATACCCTCTAGCCACCACCGATTGAAGGGAGAAGTCGATGCTACGTACGCAGCTGTTGACGAGCTTGATCTTGGGAGCCTTCTGCGCACTTCCGTGCGCTGCGCAAAAGGGCCCCAGCTACCAGCAGATCGAGTTCCCTGCGGCCGACGGGCTGAAGATCACGGCGGACCTTTACGCTGCACACAAGAGTTCGCGAACGCCATTCATTGTGCTCTGCCACCAAGCCGGTTGGAGTCGTGGTGAGTACCGAGAGATCGCGCCGAAGCTCAACGCGCTCGGCTACAACTGCTTGGCGATCGACCAACGTTCCGGTGGCGAATGCAACGGTGTAGCCAACGAGACTGCCGCGCGTGCCGCGAAGGCCGAGAAAGGAACGACGTACCTCGACGCGCGCCCTGACATCGTGGCCGCCCTCAAACTTGCCCGGAAGAAATACGCCAAAGGGCCACTCCTCGCTTGGGGCAGCTCCTACTCGTCCGCGCTGGTGCTTCAGATCGTCGGCACCGAGAAGCGCATTGCGGATGGAGTGCTGTCGTTTGCGCCCGGAGAGTACTTCACGCGATTCGGCAAAAGTGGCAGCTACATCCGCGACGGTGCGACCAAACTCAAAGTGCCAACCTTGATCACTTCGGCAAAGTCGGAGCACGCCCAATGGCGGCAGATCTACGAAGCGATCCCGGCGCAGAAGAAGCGCAGCTTCCTACCAGAGACAGATGGCAACCACGGTTCGAGGGCTCTCTGGGAACGTTTCTCGGATCACGCGGCCTACTGGAGTGCCGTGACGGGTTTCCTCCACGACAACTTCCCAACCACACAGAGCCGGAAGAAAGAGAGCCAAAAGAAGGGGAACAAGAAGAAAGCCTCGTCGCGGCGCCGCTAGCGTTCCCTGTAGTCTTCGCTCGCCTGCTGCAGCGTCTGCCGTTCTTGCGGAGTCAGGGACGGCAGGCCTTCCTCACTGACCTTTCGCAGGATGCGATCGACTTCGGCATCTTGCTTGGCAGTACGCGTGCGCCCGGAGTTCCCGTCGCCGCTCGAGCCGCTCGGGCCACGCGCGCGGGTTCCGCGACTTGGCTTCGCCCGTCGCCGCGACGACCCGCTTGTCTTTTCGAACAAGAGTCCGGAAAGGCGCCAGCCGAATCTCTTGTAGGCAAACCCGAATGCAAGCCCCCCCAGATGTGCGGACTTGGCAATCGGCGTCACAAGCCCCATCACCGCGTCACCGATGACGACGATCAGGACCAGCCAGCGAATCTCGACTGGGATCACGAAGAACAACAGGATGCGCTCCCGCGGGTAGTGCATCGCGTACACCATCATGATCGCCAGCACCGCCCCCGATGCCCCGATCGCACGGGAGCTGCCTTCCGTGAAGAAATCCACCGTAAGGTAGATCGCACTCGCAAACAGCACCGCTGCGAAGTAGAAGCAGGCGAACTCACGCGTGCCATACATCCGCTCCAACGCCCCGCCGAACCACACCAGCAGCATCATATTGATCAGAAAGTGGAAGAAACCATGACGATCGTGGCAGAACGCGTTGGTGACTAGTCGCCAGACTTCCCCACTGAATACGCGTTCGCCACTGAGCGCGAGCCACTCCTCCGGTATCGAGATCTGGGCGCCGAAAGCATTGCGCTCCAACCAGAACAGCTGCAGCACGATCACGACGATGTTGGCAACGAGAATCCAGCGCACAGCCGGCGGCATCGACGCAAAGAAGCCCTTACCGCCACCGCCGCCACCTCCCCAGGAGGGGCGTTCGTCCTGCAAGTAGTCGCGGTTGAAAATCCCCACAGTCGTCTCCCTGGCGCATTACGGTGCCGACGCTCACAACCTCACGAAGTCACAGATTCTAAGGGGCGTTGATCGCGGAGAGAAGATGCTCGTCACAATTCCGCAGCAGCGCAGCAGCGCCGCAGCACGGGCAACGTAGACGCCGCGGCTACTCGTGACGCAGCGCTACGATCGGATCGAGACGCGCCGCGCGGAGCGCCGGATAGATGCCAAAGAGCATCCCGACCCCCATGCTGATGCCGACCGACAGGAAGATCGCGTAGACCGGAATGCTGGTCGGCATTTCGGTGAAGTACGTGATCAACGACGGGATCCCGACACCCGCCAGGATCCCGATCAGTCCACCGACCGTAGACAACACGATCGTCTCGATCAAGAATTGCCCGACGATCTGCCGCCGCTTTGCGCCGATGGCACGGCGAATGCCGATCTCGCGAGTGCGTTCGGTCACCGAAGCGAGCATGATGTTCATGATGCCGATCCCGCCGACCAGCAAACTGATGGCTGCGATCGACCCCAGCACGACATTGAAGACCCGCTGCGTCGCTTGCGTCTGCCGCAGCAGCGCCAAAGGCACGCTGAGGCGAAAGTCGATGTTCTTGTGGAAGCGCTCCAGCATCGCTTCGATCCCAGTCGCGGTGGCTGGTACGTCCAGATGGTCGTCGACTTCGACGATCACCTGGTGCAGCTCGACACGCTCGCGGCTCCGGGAGCCGGCGGAACGCCGCGTGATCGTGTCACCGAAGCGCTCCCGCGCCACATTCAGAGGTATGTAGGCATCGACCTCTTGATCAGGCGTCTGTAGGTCCCCGGACTGCCCCGACTCGCTCTGAACAATGCCAACGACCTCGAAGTACTGCCCCCCCAAGCGTAGGTTCGATCCGATCGAGTTCTCGGTGGCCAGCAGACGCCGCGCACCGTACTCGGTGATGACGACGGCATCGGATCGCGCTCGGATGTCACGTTCGGTCAACACTCGACCGGCCAGCACGGGGCGCGGGACCAAATCGAACCAGTCCGGCGTTGTGGCGACGACGCGCAGCTCCAGCGTCCGCGACTTCAAGCGCCCGTCCTGACGAATGATCTTCACGGGCACCGTGCGCTTGACTGAATCGAACGTCGCTCGGATGCGCGCCTCGTCGTCGTAGGTAAGACCGTAGATACTCAAGCGGCGACGTGTGTTCTCGTTGACTTCATCAACCGGCTTCTGGGAGTGCAAAATGATATTGTGACTGCCGAGTTTGCGAATCTCTTCGAGCGCTTCCTTGCTGGCGCCCTCACCCACGGCAAGCATCGCGATGACACTGCCGACTCCGAAGACAACCCCGAGCATCGTCAGCAAAGAACGGAGCTTGTGCAGCAGCAGGTTCTTGATGCCCAACATCACGTTGCGCGTTACGCGGTGGTTCTTCATTCTTGAATACTCTCGATCCGACCGTCGCTCATCACCACTTGGCGACCGGCGTGTTCGGCGATGTCTGGCTCATGCGTGACCATGACGATCGTCTTACCGTCTTGGTTCAAGCCCTCGAGCATCTGCATGATCTGCGCCCCGGTCTTACTGTCCAAGTTCCCGGTAGGCTCATCGGCGAGCAGCACCTGTGGGTCGTTGGCAAGAGCTCGCGCGATCGCTACGCGCTGTTGTTGCCCGCCCGACAACTCGGAAGGACGGTGCTGCAAACGCTCTTCGAGACCAACCATCGCGGCAAGCTCCCGAGCGCGGGCTGCGCTGCGCTCGGGCTCCCAGCCTAGATAGTACAAAGGAACCTCTATGTTCTCTTGCACCGACAGCTGCTGGATCAAGTTGAAGCTCTGAAAGATGAAGCCGAGATAGCTCAACCGGATGTTACTGAGCGCGTCGTCGTCGAGGTCCGCGACGCGCTGCCCCTCGAGAACGTACTCCCCTTCACTGGGACGATCGAGACAACCCAACAGGTTCAGCAGAGTACTCTTGCCGGAACCGCTCGACCCCATGATCGCTGTGAAGCTGCCGCGCTCGAACACCAATGAGACCTGCTTGAGCGCTTCGACACGGGAGTCCCCTACGTCGTAGAATTTGCTGACTGCATCGAAAACGGCAATCCCCGCTCCGGATCCGCCGTCGCTCGCTGCCGACATCAGCGATTGCTGCCCGGTCGCTGGCCCCCGCCCGTGCCACCGGATCGCCGCTGGCGGTCGCCCCGACCACCACTACCGCCACCATCACGACGACGCTCGCCGCGCTGCTTGGCTCCAGACGAACCTGGGCCGGATGCGCGCGAACCCGCTTGCGCCCCGCGCGGCGGGCCGCCCGAACGCCCCGCCGTCCCCTGCGGGCGGTCGCTGGGCGCCCCGTTGGCTACTGGCCCCTCCCGCCGCCCGATGTTTGAATCGGTGCCGCTCTCCTGTAGCGGCGGATTCAGCAACACGCGCTCACCCTCCGTTACCCCGTTCAAAATGCAGGCCATCTGGTTGTTGTCGAGCCCCAGCTCGACGACGCGCGGCGCCGCCTCGTCCCCGTCCTCGACGTAGACAACGGTGTCGTCACCGCGACGCACGACGCACTGCACAGGGACGTAGATCGCATCCTGGTAATCGGCAACGATAATCTCTGCACGGCAGCTCATGCCTGTGCGCAACTCGTCGAGAGCCTCTACGAGGTCGATCTCAGTGCGGTAAACCTTCAGGTCTGGATTCATCCAGCGACTTGATGCATCGGCAAGCGGCGCGATCTTCGAGACTTTCCCGGCAAGCACCGCCCCGGGAAGAGCGTCGACGGTTACCCGTACCGATTGCCCCACCGCGATCTTGTCGAGGTTCGACTCGTGCACCTTGATCTCGGCGACCACGGCACCAGCCTTCGGGAGATGAATCAGCTCTTGCCGTTCCCGGACCGACTGCCCTTCGTCGAGCGGCTCGTCGTTGCCGCGCCAGCTCGCGCGCGTCGAAGTCGCGTAGACGACCATCCCATCTACGGGGGCATGGATCTTGGCTCGTACCAGCTGCTCTTCGAGCATGGCCAGCTTCGCCTGTTGTTGGCGGTGCTCGGCTTGCTTGTTGCGCAAGTCGGCTTCGGCCTGAATCACGTCCGAGCTGCCCTTGAGCTTGACCCGGTCGAGAGCACGAGCGGTCTGCTCGATGTTGCTGTTGAGTTCGGCGAGGCGCCGCTGGTTGGTGTAGTCCTTCAACAGGTCGCGCGACGTCAACGCCAACTCGTAGTCGAGCTCTGCGCGATTCTTCGACAGACGGTCCGTTTCCAGTTCACTCTGCGAGATGTACTGCTCTTTGTGCAGCTGTTCCGACCACGTCAACTTCTCGGTGGCGTTCTCTAGCTCTTGCTGTTGCAGCGTGATCTGGGCGTCCGCTTCCTTGAGCTGCTTCGGGTACTCCCCTTCTCGATACTGCGTCAGGTCCTCTTTCGCGAACTGATGCTCGAGCGTCGCTTGGGCATCGTCGCTGGCGGCCTGACTCTTGACGACTTCCAGATTCTCGCGCGCACGAATGAACGCCGTCTCCGAGTTCTGCACCTTGATCTGTTGCTCGACACGTCGATCTTCGAGCGAGCTCGTATCCAGCTCCACCAAGAGCTCGCCAGCCTTGACCGGCGTGCCCTCTTCAACGAGGTAGATGATCGTCGCCTGCCCCGAGACTTGACTCTTGATGATCACGTTCTCGCGGGCCTTCAGCGTGCCGGCTTCGGCGACGCTGATCGTCAATGGTCCTTTGCGTGCCTCGAAGAACGGGCGCTCGTCACCGCGGTTGTCACCAGCACCTCGTGTCAATGCCACGACCAGCAACACGACGAGGAGCGCGACGACGACGTACGCCGCCTTGCGACCGCGGTCGCCACTAGACGATGCTTCACTCGATTCTTTGCCAGCCGTCACTGTCCACCTCCAGGCGTGTACTCACGCCAAAGTCCATTCTCGTTCACGACGAGTACGTCGAGATCACGCTGCAATTGTAGCTCACTGACGCGATATTGTACCCGCGCGGATGTGAGCGCGTTCTGAGCGGCCACGAGATCCTCCTGAGCTTCGAGAACGTCGCGAATGGCTGCTCTCCCAGCTCTGAGAAACAGCCCAGTACTCGCCACTCGGCGCCCAGCGATGGCAACCGCCTGCTCCTGGATCCGCAGGCTCTCCCGGGCCTCCAGCAAGGTTCGAAGATCGTTCCGGACCGCAAGCTTGATCTGATCCTCGAGCGCTTGCACGTCGCGCACGGACCGTTCCAAGTTGATCAAACTGTTGCGGTAGCTGTTGCGCTCGGCGGTCCGCTCCAACGGGAGGTCGACACTCAGCAGCGCAGAGTAGCGTCCCTTGTCCGCGCGGAGGTCCGCATCCGACGACGCGGCGGAGCCCGCGGAACGCCCCTCTCCCATGCTGGCGCTCCCCAACAGCGTCACGTCCGCGCGGAGGGCGTCAGCCGCCACGACAACACCGCGTTGCGCATCGTCCACGCGACCGATCGCGACTCGCAGGTCCAAACGGTTCTCGAACGCAAGCGCAAGGGCGACATCTTCTGACAATTCTAGTGGCCCCGCTCCTTCACGCCCGGGCTGCACGAGAACAATGGGTGCGTCGGCGCTGACAACCTCAGGCTGCGCGTCGGCTGTCGCCTCATCGCTAGCTTCATCATCGCCTGTCGCCGCGCCTGCCTTCTCGGGCGTCGTGCTGGCGCCGGCCAAACGATCCAGCTCACCGCGATCGAGGCGCAACTGCATATCGGTCGGTAGTCCTAGCAACGTCTTGAAGCGATCGAGGGTGCGCTCGTAGTTCTGCTGCGTCGAGATCCAACCGTTGCGCGCCCGCAGTTCGTCCTGTTCCGACTGATCGACTTGAATCTCGGGCAGGCGACCCGACTCGGCCAGGCGACGGGCCCGGCGCGTTGACGAGATCAGGCTTCGGTAGTTGTCTTCCGCGTTGCGCACTTGATCGAGCTGCTCGAGGACGCCTAGATAGTCGGTCGCCACCTGCACGGCGAAACTGCGCTTGAAGCGCTCGAAATCGTAGATCGCGTAGACGACATCCCGCTCGGCTTGGGTCAGTGGTTCGGTGACAACGAACCGTCCCGCCCCCCGCAACAGAGGCAGCGAAATCGACGCGTCACCCACCAACCCACGGGCCGACAACTCGTCGGGCGTCAGCAGATTGATCAGATCGACGCCGAGACTGAGCGCGAACGTGGCGCCGCTTTGCAACGCACGCGTCACGCCGGCTGACCCTGCGGTGTCCACCGCAGATTGCGGGCGATCCAGACCGAGATCGCGACTGATCTCCGAGCTTGCCGCCAAACTCCAGATTCCCCGGAACGCATTGCGTTCGAGGTCCAACGAGAGCGCAGCCTGGAACACGCCCTCCTTCTGGCTCTGGAAATCGCGACTGTTGCGGGCCCCGATCTGCAGCGCCTGCAGCAATGACAGCTGCACCGGCGAACCGTCGACAGGCACCGTTGACGACGCCAGCACGTTATCCGTTGCAGCCAGATAGTCGTCGTCGGGCCACTGCTCGATGGGGTCGAGTGCTTCACTCCCCAGCGACACCGGCGCCGCGGTCGGCAGCTCCTGCGCTTTGAGTAGCTTCCGCCGCAAAGCATCGGCGGGGCGCTCGATCGAGAACGGTTCGGAGGTACCGAGTGCTCGCTCCCACTGCGCCCGAATGATGTCGTAGGCGACCCGATCCGCCTCGACGCGATAGCCGCGCGGCGAGCACGCACAGAGACTACTCACGACCAGGGCGCCGATCAGCAGCAGGCACCAGCGACGGGGCTGGGATCGCAGTAGCTGTGACGAGGTAGAAGACATCTCGGTCGCTTCCTCTTCGAGCTCGTTCAAGTTCGCGGGGCGCGCGTGGTTCCGACACCCAGGAGACGCTGCGGTAGGCGCTCCTGAGGCCGCACAGGTATAGCCGGCCCGAAGGTCCCGGACAAGCCAGGCCAGCACACCTAAGCCCAACCCCTCCAGGGCCACGCTGAGGTCTTACCGACACTGGGAACCGCCTCGTCTGTGCGACACAGCGATTCCCCAGGCATTCGGCGCTACCCACTGCTACGCTTGGGGGTGTATGAGCGATGGTATACGCACGTCAGTCCGGTTGAGATTCTGCTACTTCAGTTTCCTTTTCGCACTGCCCGTCCTGGGCTGCACGAACTTCCACGAAGTAGCGCCGGGCCACTTCTACCGCTCCGGGCAACTCACCTCGAGACAGCTCCACCAGGCGATCGACCGCCACGGCATCAGGACCGTGATCAACCTCCGTGGGGCGGATCCGGGGGAGCGCTGGTACGAAGCGCAGCGGCAGGCGTGCGCGGAGCGAGGCGTCACCCACCACGACCTGTCCATGAGCGCCCGCAGGATCCCCCACAAGCACGAATTGTGCTCGCTGCTGCAGCTGCTCCAAGAGGCCGTGCCCCCAGTCTTGGTGCATTGCCGCGGCGGCAGCGATCGCACCGGGTTGGCGGCAGCCCTCTGGGTACTGGAACGCGATGGTTCGAAGCGCAAGGCCCGGCAGCAGCTCTCCGAACGCTACTTCCACTTCCAGCGCCTCTCACCGGCTCAACGCTACTTTCTCCGCAGGTACCAGGGGGCAACCTGGGCGCGCGAAGTGTACGATCCGTGCGGACTCGGCTTGCGCTACTACGGTGACCACTACTGCCAGCAGCACGTCTGCCAAAAGTGAGCCCCTCAGCTGAAGTGTGGTCCCACACGAACGGAGACACGCGTTGCACATGCCCGCTTGGCTTCTACCAGCTTGCCATCTGCCAGCTTTTTGTCTGTCAGAACGGTGCCGAAGCTCCCTGCCATGGTTACTCGTAGCATTGACTGCGGCGCCCTGCTGGGCAGCGCCGGGGTGGGAACTGCGCCGTACCGCGGCTTCGAAGGACCGACCAGCGGTGACCGAGGGCCTCGTACAAATCGACGTGGAAAAAGCAGGAGACCTGTTCCCGCGTCACTTCAACGAGCTCGGAATCCGCAAGATCCAACTGAGTTTCCGCGATCAACCGCGCAGCAAGCGGACGCTCGCGATCGCCTGGAACGGTGGCAGTCAAGGCCCTGATGGGTTTGCAGTGCTCGTCGACGGAAAGCTGGTCGGACGCAGTCGCATCTTCGACAGCGCACGGCGACCGTACACATGGAACGTCGATTCGTTCGACTGCCGGCTGGGCCTCGGCCACGAACACACGATCGAGATTCGAGCCCTCGACGAGTGCCGCAGTGAAATCCAGTTCACCGGCTTTCGCCTGTCGGCGCGAGGGGTCCCGTCGTACCAACCTCTCTGCTACGAGTCGGTCGGGTCGCTACAGCAGTATGAACGCGCGTTGGGGGCGCCCGGCGTCGTGATCGAGGAAGCGCACCTATCGTTCTTCGCGCCGAAGGAACACGCAAAACTAGCGCGCCGCGCAGCGCGCTTTCTCGAACGTGCCTATGGCGTGTTCAAGGAACTCTACGGACGCGATACGCCATTTCGCTTCGCGATCGAGAACTATCCCGTCGGACACCCGCGTGGCTGGGGCGGCATCAGCGGCGCGGCAACGATTGGCTACAACCTGGAAGCGCTCGAGCGCTTCGGCAAGTTGGGAACGAAGAGCGTGCGCGGCTTTGTCGGCTACACCGAAGAGATGTCGCATGGCTTCAAGGGAATGTACCGCTGCGGGGGTACCTACGAAGCGCTGGGCGTGGCCGTGCAGGTCGAGGCTTGCCGGCGCCTGGTCCCGCGAGCCGTCGCAGATCGCTATTGGGATCCCAAGTATCGCCTCTTCGAGGCGACCTATGCCGACTATCGGCGCGCTGGCAACCAGAACCCGGACCCCGAGAAGTACCCGTGGAACGTGTTTTTCGCTCGGATCTTGAACGTCTACTTCGCCCGTGTCGCGCAAGAGTACGGATCGGACTTCTGGCCCGACTTCTTCGCGACGCTGCGTCAGCACGACTACCCGCTGCACCGTGCGAAGAAGCCGGAGCGTCTGCGCGTCTACGCCCGCCTACTGTCAGCGTTGTTTGCACGCGACGTCGGCGCCGAGATGGTCCAGTTCGGGATCGACATCGACGCAGATCCCCCCTGGGGGTGGGAGACCTACGGTAAGAAGCCACGCGAGCGGTAGCACCCGCTTGTCGCTACAGCTGGATGTCGAACGTCAGCGGGGTCTTGTCGACGGTGATCTCTTCGCGATGCAGGATCAGCCGGTGCGTGGGGTTGTTGGGATCTACCGGCGTAACCGACATCACTTCCAAGAAATAGGTCCCCGGCTCGACGTCAACCATCTGAAACCCGGTCTCTCCAGCCTTCACGCCCCCATAGGCCGCAATGAACTTCGATGCCTCGATCTGCATGTCGCGATCGAACGGATCGACGTCCTCGGGGGCGGGACCACCGGGGCGCCGGATCAAGATCATTGCCGCTTCCTCGGCAGCCAAGCCCAACACGGTGCCGCTGATCGGCTGGCCGTTGCCGAACTCCACGTCGAGATGAACGACCTCGTTGGGGCGCACGGGGACCGTTAGGATCCGCAGCGAAAACACGCCGGTCGCGTACATCTTGCCGTCGAGCACGTTGACGAGGTGCTCTCCAGGAGGAACGTCCTTGATCTCGAAGTGGCCCGTCGCGTTCGTCACGGTCTGCTGTCCGGACTCGAAGACCTGGATCAACCAGTTCTCCAGCGGCACGCCAAGCCCCATCACTCGCCCCTTGATGGTGCCCCCGTCGCTGACGACAACCGACTCTGTAACGACATTCGTGTCGTTGATCGGCTCGTGGCCACTCGTGTTGTTATTCGCGTTCGTGTTCGCTGCGTTCGAGTTCGCCGCGTTCGAGTTCGTGGCAACGCTCGACGGGTCCGTTGCCGGCTTCGAGGCGACGTGCGGAACAGGTGCCGAAACAACCTCTGGAGTACCGTTGCAGGCCACCAACGCCAAGACAGCGACAGCCGTGATCCAATGCGATACGCGATTCATTACAGTGTTCCCTTCTCGAGTTGCGATCATCGGTCGACCCGAGAGGATAGCACCCTGTCGCTTGCGGGGGAACGTCAGTCCTGCTGCTGCCCCTGCGGCAACTGGAAGCACGCGAATCGCCAGCGTGCCTCGGCACCTGGCGGCTCCTTGCTGGCGCTGACGAGGTGTTGCCCGGCCGGATCGACGATCACCAGCGGATACTTGCCGCGCAGCAGCCACCGAGAGTCATGGGGTGGGCTCAGGTCAACGGCCAACACCCCCTTTGGCTGTGCGTGCAGTAGCACCCGCTCGCAACGATCGATTCCCAGCACGGTGCCACGCTCAGCCAGCGGAATGTCGTAGCGCTTCTTCGCCTGTCGATCCCAACCAACAACTTGGCGCCGCTCGCGGGACCATGCCAGAACGAAGCGCTCGTTGGGGCAGACGGTGACTTCCAAGAAGTGACTGTAGAGCGCTTCGCGCGCGTCGAGCAACTGTACCTTCTTGCCGCTACGCAGGTCTACCTCTTCGATACAGAAGCCTCCAGTGCCATTGATCAAAGTGCACCCATCGCGCAACAGCGCAAACCGCGGCGTCGAGTTCGCGACGTACGAACCGTAGACGCCACGCTTCGTCCCCTCGGTGAGCTCGGTGACGACCAGCTGATACGCCCCGCCACTGGCGGCACCGTCCGGGCGTGTATGCGAGAGCACGAACCCATCGGTCAGCACAACTTCAAAAGACGGCAGGCCCATGTACGGTTCGCGAAAGTCCGCAATGACATGTTCGACGACAGCCTTGCTGAGATCGTAGACAACGATCCGCTGCCTGTCCCGAGATGGACCCGGATCGAAGATCGCGACCCGCTGCCCGTCGTCAGCAATGGCGGTCAGCGTTGGGTACGATCGCGGTGACAACGCCGCGCTGACGGTGAACCGCTTGGGCTTCGTCGCCGGGTCTGCACCCGGCGCCAACCTTCGCACGGGCGCGCGCCCAGGCTGCTCTTCTTCGCACCAAGCCAGCCACTGGCTGTTGCGGCTGAAGACGGGACGATTGCGACCGATCCGGACCTTCTTCTCTGTGCGGACCGCTTGCCCCTTTCGAGCATCGATCAACGTGAATCCACGCCGACTCCAAGTGCGCCGCGCTGTATCCTTGTGCTGACGATGCGCAACCACGAGCCAACACCCATCACCACTGAAGCGCGCCGCAGGGTTGGTCGCCCCGTGACAGGGCACCTTCACTTCCCCGACGAGCGACAACTGCGCCGCAGCGCTCGAGGCGAAAACCAGGCAGCAGCAAAAGACCCAACGAGCCAGGTTGCGACGGGCGAGCATGTCCATCGAGTGGGATCCCTTTCGAATGCGAGCGAGGGAACTCGCGCTGCAACCTGGACCGAAAGCACAGCGATCGGTTCCCGTCACTTCCCGCACCCAGTTCCCAGTTCCCAGTTCCCAGTTCCCAGTTCCCAGTTCCCAGTTCCTTTTCCCTTTTCCCTTTTCCCTTTCCCTCTCCCTTTCGCCTTTCGCCTTTCCCCCTTTCCCCAAGCCACGAGCCCGCTACCGACACAAAAAAAGCCAGGCTCCCCTCGCGAGGAGCCTGGCTCTCACCGACAGGAACTGCCGGATTCAACTCGAACGAACGACTACGGGCAGACGCCACCCGGCGCCGGGTAAGCCGCGTTGACGCCGGCTGCGTTCGCTACACATGCATTCGAATACGAGTTGCCATCGCAACCACAGACCTGGAACAGAATGAAGCAGCAGATCGGCGAGATCGGCTGGCAGTCGCCAAAGCCGTTGCAGTTGTTGTTGGCAGCCGAGGTACCGGCGATCGTGCCGCAACCCGGAGCCGGCGTGCCACCGCTCTTGTCGCAGAACTCTCCCGGGGCGCACTGCGCGCTGCTGGAACAACCGGCACAACCTTGCCCCGGAACGGTGTTCACCAGGTCGTAGTTGATCCCTGCCTGGTTGGCCAAGCAGACGTTATCGTACGTCTGGCCGTCGCAGCCACAGATCGGGTCGAAGACCAGCGGGCAGGTCGCGGGCAGCACGGTACAGATACCCGGACCGAAGCAGGCGTCGGTCTTGTCACAGAACTCACCGGCGGCGCACTGACCGTTGTTGAAGCAGGTCGCGACACAGGCGCCGGTCGTGTCGACGTTGACGCCGGCTTGGTTGGCGAGGCAGTCGTTGTCGTAGGTGTTGCCGTCACAGCCACAGACCGGGTTGATGATCAGCGGGCACGTTGCGGGAATCGGCGCGCAGGTACCGGTACCGGCACAGTCGCCAACCGCCTTCTCGCAGAACTCGTTCGCGGCGCACGCCGTGTTGTCGGTGCACGAAACGACGCAAGTACCCGAGAAGTCGACGTTGACGCCGGCCATCGCGGCTTCGCAGTCGTTGTTGTAAGTGTTGCCGTCGCAACCGCACACGGGCTGGAAGATGCCGGGGCAGAGCGTTGGAATCGTCGCGCAGGTACCGGTGCCGGCACAATCGCCAGCTGCCTTCATACAGTACTCGCCAGTGGCGCATCCTGTGTTGTCGGTACAGGTCGCAACGATCTCGTTGCAAGTGTTCAACGGTCCCACACAAGTCAGCGTCCCGGGGGTGGCGTCCTGACCACAAGTCGGGTGCGGCGCCGGGGGCTGCGGGCCCATCGCAAACAGTGCCGTCAACGAGTGCACCGCATCGGCGATGTTGACCGAATCGTCATCGTTGGAGTCCATCGCGTTCTCGCAGTTGTTGGGCTGCATCTGGAACAGGACGCCAAGAATCGAGACCGGGTCAGCGATGTTGTACGACCCATCGTCGTTGACATCACCGCGAATGAACTCCCAGTCCGCGTGAGCAGGCTGGGCCAAACACAAACAAGCAAACAGAACGACGAGGGCGCCTTTCAGCGCGGGCACTCTGCATGACATGCAGAACCTCTCTTTCTGAGAAAACTACGGAGGTCTTCATCCCTCCCGAAAATTGCACACACGACCACTGCAAGCGACGGCTCGGCACGCTGCCAATCCAACGCGCAGTGCCCTCCATGAGCACCTTGGGCACAGGTTTGATTGGAGGAGCCCACGGCCCCCCATCCAGACCCAACTATCGTATTCGTGACTCGCGAAGCCGGCAACCTCGCCCGAGGGAATCCACGCCTCCGGCACCTGCGCCGCAACACTAACTCGGCGTATGACTTACGCAGCAGCGCCAAGAACTCGCGCTACAGCAATCCGAGCTTTTGCAGCAGCATCCGGTGAATGGCCTGCGATTGCTCGGAGATTGCCTGCACCTGCTTGATCTCCCCGGTGTCCAACCAGACGCCGTGCTTCCGGCACTGATCGATGATCAGGTGGACGGCAGCGTCGTAGTGCTGCTGCCGCATCGTCTCGCCACAGCGTGGGCACGCCGCGGGTTCGGTAGGGCCCGGGCGCAGGTGCCGGTTCGGGTCCAACAGCGCTGCCTTCTCCGCGGCCGAGAACTGGAAACGATCGAGGTCGAGGATCAGCTGCAGCTCGCCATTGTCGAGCCAAACACCGAGGCACTCGTTGCACATGTCGACGGCAACGCCCTCATAGTCGGTCTTCGCCAACCCCAACTCACAACGTGGGCAATCCATCGTGCTCCCCTTCCAGATTCGAGTGTCAGTTCATCATCCGCCTTTGACTATGCGCCAGCAACGGTGGATCTTGCGATTCCTAAAATCGGGAGGCACTGTCTGCTGGCTGATCTCGCGCACGGCGACCCCCTCGGGTGCCTCCCACTCGAATTTGAACTTGCGGAAGTTCGTCGAGAAGTAGATGACGCCGCCATCGCTCATCAACGGCAGCAAGAGCTCCAAGAGCTCGCCATGGTGACGCTGCACGTCCCAATCGCTATCGAGCTGCTTGCTGTTGGAGAAGGTGGGCGGATCGACGACGGCCACATCGAACGCTGGGCTTGGCGGCTGATCGCGGAGGAACTGCATGCAGTCGGCGGCAATGCGACGGTGCCGGCTGGCAAGTAGCTCGTTCAGAGCCATGTTGTCGGCGGTCCAGTCGAGGTACTTGCTCGACAAGTCGACCGACGTCGTTTCCGCTGCGCCGCCGGCCGCGGCATAGACGGTGAACGCTCCCGAGTAGCAAAACAGGTTCAAGAAACGCTTGCCAGCAACCTCATCACGCACCATCCCGCGAGTGATGCGGTGGTCGAGAAAAAGTCCGGTGTCGACGTACGTGCCAAGGTCAACACGAAAGCGTAGGCCACCTTCTTCGACGACGCAGCGTCCCGGGTGATCGACCGGCGGTCGATGGACTCGCGGCTTGCCGCCCCCCCCGTCGTTGCCGTCGGCCCCCTTGCGCTGATACTGATCACTCCCCCGCATGCGCTGCCGCCGACGCAAGAAAGCACGCTCGCGCGGCACGCCGGTTACTGCGCATGCGACACGTGTCATCTCCTCCAGCCACAGCGTGTGTTCGACAGCGGTCCGCTCGTGAGGCCGTTCGTATTCGGCGATATAGAGCTGTTCGCCGTAGCGGTCTACGAGTAGCGGCACCTCCGGGATGTCGCGGTCGTACAGACGAAAGCAGTGAATCCCCTGCCGCGTCGGCCAGCGGCGCAAATGCCGGGCGCGCTTGGCCAGGCGATTCGTGAACAGCTCTGCCTGCAGCTGCGTGCGCGCGGACAACGCTCCGAAGGCCGCAGGGGCAGCCGTCCCGACGCCCGGGGCTGGCGCAGTGCCCGCAGCTGCGACTTCCGGCACCGCAG